>RFQY01000100.1 GCA_009924775.1 Paracoccaceae bacterium | reverse complement strand
AAAGCACCACCAGCCCCAGCCCCGCATCGGCAGGCGCGCCTTTGGCTTGGCGCAGCAATCGTGCGGTCGTGCCCTCCCAGGCCCGCGCCATCGAGCGCAGCACCTCTGCCAATTGCACCCCTGGATCTTGTGGAAAGGCCTCTTCCGTTTCATCCTCATAGGCACGCAGCACCGCGCGCAATACCTCCAGCCCCTGCCCGGTCAAATGTTCAAACGCATCCGGGTCCAGCCGCGCCACGTGAATGGCATAGGCCTGCACAAACCGCGTATAAACTGCCGCCGCAGCATTGGTGCCAATCCGCTCGCTCAACTCCACGTATTGGGCGTCATTCATGCCAATATTCAGCACCGCCCCCGGCCCCCCCCAATCTGGGTCTTGCGAGCTGGGGCGCACGCATAGCAAGGGCTGGCTGCCAAAAGGCGCCAACATCGCCGCCATATCCGGCATCTCGCCCTGTGCAATGCGATGCACCGCATCAAACGACAGCGCCACCGTCAGTGGCACGGGCATCTGCAAGCGCACAAGGCGCTGCAGGCATTTCGCCCGCCCCCCATGGCTTGCGGCCGACATCGGCGCATCGGGGGTAATCAGGGTGATATGAGGGTCATTTTGCTGCACCGCGGCACCTTTCCTATGTGGGCGCAGAATACGCCCCACACCGCACAAGGCAAGCCGCCTCTTCATCTTGCGACAAATACTCCGGGGGGGGCTGGCCGCAGGCCAGCGGGGGCAGCGCCCCCGCCGGGCCCTGCCGCAAAGATCAGCCCTCGATGCGCGCCAAATCCGCCACGCTCAAACAAATCGTGCGGATCCGGTGCAGCAGGTTCAGGCGGTTTCGGCGGATGATGTCATTGTCGGAATTCACCTGCACCGCCTCGAAAAACCCGTCAATCGGCGCGCGCAGCGCGGCCATGGCGGCCATGGCGGCGGCGAAATCCTCGGCCTCTAGCGCAGGTACAATCGCGGCTTCGGCCACATCAAGCGCCGCAAATAGCGCGGTCTCAGCGTCGCTTTCGGCAAACTTCGCATCCGCCCCAAAGGAATATTCCACCCCATCCTTGGCCTCGGCTTGGGTTAAGATGTTGTTGGCGCGTTTGAAACCCTGCACAAGGTTGGTGCCATCTTCGGTGGCCAGCGTGTCATTAAGCGCCTGTGCGCGGGCCACGACCAACAGCAAATCATCATTTCCAGCCTTGGCCAGCACCGCATCAATTACGTCATGGCGCAGCCCCTGATCGCGCAGGAATACTTTCAGCCGGTCGTGGAAAAACGACAGCAGATCGGCCGCCAATGCCGGCCCATCCCCCAGCTGCGGCTGGCGCGCCAAATGCGCAGTCAGCACCTCCAACAGCGGCAAGCGCGGCGTGTTTTCCAGCACCAACCGGATCACCCCCAGCGCAGCGCGGCGCAGCGCGTATGGGTCTTTGCTGCCGGTTGGTTTTTCGTCGATCGCCCAAAACCCGCACAATGTGTCCAGCTTATCGGCCAACGCCACGGCCACCGATACCGGCGCATGTGGCACCGCATCCGAGGGGCCAAGGGGCGAATAATGCTCTTGGCAGGCGGCGGCCACCTGCGCGTCCAGCCCTGCAGCGGTGGCGTAATAGCGGCCCATCAGCCCCTGCAGTTCTGGAAACTCATAGACCATTTCCGAACTTAAATCGGCCTTGGCCACCTGTGCTGCCTGTTCGGCCAATTGGGCATCGGCACCCACCGCCGGGGCAAGCTGGCGCGCCAGCGCGGCAATACGGGCAATGCGCGCGGCTTGGCTGCCCAATTTGTTGTGAAAGGTCACCGCCTCTAGCCGCCCCACCCAGGCACCCAGACCATCGGTTTTGGCCACGCGCAGGTCGTTTTCCCAGAAAAATTTGGCATCCGACAAACGTGCGGCCAATACTTTTTGGTTGCCCGCCAGAATTGTGGCGCCGTGATCGGCGGTGGTACGGTTGGCAACAGTGACAAATTTCTCGATCCGCCCGGTTTTCGGGTTGCGGACCGAAAAGAATTTCTGGTGCTCTTTCATCGAGGTTTGCAACACCTCGGGCGGCAGGCCCAAAAACGCCTCGTCAATCTGCCCCATCAGCACCACGGGCCATTCCACCAGCCCGGCCACCTCGGCCAAAAGCGCTGGGTCTTCCATCAGCTCCATCCCTTGGGCAAAGGCCATGTTGCTGGCCTCGCCCCAGATGGTTTCGGCGCGCGCGCTTGCATCCAGCAGCACGAAATTGCGCTTTAGCTTGGCGGCATAATCGTCAAAACTGCTGACCGCAAAACGCCCATCGCCCAAAAAGCGGTGGCCTTCGGTGGTATTGCCGGCCTGAATGCCATCGATATCCAGCGCCACCACCTCGGCCTCGCCGGCCTCGTTGGTCAAGATACACAAGATCGTGTGCAGCGGGCGCACCCAACGCAGGCTGCCACTGCCCCAGCGCATGGATTTTGGCCACGGGAAATTGCGCACTGCGTTTTCCAGCACCTCGGCCACGATCTCGGGCGCCGCGCGCCCGGGCTTTTCGATGGTGGCAAAATACACTTGGCCTTTTTTCTCGTCACGAATTTCCAGCTGATCGCGGGTCAGGCCTGCGCCGCGCAAAAACCCTTCGATGGCCTGTTCCGGGGCATCCACACGCGGGCCTTTACGCTCTTCGCGCAAGGTGGGCGAGGCCGCCAGCAGCCCCTCGACCGCCAAGGTCAGCCGGCGCGGCGTGGCAAAGCTGGCAGCGCCGCCATAGGTAAGCCCCGCCTCGACCAAGCCGGTGGTGACAAGCTTTTTCAAATCTTGCGCCGCACGCGCCTGCATGCGGGCCGGGATTTCCTCGGAAAACAATTCGATCAGCAAATTGGGCATATCAGTTGGCCTCCGGCTCGGGGCAATCTTCGGGGGTGGGTTGGCCGTCGAACACCTTTTCCCCGCAATGGTTTATTTGATGCCAGACAAAGCCGCGCCCATCGGGCAGGACGGCAACGATCCGGTCAATTCCGTACACGTGGTTTTCCTCGCCCATAAAGGCCAAGGCCGTGCCCGCCTCGAGCGCGGCGCCAATCTCTTCGGCGTTGAAACAAGAAAACCAGCCCGGCGCCTGCAGCGGCACGGGTTTGTCATAGGGTTTGTGGGTTTCGCTCAGCATGGCCAAGCTGTTTGGCGTGGTGAAACACGCCCGGTAGCGGATAGGGCTGCTGCTGGCATCGATGGCTTGGAACTGCTCATAGGCCACCGGCATGGGCTGGCCGCTGGCCAGGCCTGTGATCTGCACATCGGTTTGCCCGTTCGCCACCACCTCTTCGTAATAGCCGTAAACTTGCAGGTAATATACGCCCACACCCGCCGCCAAGGCCGAGCACAAGATGAAAGCCGCCAAAAACTTGCCCATCAGCCTGCATACCCCCCAGCTTCGGTTTGAACAAAGGCATCAGCGCATTTCTTGGCCAAGGCCCGCACCCGCCCGATATAGCTTTGGCGTTCGGTCACGGAAATAACGCCCCGGGCATCAAGCAGGTTAAAAATATGGCTGGCCTTGATGCATTGGTCATAGGCTGGGTGGGCCATGATGATACGCTTGCCAGTTTTCGGGTCGTCATGGGGGCGGTCCAGAATGGCTTGGCATTCGGCCTCGGCCTCTTGGAAATGGCGCAGCAAAACCTCGGTGTCGGCCACGTCGAAATTCCAGCGCGAATATTCCTGCTCGGTCTGGCGAAACACGTCGCCATAGCGCAGCGCAATGGGCGCGTCGGGGTCGTTAAAGGGCATATCCATCACGTGATCGACACCCAGCACATACATGGCCAGCCGCTCTAACCCGTAGGTCAACTCGCCCGAAACGGGGTGGCAATCATGCCCGCCAACCTGTTGGAAATAGGTAAATTGCGACACTTCCATACCGTCGCACCAGACTTCCCAGCCAAGGCCCCAAGCCCCCAAGGTCGGGCTTTCCCAATCGTCTTCGACAAAACGGATATCGTGCAGCGCCATGTCGATGCCGATGGCCTGTAAACTGCCCAGATAAAGCGCTTGCAGATCTGGCGGGCTGGGTTTGATCAGCACTTGGTATTGGTAATAATGCTGCAGCCGGTTGGGGTTTTCGCCATAGCGCCCATCGGTGGGGCGGCGCGAGGGCTGCACATAGGCTGCGGCCCATGCCTTGGTGCCCAAAGCGCGCAATGTGGTGGCGGGGTGAAATGTGCCCGCACCCACCTCCATATCGTAGGGTTGCAGCACCGCGCAGCCCTTGGCCGCCCAATAGGTTTGCAGCCGAAGAATAATCTCCTGAAAGCTGCGGGGTTTTGTTGCTGCATCTGTCATGGGTTCACCATCCTGCGCGCCTTTAAAATCGGCTTCTACCTATTGCGTGGCCGATGTGGGGTCAATGCGCTGGCACGCGCAAATTTGGGGTGCAGAGCGTGACATATTTGCTTAAAACGGAACCGATACCGAAAAACCGCCCCGGTTGGGGAAAAATGGCAGGCACAATGAAACAGCAATTTTATCTCGCGTTATTTTCAACAATTCTCGCTGTGGATGGGGCCGTGGCACAGCAGGCGCCGGTGCAGGCCCCGCTGGCGGCCCCCATCACTGACCGCCAAGCGCTTGCGCCCCAGCAAATTGCATGGGTGCAAATCGAGGCCCAACCCACCCTTGCCGCCGCCCAAGAGCGCGCGCGCATTTATGCAGCCACCCTGCCCGATGTGAACGGCTTTGCCTTGGGCAGCGGCTGGTATGGTATTTCCTTGGGGCCCTACACGCCCGAAGATGCGGTTTTGGTCCTGCGCAGCTACCGGTCGCAGGGGCTTATCCCCAGCGACAGCTATGTCATGCCGACTGCGGATTTTGGCCAGCAATTCTGGCCCGTTGGCGCCGATATTTTGGGCCGCACCCGCGCGCCCGCGCCTGCCGAAACGGCCACCACAACGCCACCCGCGCCCAGTGCCCCCGCCGTGGCAGCGCCGCCAGCCGATGAAACCCCGCGCGAGGCCCGCGCCAGCGAGGCGCAACTGACCCAAGCCGAGCGCGAGGCGTTGCAAGTGGCGCTGAAATGGGCTGGTTTTTACAATTCTGGCATCGATGGCGCCTTTGGCAGTGGCACCCGCCGCGCCATGGAGGCATGGCAGATTGCCAATGGCTACACCCCCACCGGCGTTTTATCGACCCTGCAGCGCGCAGCGCTTTTGGCGCAATATAACGCGGTGCTCGAGGGGCTAGACCTGCAGCTGGTGGCCGATGCCAATGCAGGGATTTCGATCAAGATGCCGATGGCGGCTGTGGGGTTCGAAAAATACGAATATCCCTTTGCCCATTACTCGAGCACGGGCGATTTACCGGCAAAAGTGCTGTTGATCAGCCAAAAAGGCGACCGCACCGCGTTGTTTGGCCTTTATGACATTATGCAAACGCTCGCCATTGTCCCCCCCGAGGGGCCGCGCCGCCGCGACAGCGATGGGTTTTTCCTGATCGGCCAAGGAACAGATTTCATCTCGCATACCGAGGTGACGCTGCAAAATGGCGAGATCAAAGGCTTTACCCTGCTGTGGCCCGCAGGCGACGAAGAGCGCCGCACCCGCCTGTTGGGCGAGATGCAAAAAAGCCTGCAGCGCAGCCCGGGCACGCTGACCCCTGACATGATTGGCGAACAACAGCGCGTTGATCTGGTGGCTGGCTTGAAAATTCGCACGCCACGGCTGACCCGATCTGGGTTTTTCATAGATCCACAGGGCCATGTGGTGACCGCGTTGGAAGCGGTGCAAAACTGCAGCTCGGTCACCTTGGAAAACGGGTTGGAAACCAATGTCACGGCGGTAGATGCCAAGTTGGGCATCGCCATTTTGGCCCCGCGCACACCGATTGCCCCGCCCGCCTATGCCGCCTTTCAGGCCAATACGCCGCTGCTGAACGCAGACATCGCCGTCAGCGGGTATTCCTATGGCGGGCTGTTGGGCGCGCCCACGCTGACCTTTGGCAGCTTGGCAGATCTGCAGGGGCTGGCGGGGGAAACCATGCTGAACCGGTTGCAGCTGGCCAGCCTGCCGGGCGATGTGGGCGGGCCGGTGATCGATGCCAGCGGCGCCGTGCTGGGCATGCTATTGCCCGGGGCTGCGGCCAATAACGGGCGCACCCTGCCCGATGATGTGCAATTCAGCCTGGCCGGCCCGGTGCTGCGCGATACGCTGACCCAGCTTGGCCTAAGCCCGCGCAACACCAGCGCGCAACCCAACCTGCCCGCCGAACAGCTGACCGACAAGGCCGCGCAAATGACTGTCTTGGTGAACTGCTGGGAATAACCAGCGCCGGTGGCGGGCCATGAAACACGAAAAAGGCGCCAAACGGCGCCTTTTTCTATGCCTGCCTACCTTGGCTATAGCTTGGCAACCGCGCGCAGACGCTGCGGCGGGCGCCGAAGGCCCGGCGCGCCAGCGCCACTAAAACGCCCCCAAATACCGCGCCAGCCACAGCAGCGCCAAGCCCAACAGAATGGCCAGTTGCCCCATCATGCGCCGGGCCGCCAGCGGCATGGCGCGCAGCGCCTCGAGCATACGCTCGACAAGCGAAGGGGCCAGCGCATAGGCCAGCCCCTCGAGGATCAACACCAGCCCAAGGGCCAGCACGATCGTAGCCATCATCTTAGTCGGCCTTTGGCCGGCCTGCGACCGCGCCCAGATAGTTGAAGAAATCGCTATCTGGGGTAATCACCATCGTCGAGTTGCCCGCTTGGATGGCACGCTCGTAGGCTTGTAGCGAGCGGTAGAAGCTGAAGAATTCAGGATCTGCGCCATAGGCTTGGGCAAAGATGTTGTTGCGGCGGGCATCTGCCTCGCCGCGCGCAACGTTGGCTTCACGCTCGGCCTCGGACAGGGTTTCCACCACGGTTCTATCGGCCAAGGCGCGCACGCGTTGGGCGGCCTCGTTACCGCGGGCGATCTCGTCGGCGGCTTCGCGTTCACGCTCGGCGCGCATCCGGGCAAAGGTGGCTTCTAGGTTTTGCGCTGGAAGGTTGGTTTGCTTCAAACGCACATCCACCACATCCAAGCCCAAAGACAGGGCCGATGCACGGGCCTGATCGCGGATACGCGTCATCAGCCCACGGCGATCTTCTGACAAGATCGTATCGGATGTGACCTGATCAGCGCCCAGAACTTCGCGGATTTGGGCGTTTAGGATCGATTGCAACCGGTCTTCGGCCAGACGCAAACCGCCTGCGCCCACGGCCCGACGAAAGGCTTCGGCATCTGCGATACGGTAGCGCGCGAAAGCATCCACCACCAAACGGCGATCATCCGACGGCGTCACCTCGATCACCTCGGTATCCAGCGACAAGATGCGATCGTCGTAGCGCACCACTTCCTGAATGAGCGGGATCTTGAAATACAAGCCCGGCTCTTCGTGCACCGATTTGATTTGACCAAATTGCAGCACCAGCGCTTTTTCACGCTCGTCCACCACAAAAAGCGAGGACATGGCCGCAACGAAAACCAGCACGATGCCCGGCAAAATGAATGTCGATTTTTTCATGCTTAGTTACCCCCGGTCGTGCGTTTCAGCTCGTTCAAAGGCAGATAGGGCACCACGCCCTGCCCGCCTTCCGAGCCAACCAAACTGCTGTCCAGAATGGTTTTATCGACAGCGCCCAGCACTTTTTCCATCGTTTCAAGATACAAACGCTGTCGCGTCACGTCGGGCGCTTTGGAGTATTCTTCCAAAACCGCACCAAAACGGCTGGCCTCACCCAAGGCTTCGTTCACCACTTGGGCGCGGTAGGCTTCGGCCTGTTCCAGCATCTGCGCAGATTCACCGCGCGCCTCGGCCAAGACCCGGTTTGCATAGGCATCCGCTTGGCGCTGCAGGCGGTCGCGCTCTTGCTCGGCGGCTTGCACTTCGCGGAAGCTATCGATCACCTCGCGCGGCGGGTCTGCCTTTTCAAGGTTCAAACGCACGATACGAATGCCGCTTTCGTATTCATCCAAGGCCTGCTGAATGCGCAGCTGCGCGGTTTCAGCGATAATCCCACGGTCACGGTTCAAGATCGGCGCCAATGGGGTGGCGGCGATGATCTCGCGCATCACCGATTCCGACACCGCCTGAACGGTTTGCTGCGGGTCGCGAATGTTAAACAGCAACCGCGCCGGATCCGAGATGTTCCACACGACTTGGAAATCGATATCCACGATATTGGCATCCGTGGTCAGCATCAGCCCGGTATCTTCGCGCCCGCGGGCGATACCAATGCTTTCTGTCCGCTCGGTCGAGGTGGATACAACCTCGGCCTTGATGAAGGGCCACCACGCAAAGTGCGGGCCATCATCCGTGGTGCGGTAATACTGCCCCAACAACAGCTCGACGCCCTGTTCTTCGGGTTTGACGGTGTAGAAGCTGGCAAAAAGATACAGCGCCACCGCGCCCGCAGCCCCCATCAACACGCCCGAGCGCGTCAGCTGTGGGCCCTGTGGCCCATTGCCGCCGGTGCCACGCCCGCCGCCATTGCCAGCGCCACCGCGCCCGCCCATCAGCACGCGCAGTTGCTCTTGGCCTTTTCTTACCAACTCGTCGATTTCGGGTATCTGTGGCCCTTCTTGTTGGCCCGGGCGACGCCCGCCGCCCTGTTCGCGACGCCCGTCGTTTTCATCGCCCCGGTTTCCGCCGCCGCCCCATGGGCCGCCTGACTGTCCAGCCATTACCTATCATACCCCTTTTGTAGGTTACGTTCTTATCTATGCCTAAACTGTGTAGTCGCAGCCAAATTTCAAGCGCTGCGCACAGGTTGTTTCATTGTCACGATTTCTTCCGACATGGTTGGGTGCACCGCGACAGTGCGGTCGAAATCTTCTTTTGTGGCCCCCATCTTCACCGCGATCCCGGCCAGCTGGATCATTTCCCCAGCCCCCGGCGCGACAATATGGCAGCCCAGCACCTTGCGCGTGGTGGCGCAGACCACCAGTTTCATCAGCACCCGCTGGGTGCCGCCGGCAAAGGATTCGCGCATTGGCTTGAACGAGGTGGCGTAAATTTCCACGGGCCCTATGGCGCGGGCCTCTTCCTCGGATTGGCCGATGGTGCCCATTTCAGGCTGGGTAAAAATGGCTGTGGGAATCAACGCATGATCCACGGGCGTGGGGTTGGCGTTGAAAACCGTCTCGACAAAGGCCATGCCCTCGCGGATGGCGACGGGGGTTAGGTTTACCCGGTCGGTCACATCGCCCACCGCATAAATCGAAGGCACGCTGGTTTGGCTGTAGTCATCCACCAAAACCTGGCCATTGCGGCCCAAGCGCACACCGATTTCTGCCAGCCCCATGCCAGCGGTATTGGGGGCACGGCCGGTGGCAAACATGACCTGATCAAAAAGCGTGTCACTGCCGTTCGTGGCCAGCACGCGGATTTGCGCGCCTTCCTTTTGCATCGACAAAATGTTGGTGCCCAAATGCAGATCGACGCCATTTTGGCGCATTTCCTCGGCCACCAGCCCGCGCGCCTCGTCGTCAAACCCACGCAGGATTTGTGCGCCGCGGTAAAACTGCGTCACCTCGACGCCCAAGCCATTTAAAATACACGCAAATTCACACGCGATGTAGCCGCCCCCAATGATCAGCATGCGTTTTGGCAATTCCGGCAGGTGAAAAATCTCGTTCGAGGTGATGCCCAATTCGGCGCCGGGCATATCGGGCAGCACGGGCCGCCCGCCCATCGCCAGCAAGATATGGCGCGCGCTAAACCGGCGGCCATCGGCCAGCATCACCGTATGCGCATCAACCAACGAGGCGCGCGCGTCAAACGTAGTTACACCGTTATTTTTCAAAATGTTACGGTACACACCTTCCAAGCGGTCCAGTTCAGCATGCAGCTGGCCCTTGAACTGCCCCCAGTCAAACGCGCCTTGCTGCACGTCCCAACCATAGGCGCGCGCCTGGCTCATGGCGGCGGGAAATTCGCTGGCAAACACCATCAGTTTTTTCGGCACGCAGCCGCGGATCACGCAGGTGCCGCCGTAGCGGTCCTCTTCTGCCAAGGCCACCCGCGCCCCGGTTTGCGCCGCCACACGGCCCGCGCGCACCCCACCCGAACCGCCGCCAATCACAAAAAGATCAAAATCAAAATCCTGCATATCCGCTCCTTTTGCCCCATGGCGCAGCGCCCCAGACCCGGTTCAAACGCTATATTTCACAAGGCGGGCCCGATGGCCAGTCCCCGCCCCGGCGGCTGGGCGGCTCAGAAGCAATGCACGGTTGCGACATAAAGATTATTGTCAAAAGGGCCGAAGCGCCTTAGCAGCAGTAGTGCCTATCGCGGTATATTCTACGAATTTCCTTTCTAGGCCCGAAACCACACCTGCCCCCGCTGGGGTGCCACAAGACAAGGCCTGAATGTCTCATACTTTGACGCCCCCCGCCAATGCCCGCCAGTGGCTGGCCGTTCTTGCCCGCTACCGCGACCCGTCTTTGGGGCGCAGCGTGTTTGAATTGGCCGCAACCCTGCTGCCGTTTTTGATGATCTGGGCGTTGGCGTGGTGGTTATTGGCCTATGCGCCTGTGACGTCGTTCGGTTTGGCGCTGCTCAATGGTATCTTTTTGGTGCGCCTGTTCATTATCCAGCATGATTGCGGGCATGGGGCGTTTTTGAAACAGCGCCGCGTGCAAAATTGGATTGGCCGCAGCCTTGGGGTGCTGACCCTGACGCCCTATGCCGTGTGGCAACGCACCCATGCCATTCACCACGCCAGCCATGGCAACCTAGATGCGCGCGGTATTGGCGATGTGACCACCTTAACAGTGGCCGAATACCAAACGCGGGGGCGGTTTGGGCGCTGGCTGTATCGGCTGTATCGCAACCCTGTGGTGCTGTTTGT
>RFQY01000099.1 GCA_009924775.1 Paracoccaceae bacterium | reverse complement strand
GATGGCCTTGGGGCTGGGGCGTGAGGGCGGCGAAAATGGCTCGGGCGTGATCCAGCTGGTGAACAGCAAAACCGGGGTGCAGCAAATTACCGGGCGTTATTTGCGCCAAAGCCAGGGCCGTGATGCGCTGGAGCGCGACCGCGAAGCGGCGTTTTTGGAACGCGACCCGCGCGGGCCCAGCCTGCAAGAGCTGGCGCCAGAGGCGTTTGACCGGTTGATTTCGATCACGGGCAAAATGCGCCAGCGGCTGCGCGAGGAAATGCAGGCGGAATTCACCATCGAGAATGGTGAGGTGCATATTTTGGATGGGGTGCGGGTGGCGCGTTCGGGGCGGGCGGCGGTGCGGATCGCGGTGCGTTTGGCCGAGGATGGCATCATCTCGCGCGAGGAGGCGCTGATGCGGGTCGAGCCGCGGGCGTTGAACGAATTGCTGCACCGCCAAGTGGACCCAGAGGCGCGGCGCGAGGTGGTGGCGCGCGGGGTGGCGGCCAGCCCTGGGGCTGCTGCGGGGCGTATCGTGTTTTCGGCGGCGGCCGCGCAGGCCAGTGCCGCGCGCGGCGAGCCTTGCGTTTTGGTGCGGCGCGAAACCGCGCCCGAGGATATTCGCGGCATGCATGCGGCGGTGGCGGTATTGACCGAGCGTGGCGGCATGACCAGCCACGCGGCGGTGATTGGGCGCGGCATGGGCCTGCCTTGTGTGGTGGGCGCGCATGATTTGAAGTTTCACACCAGCAAACAGGCCTTGCTAACCCGGGATGGGCGCGAATTGCGCGCCGGTGATGCGATTACCGTGGATGGCACCAATGGCGAGGTTTTGGCCGGCGAGGCGCCGATGCTGGAAGCCGCTCAAGATGACGCGTTTCAAATCCTGATGGCCTGGGCTGATGCGGTGCGCGACATTGGCATTCGTGCCAATGCCGATACGCCTGCCGATGCGTTGACCGCGCGCAATTTTGCCGCCCAAGGCATTGGGCTGTGCCGCACCGAACATATGTTTTTCGAGGCCGATCGCCTGACGGTGATGCGCGAGATGATTTTTGCCGATACCTCGAAAGACCGGGCTGCGGCGCTAGAGCGTTTGTTGCCGATGCAGCGCGCGGATTTTATCGAGCTGTTTCACATCATGCAGGGCCAGCCTGTGTGCATACGCTTGTTTGACCCGCCACTGCACGAGTTTTTGCCCTCGGATCGGGCGGGGCATCGGGAATTGGCCGAGGCGCTGGATCTGCCCTTGTCAGATGTCACCCGCCGGGTCGAGGCGCTGGTGGAATATAACCCAATGTTGGGCATGCGTGGGGTGCGGCTGGGCATTACCGTGCCGGAAATTTACGAAATGCAGGCCCGCGCCATTTTCGAGGCCACAATCGCGGCCAGCCGTGATGGGGCGGCGGTGGTGCCGGAAATCATGATCCCGCTGGTTTCGGCCAAGCGTGAAGTGGAAATGGTGAAAACCCGCATCGATGCCGTGGCGGCGGCGGTGCGCACGGAAACTGGCCAAAGCTTTACCTACAGGATGGGGGTTATGGTGGAAACCCCACGCGCGGCGCTGCGGGCGGGCGAAATCGCGCCGCATTGTGCGTTTTTATCTTTTGGCACGAACGACCTTACGCAGATGACCTATGGCCTGTCGCGCGATGATGCGGGGCGCTTTATGTCCACCTATGTGCAGCAGGGTGTGTTCCCGGAAGACCCTTTTCACCGGCTTGATGCCGATGGGGTGGGCGAATTGTTGACCATCGGGGCCGAGCGCGGCCGCCGCGCGCGCCCTGATCTGGTGGTTTCGATCTGTGGCGAACATGGGGGCAACCCAGAATCGATTGCGTTTTGCCGGGCTGCGGGCTTTGACTATGTGTCGTGTTCGCCTTTCCGGGTGCCGGTTGCGCGGCTTGCCGCCGCCCAGTTGGCGGTGAAAGACAAAATCGGGTAGGGCCGGGCGGAGCAGCCCCAAGATCTGCTTGGCCGATAGGGGGTATACCCTATACGCATGGCTAATGCGGCCTTTTGGGGTGGACCAAAGTGATATTTCCTGCATAAAAGCTGCGTTTTCGCCCCAAAAGGCACGGAGGAAAACGCATGAAACGGGTTTTTGCGCTGGTCTTGGCGTTGCTGGCGGTTGCGCCGGCCCAGGCCGAGCAGACGGTCCATGACGTTCTAAGCGTTGAAAAGCACAATATGATCCGCTTGCCCAGCGACCGGATCGATGCATTGATGAAGCGCCCCAATGGCGAGGCCTTGGCCCCCTATACCCGGGCGTGGCTGGCAAACCTGCCGCCGGTGCAATCGGGGGGCAAGCAATGGCAATGCTTGGCCGAGGCGTTGTATTTCGAGGCGCGCGGCGAAAGCGTGAAGGGCCAGTTTGCCGTGGCCGAGGTTATTTTGAACCGGGTCGATAGCCCCAATTTTCCCGATACTGTCTGCGGTGTGGTGCATCAGGGAACCGGCCGGCGCCATGCCTGCCAATTCAGCTATACCTGCGATGGCTTGGCCGAAACCATCAGCGAACCCAAAGCGTTTGAACGCGCGGGCAAGGTGGCGAAGCTGCTGCTAAACGGGGCTGATCGCAGCCTGACCCATGGTGCCACGCATTACCATGCCGATTGGGTAAAGCCGCGTTGGGCAAAGAAATTTGCCGCCACTGTGAAGATTGGCCAGCATCATTTTTACCGTCATCCGCGCGAGTTGTCGCAAAATTGACGTAGGCTTGCCGCAAATGGGGGGCGTGGTGCCGCCCGTGGCCCGGCGCCGGGCACAGCGCGGGCTAAGGTGCGTGCCAAAGCACACTGGTTGGGGGCCAAGATGAGCCAAGAGATCAAATGGGCCTTTGCCCACCCGGCCGAGCGGGCCGCTGGCACCGCCGGCGAGGGGCCGCTTGACCGTATTTCGCTGCGCGATCACGTGGTCGAGGTGGAAATTGGCGCCTTTCAAGCCGAGCGTGGCACAACCCAGCGGGTGTGTTTTAACGTGGTGGTCGAGGTGACCCCGGTTGAAAACATCCTCGAGGACGATGTCGATAGCATTTTGTCCTATGACCGGGTGACCGAGGCGATTGCCGCCGAGCTGGCGGACGAGCGGTTGAACCTTTTGGAAACCCTGGCCGAGCGCATTGCCGAGCGTATTTTGCTTGAACCACAGGCCGTGCGGGTCTTTGTGCGCATTGAAAAGCTAGATCGTGGCCCGGGTGCCTTGGGTGTTGAAATCGTGCGCGCGCGCAAACAGGCCGCGCCGCGCCGCATTGCCGCCGATAAACCGCACCCTCAGGTGGTGTATTTGTCAAATGCCGCCATTTCCTCTGCCCATCTGGGCCAGTGGCTGGACCAGCTAGAGCTTGAACAGCGCCCAACGATTTTATGCGTTGGTCCGGGTGATACCCCGCGCCCGGATGCAGGCCATGCCATGGCGCAACGCCGGATTGATCTGTTGGCAATCGAGCAAAACGCATGGATGCTGGCCGCGCGCGACCCGCGCTGCGTGGTGGTCAATTCGCGCACCGAATTGGATTGGTCGATGCGCCATGACAAAATCAGCGTTTGGGCGCCCTCGAAACTGGTGCTCGATGCGGTCGATGGCCCGCCGGTGGGCCCGGTGGATGCGCTGGGGCTGGTGGTGTGGTTTGCCCGCTTCATGGAGGCCGCCGACCTGCTGATTATTGGCGAAAACCTGCCCGATGCACCAGATTTGCCGCTTAGGGCAGTGGCGGCTGATGTGAAGGTGCTATAGGGCGCCACCACCGGTCACGACCCAGCAAGGCAAGCATATGGCAGATTATTATCGCCCCTTGGTTCAAAGCGGCCCGTGCCGCCCCGCAGATGCGCTGCCCTTGGCGGGGGGCGCGCTGTGGTTCACCCATGCCCAGCACCTTAGCCGCGCGGGGCAGGGGCCCATTGTGCCCGCCCACGCGCTGCCTGCGCAGTGGCGCCAACGGCTTTCGGCGCCGCGCGCCCCTATGGCGGGGCTCAGTTTTTCGCGCCCGCAGGTGATGGGCATTTTGAACGCCACCCCAGACAGTTTTTCGGATGGTGGGCAGTTTTTTGACCCCGCCGATGCCTTGGCCCATGCCGCGCGCATGGTGGCCGATGGGGTGGATATCATCGATGTTGGTGGCGAAAGCACGCGCCCCGGCGCCGAAACCGTGCCGCCCGAGGCCGAGGCCGCGCGCGTGCGCCCGGTGGTGGCGGGTATTCGGGCAGCCCATGGCGCGCTGCCCATCTCGATTGACACGCGCAAGGCCAGCGTTGCACAGGCCGCCTTGGCGGCGGGGGCCACGCTGGTAAACGACGTGTCTGGCTTTACCTATGATCCCGCTTTGGCGCCCCTATGCGCGGCACAAAACACGCCCATTTGCGTGATGCACGCACAAGGCGACCCCCAGACCATGCAACAAAACCCGCAGTATGAAAACGTCGTGCTGGATGTGTATGATTTTCTGGAAAACCAGCTGCAAACCCTGCAGCAAGCGGGCATTGGGCGCCATCAAATCATGGTCGACCCAGGTATCGGGTTTGGCAAAACGCTGGATCACAATCTCGCGTTGCTGGCGGGTTTGTCGCTGTTTCATGGCTTGGGCTGCCCCATTTTGCTGGGGGCGTCGCGCAAGAAATTTATCGCCACATTGGGCCACGCGCCTGAACCCGCGCAGCGCATGCCCGGGTCGATTGCGGTGGCACTGGCGGGGGTGGCGCAGGGGGCGCAGGTGCTGCGCGTGCATGATGTGCGCGAAACGGTATCGGCCCTGGCGCTGTGGCAGGCGGTGCATTGGGGGGCCACAGCCCCCACCCGCTAAACGGGGCGGCGGGTGAAAAGCCGCCTTAGCGCGCCAAATTGCGAAATGGCCACCCCGCATAGAATTAGCGCCATCGCCACCATCAGGCTGGTGTGCACAGGCTCGCCCAGCAGTACCACGCCCAAAATAACCGACCAAAGCGGCACTTGGTAATTTGTCAGGCTCATGAACACCGGCCCGGCGCTGCGAATAACCGAGATCCGCAACATGTTTGCCGCCGCCGTCGGCACCAGCCCCAGAAAGGCCAGCAACAAAAAGCCATAAGCGCCGGGGTTTGTGGGCGGCCCTTCTATGCCCATGGCCAAGCCCAGAACAAACACCGCCCCGATCAGCAGCGTCACCGCAGACAGGCCCAGCGGATCGACCGGGGGCAGGCGGCGCATCAAGACCGATGACAGGGCATAGCAGCTGGCCGCGCCCACACAGGCCATGCGGCCCCACAGTTCGGCCTCGGATCCGCTGCTGGCAAAGGCTTCGGGGCCAATCAGCACCAAGACCCCACAAAACCCAATCAAAAACCCCAAAAGTCGCCGCAAGGTGATGTGCTCGCCGGGCACCAAAACATGCGCCAAGGGCAGCACGATCAACCCCACCGTCGCCATGCTGACGCCAGCAAAGCCGGCGGTGACATATTGCTGCCCCCACGCCAGCAGCATGAAAGGCACCGCCGTGGAAAGCAGCCCAATGATCAGCAGATTTGGCCAATCAGCTTGTGCGCCCAAAAACAGCCGCCCCCCCCGCAGCCGCCATATGGCCGTGGTCAAAAGCGCGGCAAAACCGATGCGCGCTGCGGCAATCCAAAACGGTGTCATCAGCGCCAAAGCCAGCTCTGTCACCAGAAACGTGCCGCCCCAAACCAACCCCAAGGTGGCCACCATGGCCCAGCTTTTGCCGGTGATCTGCGGTTCTGACATGGTGTGCTCCGTCTGTTTTGCGCCCCTTTGATCCTGCCCAAGCGGCGGGGTCAAGCGGGCAGGGTTGGCACGGCGATGCGCGGCCGCCCGTTGGGCCCGGTTCCGCGCGGGGCACACCGCTAAGTGCGGCTTTCAAAAAAACAAAACCCCGCCCGAAACGGGCGGGGCCTTGCCAGCGGGGGCAACAAACCCCCGCCCGCGATCCGACAGGATCAGTTCTTGGCTTTGTCCACCATTTTGCCGGCAGAAATCCACGGCATCATATCACGCAGCTTTTGGCCAACCTGCTCGATCTGGTGCTCGTCGTTGATGCGGCGCGTGGCTTTGAAGAACGGCTGCCCGACCGAGTTTTCCTGCATGAAATCGCGCACGAATTTGCCGCGCTGAATGTCGGTCAAAACTTCTTTCATCCGCGCTTTGGTTTCGTCGTAGGGCAGAATGCGCGGGCCAGACACGTATTCGCCATATTCGGCAGTGTTCGAGATCGAGTAGTTCATGTTGGCGATACCGCCTTCATAGATCAGGTCAACGATCAGCTTCACTTCGTGCAAGCATTCGAAATAGGCCATTTCGGGCGCATAGCCTGCCTCGACCAGCGTTTCAAACCCCATGCGGATCAGTTCAACCAAGCCACCGCACAGCACAACCTGCTCGCCGAACAGGTCGGTTTCGCATTCTTCGCGGAAGTTGGTTTCGATGATCCCCGAACGCCCGCCGCCAATGGCCGAGCAATAGGACAGGCCGATTTCCAGCGCACGGCCGGTGGCATCTTGGTGCACCGCCACCAAGCAGGGCACGCCGCCGCCTTTGGTGTATTCGCCACGCACGGTGTGGCCGGGGCCTTTGGGCGCCATCATGATCACGTCAACGCCGGGCTTGGGTTCGATCAGGCCGAAATGCACGTTCAGACCGTGGGCAAAAGCAATGGCTGCCCCTTCGCGCAGGTTGTCATGCACGTATTTTTTGTAGGTTTCGGCCTGCAATTCATCGGGCATGGTAAACATGATCAGGTCGCACCATGCGGCCGCCTCGGCAATGCCCATCACCTGCAGGCCTTCGCCTTCGGCTTTTTTCGCCGAGGGCGAACCCTCGCGCAGGGCAACAACCACATTCTTGGCACCCGAATCGCGCAGGTTCAGCGCATGGGCGTGGCCTTGGCTGCCATAGCCCAGAATGGCCACTTTTTTGTCTTTGATCAGGTTAATGTCGCAATCGCGGTCATAGTAAACGCGCATGATGATCCTCGTTTTTGGGGTTTTCCTGCCATGGGTCTACCGCCTTTGCGGCCAATAGTGGTTGCGTTTTTCATAGAATATGCGCATTTGTTGAAAAAATAATTCGTCATTTCCCATAAAGAGCGCAAATTCATGCTTGATGATGTTGATCGGCGCATACTGCGCCAATATCAGGCCGCCCCCGAACTGCCCGCCGCCGATCTGGCCCAGCGCGCGGGCGTCACCGCAAGCACCCTTGCCCGGCGCTTGCAGCGCATGCAGGGTTTGGGTGTGCTGCGCGGCCTGCGTGCGCAGGTGCATTGGCCCGCGCTGGGGTACGAGCTGGAGGTCAGTTTGCGCATCACGCTGGATAAAACCCAAGCCCGCGCTTTCGACGAATTTTTGGCCGCGGCCCGCAACGTGCCCGAAGTGATCGAGATTCAAACGTTTTTGGGGGTCGTCGATGCCCGGCTTTCGGTGATCGCCCGCGACTTGGCGCATTATCAACAGGTCTACCGCCAGCGCATTCTGACCTTGCCCCATATCGCCGACATCGAGGCGCTGATGCATGTGGCGACGCTCAAATCAGACGAGGCGCTGCCGCTATGATCGACCTAGACCCGACCGATCGCGCACTTTTGCGGGCGCTGACTGAAGATGCCAGCCAAAGCGCCGGCGCCTTGGGGCGCCAGCTTGGGCTGTCGCAACCCGCCACCTGGCGGCGCCTGCGGCGCCTGCGCGAGGCCGGCGTGCTGGGCGCGCCACGCTTGGTGCTGGATCACGGCGCTTTGGGCTTTGGTGTCAGCGTGTTCTTGGGCGTGAAACTGGCCACCAAGGGCCGCGTCAGCCTGGAAGATTTCGAACGCGCCGTCACCGCCATACCCGAGGTGCAAACCGTCGAACATGTGCTTGGGCTCTACGACTATCGCCTGCGCGTGGTGGCCCGCGACATCCCCGATTTCGAACGCGTCTTACGCCGCCGCATCATGACCTTGCCCGGCGTCGGCAATGTCGAGGCCAATGTCCTATTGTCAGAAGAGCGCCGCCCCGGCCCTATTTAACCCCCGCCTATGCGCATCATTGTATGCCATTGTAGGCTTTGCCTTTCGCGCCCGCCCGCGCTACCACCAATGCAAACCTATACCGGAGGACTGAAATGGCCGCACTTCTAGACACTGTCGATCCCGATGGTCTGCTCGAATATTCCGTGGTCTTCACCGACCGATCGCTGAACCACATGTCGCAAAGCTTTCAACAGGTCATGCGCGACATTTCCGCAATGCTCTGCGAGGTCTACCACGCCGACGGTGTGGCGCTTGTGCCTGGTGGGGGCAGCTATGCAATGGAGGCCGTCGCGCGCCAATTTGCCAGCGGTGGCCATGCTTTCGTGCTGCGCAATGGCTGGTTCAGCTACCGCTGGAGCCAAATTTTCGATGCCGGTCAGTTCACCGCCCAAACCACCGTGCAAAAGGCCCGCCCCGCTGGCAACAGCCCCCAAGCGCCCTTTGCCCCAGCCCCAATAGACGAGGTCTGCGCCGCCATCCGGGCCAGTGCCCCCGATGTGGTCTTCGCCCCCCATGTGGAAACCAGCGCAGGCCTGATCCTGCCCGATGACTATATCACCGCCATGGCGCAGGCGGCCCATGATGTGGGCGCGCTGATGGTGCTCGATTGCATCGCCTCTGGCTGTGCTTGGGTGGATATGGCGGCCACCGGTGTCGATGTGCTGATCTCTGCGCCGCAAAAAGGCTGGTCTGCCTCGCCCTCTGCCGGGCTGGTGATGATGTCGCAGCGCGCGCTGGATCGGCTGGAAAGCACCAGCTCGAACAGCTTCGCGCTCGATTTGAAAAAATGGCGCGCCATTATGGCGGCCTATCTTGCCGGCGGTCACGCCTATCACGCCACCATGCCCACCGATGCGCTGCGCGCCTTCCGCGACACCATGCTGGAAACCCGCGCCTATGGCTTCGAGGCGCTTTGCCGCGCGCAATGGCAACTGGGCGACGGCGTGCGCGCCATGCTGGCTGCGCGCGGCATTCGTTCGGTCGCAGCCCAAGGCTTCGGCGCCCCGGGCGTGGTGGTCAGCTACACCACCGATCCCGATATTCAAAACGGCAAGAAATTTGCCGCCCTCGGTATGCAAATCGCCGCCGGCGTGCCCCTGCAATGCGACGAGCCGGAAGGCTTCATGACCTTCCGCTTGGGGCTTTTTGGCCTTGATAAGCTCTATGACGTGCCCGCCGCCTTGGCCCGCCTCGAAAAGGCGCTGGATCAGGTGCTCTAAAGCGCGACAAAAAAGGGGGGCACCCACGCCCCCCTTCATCTTGCTCTAAATACTCATCCACGCTCAGCCCCGGGCGCCAAGCCCCAGTTGCATCATGGTACGGCGCACAGGCGCCAGGCTGTAGATTGCATCCAACCCCATGGCGCGCAGGTTGCGCAAGGGGCGCGGTGCCAGCATCGAGGCGCGGTTTAACATATCGATCCCTGCGATTCGCGCGCGCACCTCTAGGTGGCGGCGGCGGTGATAGCTGTCCAGCATCTGCGCGCTGCCCAAATCCGCCGGGTTGGCCTCGGCCAGCTCCAGCAGCACGCGCATATCGCCCAAGCTCATGTTCAACCCCTGTGCGCCAATCGGGGGCAGCACATGGGCCGCCTCGGCCACTAGCGCCACCCGCTCGGCGCTCAGCCGATCTGCCACTTGCGAAATAATCGGCCAGATCGTGCGCCGCGAGGCCAGCGCCAGCGGCCCCAACAGCCCACAGGCGCGGGTGTTCATCTCGGCCTCGAAGGCGTCTTGCGCCAGTGTGGCCAGCCGCTGGGCTTCGGGGCCATGCTCCATCCACACCACAGCCGAGCTGGGCTTGCCCTGATAATCGGGCAGCGGCACCAATGTAAAAGGACCACCGCTGCGGTGGATCTCGGTCGAGATATTTTCATGCGGAATCGGGTGGGTGACGGCAAAGGCCAAGGCCTTTTGCCCATAGCGGGTGGTTTTTACCCCAATGCCCACCGCTTGGCGCACGGCCGAATTGCGCCCATCGGCGGCAATGACCAGCCGCGCCTGGACGGTTGTGCCACAGCTTAGGGCCACGCGGGCATGGGCCTGACGGGTGAACACGTCTTTGGTATGGGTGCCGGGGCGAAAATCGACATTGGGCAGGTCCGCCAGCCGCGCCACCATCTCGCGCCGTAACAGCCAATTGGGCAGGTTCCAGCCAAAGGGCTTGTCAGAAATATCGCTGGCGTTGAAATCTTTCACGATGCGCGGCTGGGGGGTGTCACCGCCGGCATCGACAATGCGCATGATCTGCAAATCGGCCGCATGGGGGGCCAGGGCCTGCCACAGGCCCGCGCGCTCTAGCAGGGCTTGGGAGGGCTGCAAAAACGCGGTGGTGCGCAGGTCGGCGCCGGGCGCGTCGCGCTCGGTGACAGGGGGTTCGGGATCTACACAGATCACGCGAAACCCGGCACTGCCAAACAGCGCCGCCGCGCTTAGCCCAGCGACACCGCCACCAGACACAACGATATCGGTCTCAAGAATACTCATGGCCCATGCCTCCTGCGGCAAAGATAGGCCGTTGGGGCCGGGGTTCCAAGCGCCATTGCTATGGCAGGCCCCCGCGCCCCTTTGCCGCGCCTAGCCGCGCGAGATCAAGATCAAGATCACATACATCACCGGCACCATGGCCAGCGCCGGAATATAAAGCCCAGGCACACCCCAGGTGAAAATCGCAAGGCCCCAAGCCAATAGCGCCACCAAGACCGCCAAAAACAGGGCTTTTTCCGTGTTTGTGGTTTTTTCTTTGCCATGGCTGGCGGTGCCTTGGGCGGGCACGTTTTGGGGGCCGGTTTCGGGGGTGGCTGCGCTCATTGGGGGCGTCCTTTCGCGTTTTTGGTGCCGCAGGACATAACATTCAAT
>RFQY01000098.1 GCA_009924775.1 Paracoccaceae bacterium | reverse complement strand
CGCAGGTGCAGGCCGCGTGCAAGGCCCAAGGCTGGCAGCTGCAAGACAGCGCATTGCTTTTGGCGGCCCACGGCAGCCAGCGCGCGCGTGCCAGCGCTTTGGGCGCGCAGGGCATGGCCGCCCAGCTGGCGCAGCTATTGGCGCTGCGCGACATTCGCTGCGCCTTTGTGGAAGAGGCACCCTTTTTGGCCGATGCCGCGCAGGGCATGGGCCAAGCGCTGTGCCTGCCGTTCTTCGCCCTTGCCGCCAGCCATGTGTTGGAAGATATCCCCGCGGCCATGGCCAAGGCGGGGTTTGCCGGGCCCATATTGCCGCCCATCGGTGCGGCCCCGTCCGTGCCGTCGCTGATCAGCGCGGCGCTCATGCGCGGGGCCTAGGCCAGCCGCCAATAAAAAAGGCCCGCGGGATACGCGGGCCTTTCTGGGTGAAAACCACTTACCGCTTATTGCGGGATGGTGCCTTCGATGCCTTCGACATAGAAATTCATGCCCAACAAGGTGCCATCATCGGCGGTTTCGCCGGCGGCCAGCCATGCGCTGCCGTCTTGCTTGTTCAGCGGGCCGGTGAAGGGGTGATATTCGCCTTTGGCAATGGCGTCTTTCAGCGCCAGTGCTTCGGCTTTTACATCGGCAGGCACTTCGCTGCTGATTTCGCCGATGCCAACCATGCCCGGGCCAATGCCGTCCCATGTGTCGGTCGAGGTCCATGTGCCATCCATCACCGCGCGGGTGCGCGCGATGTAATAGGGGGCCCAGTCATCGATGATCGAGCTGATGCGCGGCTTGGGCCCATATTCGGCCATATCCGATGCCTGACCGAAGGTGTAGACATTGCCGGCCTCTTGGGCGGCGGCCTGCGGTGCGGTGGAATCGGTGTGCTGCAGGATAATATCTGCGCCCTGTTCGATCAGCACTTTGGCGGCTTCGGCTTCTTTGGCGGGGTCAAACCATGTGTAGGCCCAAACGATTTTGAACTGCACATCGGGGTTTGCCTTGCGGGCGTGGCTGAAGGCCGAGTTGATGCCACGGATCACTTCGGGGATCGGGTAAGACCCGATATAGCCCACGATGTTCGATTTGGTCATCTTGCCTGCAATATGGCCCTGAATGGCGCGGCCTTCGTAGAAACGTGCCGAATAGGTCGAAACGTTATCGGCGCGCTTATAGCCGGTGGCATGTTCGAATTTCACATTGGGAAATTTTGCCGCCACGTTGATGGTTGGGTCCATGTAGCCAAACGAGGTGGTGAAAATCAGATCGGCGCCTTCCAGTGCCATCTGGGTCATCACGCGCTCGGCGTCGGGGCCTTCGGGCACCGATTCGACAAACACGGTTTCAACCTTGTCGCCGAATTCTTGTTCCACAGCCAAACGGCCTTTGTTGTGCTCGTATGTCCAGCCACCATCGCCAATTGGGCCAACAAATACAAAACCAACCTTGGTTTTGTCTTCGGCCATGGCGCCCGTGGCCATGCCCAGTGCCACGGCAGCTGTGGCAAGCAGTTTGCTTAGTTTCATGCAGGTTACCCCCTGTGTTGCAGTATAGTATGCCTCATTGCGAGGCGTGGAAAGAACGGCCCAACGCAGCCGGTGCGCGGCTTTTATCGGCCGACATAATCACAAGCACGATGATCGTGATCAAATAAGGCGACATTGCCAAGTATTCCACAGGAATCGCAACGCCCGCCGCTTGTAGGTTCAGCTGTAGCACGGTTATGCCGCCAAAAAGATAGGCACCCAGCATCGCGCGCCATGGCTTCCAGCTGGCAAATACCACCAAGGCCAAGGCGATCCAGCCGATGCCGGCGGTCATTCCCTCGGTCCATTGGGGCACGCGGATCAGGCTGATATAGGCGCCACCCAGCCCGGCACAGGCCCCGCCAAAACAGATCGCCGCCACCCGGATGCGCACCACCTTATAGCCCAGCGCATGAGCGGCATCGTGGTTTTCGCCCACGGCGCGCAACACCAGCCCGATGCGGCTGTATTTTAGCACCCACCACACCACAGCGGTCAGCGCGATGGCCAGATATACCACGAAATCGTGGCGAAACAGCACGCCGCCAAGAAAGGGGATGTCAGACAAAAGCGGGATATCGGCCTTTGGGAAAGAGGGTGGTTTGATCCCTTGATAGCCTTGGCCGATCAGCGCCGATAAGCCCAGGCCAAACAGCGTCAGCGCCAGCCCCGAGGCCACCTGATTGGCCAAGGCATATTGCGTCAGCGCCGCGAAAAGCAGCGATAAAACCGCCCCGCCAAGGGCCGCCGCCACCAGCCCCAAAATCGGCGAGCCGGTGTTCACCGCGATGGCAAAGCCACAGATTGCGCCGGTGATCATCATGCCCTCGACGCCCAAGTTCAGCACGCCGGCCCGTTCCACCACCAGTTCACCGATGGCCGCCAGCAGCAGCGGTGTGGCCGCCACCATCAACGAGGCCAAAAGCAGCGTTGGGTTGATTGCGCTTAGATCCATCCTAGCTGGCCTCCTTGCGGCGTAGACGAATGCGGTAATTGGTGGTCAAATCGACCGCCAGCAGGAAAAACAACAGCATCCCCTGAAACAGTTGAATGGCGGCTTTGGGCAACCCCAGTTTCGATTGCGCGATATCGCCGCCCACATAGGTCAGCGCCATCAGCCCCCCGGCCATCAAAATGCCCACAGGGTGCAAGCGGCCCAAAAAGGCCACGATAATGGCGGTAAACCCATAGCCTGCGTTGAAATCGATACTGACCACGCCCGAAGGGCCCGCCACCTCGAATAGCCCGGCAAGCCCGGCCAAGGCGCCCGAAACCCCAAGGCAAAACAGCACCAGCCGCGTCGGGCTGACGCCGGCAAAGCGTGCCGCGCGCGGGGCATCGCCCGTCAGGCGGATGTAAAAGCCCTGCATGTGGCGGTTTAGCAAAACATAGGCAAAGATCACCGCGATCAGCGCGGCCACCACACCCCAATGCATGCCTGTGCCTGCGATCAGCTCGGCGTTATGGGCGCTGGGATATTGCTGCAAATTGCGCGAGCCGGGAAAACCAAAGCCTTGGGGGTTTTTCAACAGCCCCAAAGACATCGAGGCCAAAAGCTGCTCGGCCACATAGACCAGCATCAGCGAAACCAGAATTTCGTTGGTGCCAAACCGCACTTTCAAAAAGGCCGGGATCATGGCCCAAGCCCAGCCACCCAAGCCCCCCGCAAGCACCATCAGCGGAAAGATAAACGCCGCCTCCATCGGATAAAAGGCCAGCGCCACACCCGCACCGCAAAGCGCGCCGATGATATATTGCCCCTCGGCACCAATATTCCAAATACCGGCCTTGAACCCAAGGCTAAGACCGATGGCAATCAACACCAAGGGCGCGCCTTTGACCAGCAATTGCGGGCGGTAGTAAAAGGCAAATTCAGAAAATAGCGGTTCCCAGAAAATGGTGCGAATGGCCAAAACCGGGTCTTTGCCCAAAAACGAAAACAGCAGCCCGCCGCACAGCATGGTCAGCACCACGGCCAGAACCGGTGTAAGATAGGTCCACAGCCGCGATGGCTGGGGGCGTTTTTCCAGTCTCAGCATGGCTGGCCCTTTCTGATTATCGGCAGGTCACACATGCGCCACCTCCATGCCGTGCGCGCCGCCCATCATCAGGCCAATTTCATCTACGCTGAGGCCAGTTGTGGGTTTTGCCGGGCTTAACCGCCCTTCGTTCAATGCCGCGAACCTGTCGCTGATTTCCATCAGCTCGTCCAGATCTTGGCTGATCACCAGCACAGCCGCACCGCCAGCGGCCAGATCCAGCAGCGCTTGGCGAATGGCGGCGGCGGCGGCGGCATCCACCCCCCATGTGGGTTGGTTCACCACCAGCACCTTTGGGGCCTGCATCACCTCGCGGCCGATGACGAATTTTTGCAAGTTCCCCCCAGACAGCGCCCGCGCCGCCACGTCTGGGCCGGGGGTGCGCACATCAAAGCGCGCGATGATGTCTTCGGCAAACCGCCGCGCGGCCCCCCATTTCAAAAAGCCGCGGCTGGCCAAGCCTTTTCGTTGCACGCCCGTCAGCAGGGCATTTTCGACCAAGCTCATGTCAGGGGCCGCCGCATGGCCCAGCCGCTCTTCGGGGGCGCATAGCAGCCCAAGGCGGCGGCGCGCTTGGGGGGTGGCCTGCCCGATGGGTTGGCCCATGAACTGCACCGCATCAGCGGGTGTCAGCAATTCACCCGACAACACCGCCAGCAGCTCGTCTTGGCCATTGCCCGCCACGCCGCCAATGCCCAGCACCTCGCCCGCCTGCACCGATAGGGTGATGTTTTTCAGCGCAGTGCCAAAAGCCGAGGCACTGGGCCGCGAAAGATTGTTCAGCGCCAGCAGCACATCGCCCATGGTCCGGGGGCCGCGTGCGGGTGTGTGCAAGGTGCTGCCCACCATCATTTCGGCCATGTCGCGCGCCTGCGTTTGTGCCGGCACGCAGGTGCCCACATTGCGCCCTTGGCGCAAAATTGTGGCGGCATCGCAGAGGGCGCGAATTTCTTCCAGCTTGTGACTGATATAGAGAATGGCCACGCCTTCGGCTGTCAGCTTGCGCAGGGTTTCAAACAGGATTTCCACCTCTTGTGGCGTCAGCACGCTGGTGGGTTCGTCCATGATCAACAGCTGCGGCGATTGCAAAAGGCAGCGGATGATTTCTACGCGTTGCCGCTCGCCTGCGCTGAGCTCGCCCACGGTGCGATACGGGTCCAGCGGCAGGCCATAGGTTTCGCTAACCTGTCGGATTTGCTGGGCCAAGCTGCGCATCGGCGGCGGGGTTTCCATGCCAAGGGCGATATTTTCGGCCACATCCAGCGCGTCAAACAGCGAAAAATGCTGAAACACCATTGCCACACCCGCGGCCCGCGCGGCCCGTGGTTGGGCCGGTGCATAGGGCGCACCGCGCAGCACCATTTGGCCGCTATCTGGCTTGACCAGCCCGTAGATCATTTTGACCAGCGTTGATTTGCCAGCACCATTTTCGCCCAGCAGCGCGTGCACCTCGCCTTTGCGGATCGTCAGCGAGACATCGGCATTGGCCACAACGCCCGGATAGGCCTTGGTGAGCCCTTCGATTTGCAGTAAAATTTCACTCACCCCGTGGCCACCCTTTCCCCGCTTGAGACGCGTTTGGTGTTATGCACTACAGCCGCAGCCACCCCTATGGCAATGCTTTGCGGGTGTTTGCCCAAGCTTGGCGTGCCGATCGGGCAGGTAATGCGCGAAATGGCAGCAGTGCTATGGCCCATGGCCTGCAGGCGTTTGCGAAACCGGGCCCATTTGCTGGCTGATCCGATCAGCCCGATATCCGCCGCGCCGTGGCGCAGCAGGCCATCGCACAGCGCCAGATCCAGCTGGTGCGAATAGGTCATGATAATGTGCTGGGCGGCTTGGGGCGCATGGGGCACCAGCCGCTCGGGCAGGGCTGCGGGCAGGGCCACAACCTGTGGCGGAATATCGGCTGGAAAGCGTGCAGCGCTGGTATCAACCCATGTCAGCGCGATATCGGGCAGGGGCGCCAGTATGGCCACCAGCGCGCGCCCCACATGGCCCGCCCCCCACAGCCACAGTGGTTGGCCGGGGCGCAAAAGCGGCTCGACCATCCAGTTATCGCAAATTTGCGGCTGTGGCGGCACGCCTTGGGCGCGGGCGCGATCAAAAAGCCGCGCCAAGCCCAGCGAGTGCGCCGCGATGTTGGCCCCGGTTTTGGCCCCCGTGTGGGGCAATGGCCGGGCAAACAAGCCCAGCGGTTCATTCAGCCCGCCCCGATCCAATGCGTCCAGCCGTGCGGCGTCGAACACTTCGCACAGCAAACTGACAGCACCGCCGCAACATTGGCCCATATCTGGCCCCAGCGCATAGCGGGCAAACCAATCGCCCTTGGCGCCCAGTTGCAGCCCTTCGCGGGCGCGGGCCGTGGCGGCAAACTCTAACGCGCCGCCCCCGATACTGCCGCTTTGGCCCGTGGCCCAAACCAGCATGTCAGCCCCCAGCTCGCGCGGGGATGACCCGGCAAAGCCTGCAATCACCACCCGTGCCACGCTGCCATGCTGGGCCACAGCATCGGCCAGCCCCTGCAGATCAAACGCCATGTGTGGCCTGCGCTTTCACCGCGTTGCGGATGGTTTCGGGCGTGGCCGGGGCATCGAGCGCGGGGTAGGCACCCCCGCAGGCCGCGATGGCATCGGAAATCGCCAAAAAGGCGGAAATGCCCAGCATAAAGGGCGGCTCGCCCACTGCTTTCGAGCGGTGGATGGTTTCAACCCCGTTGGGCTGGGGCCAAAGCACCACGTTGAACTGTGCCGGCGTATCCGAGGCGGCAGGGATTTTATAGGTCGATGGCGCATGGGTGCGCAGCCGCCCTGTGGCGTCCCACACCAGCTCTTCCATCGTCAGCCAGCCTGCACCTTGTACAAAGGCGCCCTCGACCTGCCCGATATCTAGGGCAGGGTTCAGGCTGTTGCCGGCATCGTGCAAAATATCGGTACGCAAAAGCCGCGTTTCGCCGGTCAGCACATCTATGGCCGCCTCTGTCAGGGCCACGCCATGGGCAAAGTAGAAAAACGGCTGACCGCGCCCGGTTTGCCGATTCCAGGTGATATCGGGGGTTTTGTAAAACCCGGTGGCCGACAGGCTGATGCGCGCCATATAGGCGCTGGCGGCGGCCTCGGCAAAGCTGAGGGTGGTTTGGCCGGCTTGGACCTGCCCATCGCCAAAGCGGATTTCGCTTTCGGCCACCCCAAACCGCGCGGCCAAATGCGCGCTTAGGCGTTGGCGCAGGGTGGCGCAGGCCTGTGCCACGGCCATCCCGTTCAGGTCCGACCCGCTAGAGGCGGCGGTGGCCGAGGTGTTTGGCACCTTGTCGGTATCAGTGGCCGTGATGCGAATGGCCCCCAGCCCCACGCCCAGGGCATGGGCCGCCACCTGCGCCACTTTCTGGTTCAGCCCTTGGCCCATTTCCGTGCCGCCGTGGTTCAAATGCACCGAGCCATCTTGGTAGATATGCACCAAGGCGCCGGCTTGGTTCAGGTGGGTCAGGGTAAACGAGATACCAAATTTCACCGGGGTCAGCGCCAGCCCGCGTTTGATCAGCGCGTTGTCGCGGTTCCAAGCCGCCACAGCGGCACGGCGGGTGGCATACTGTGCCGTTTCGGCCAATTGGCTGGCCATTTCTGGCAGGGCGAAATCGCGCAGCTCCATCCCGTAATGGGTGCGTATGCGGGGGCTGTTGCTGCCCTTGCTGGCCATGTCGTAGAAATTGCGCTGGCGGATCTGCAGCGGGTCTTGGCCCAAATGATGGGCGATATGGTCGATCACCCGCTCGATGCCCAGCACGCCCTGCGGCCCGCCAAAGCCGCGAAAGGCCGTGGCGCTTTGGGTGTTGGTGCGCAAACGGTGGCTTTCGATGCGCATGTTGGGAATAAAATAGGCGTTATCGGCATGCAGCATGGCCCGGTCGGCCACGGGCAATGTCAGGTCTTGGGCCCAGCCACCGCGGGTGTAATGGGTGAAATCCACGGCCAACAGCCGCCCTTGGCCATCAAATCCAGCGCGATAGCTGATACGGAAATCATGGCGCTTGCCGGTGATCATCATATCGTCGTCGCGGTCGTAGCGCATTTTGCAGGGCTGGCCGGTGGCGCGTGCGGCAACCGCGCAGGCCACGGCCAAGGCATTGCCTTGGCTTTCTTTGCCGCCAAAGGCCCCGCCCATTCGCCGGGTTTCGACGCGCACCATATGCATGGGCAGGCCCAGCGCCTCGGCCACTTTGTGCTGCACTTCGGTTGGGTGTTGGGTCGAGCTGATGACATGGCAGGCACCGTCATCATTGGGCAGCGCCAGCGCGGCTTGGCCTTCAAGGTAGAAATGCTCTTGCCCGCCAATCTCGATTTGGCCGCTCACATGGTGGGGGGCTTGGGCAAGGGCGGTGTCAACATCGCCCATCGCCCAAGTGATCGGCCCGCCCTCGAAATAGCTGTTTGCGGCCATCGCCTCTTCGATGCTGAGAAGTGGCGTTTCGGGCGCATAGCTGATCTGGGCCAGACGCGCGGCGCGCTGGGCCGCGCGGTGGCTGCGCGCCACCACCAAAAAGATCGGCTGGCCCACATAATGCACCCGCCCTGTTGCCAAAAGCGGCTCGTCATGGGCGGCGGGCGAAACATCGTTGGCATGGGGCAGATCGGCGGCGCAAAGCACAGCCACCACATCCGGGGCCGCCCGCACCGGGCCCAGATCAAGCGCGGTAATCGCGCCGCGGGCAACGGTGGATAGGCCAAAGGCCAGATGCAAGGTGCCGGCGGGCACGGGGATATCATCGACATAGCGGGCTTGGCCCGTCACATGCAGCTGGGCCGAATCGTGGGGCAAGGGTTGGCCGGTGCTCATGGCGTTACCTCGTGCAGGGGGGTGGCATGGCCCGCAAGGTCGTGGAAATAGCGCAACAGCAGCCCATGGGTGGTATCCAAACGATAGGCGGCACTGGCGCGCATATCGCTGAGCGGTGTGAAATCATCGGCCCAAGCATGCTGGACCTTGGCCAATGTGGTCAGATCCCAAGGCTGGCCCAGCAGCTCCTGTTCCACATGATGGGCCCGTTTTGGAATGCCCGCCATGCCGCCAAAGGCAATGCGCGCGGCGCCGACGATGCCGCCCTCGATATGCAGGTTGAAACACCCGCAGACCGCCGAAATATCTTGGTCAAAGCGCTTTGACAGTTTGTAGCAGCGCAGGTTTGGCGCGTGGCGGGGCAGGGTGATGGCCTCGATAAATTCGGCCGGTTGCCGGTCTTGTTTGCCATAGTCCAGAAAAAATGCCTCGGCCGGCAGGGTGCGGCGGGCATCGCTCCGGCGCAGGTGCAGCGTTGCGCCCATCGCGATCAGCGCGGGTGGGTTATCGCCGATGGGCGAGCCATTGGCGATATTGCCCCCCAGCGTGGCCGAGGCCCGCACCTGTGCCGAACCGTAGCGGCGGATCAGATCGGCGTAAGAGGGGTGGTGCTGGGTGGCCATCTGCAGCATTTGCGCCATGCTGACGCCTGCGCCAATGCGCAAACTGGTGCCATCATCGGTGGGGGTGATGGTGTGCAAGTCGCGCGCGCGGTGCAAAAATATCATCTTTGGCAGGTCGCGCATCTGCTTGGTGATCCACAGCCCCACATCTGTGGCGCCCCCCACCAGCGTGGCATCGGGGTGCTGCAGGTACAGCGCGGCCAGCGCATCGCTGCTTTCGGGTAGCCATGTCACGGGCGGGCTGGGCAGGGCGGCTGCGGCCTGTTGGTCGGCCTTCATCCAGCTGGGCACGGGCTGGTCTTGGCTGGCACGCGCTGCGCGCAAAATTGGCGCGTAGCCCGTGCAGCGGCACAAATTGCCTGCCAAAGCGGTGGCATGATCGGTTTCGCCGTTCATATGCGCCACCGCCATAGAGGCCACAAAGCCCGGCGTGCAAAAACCGCATTGGCTGCCGTGGTGGGTGATCATCGCCTCTTGCACCGGGTGCAATTGCCCGTTGGGGCCGCTGATGCCCTCGACCGTGCGCAGCGCCCGCCCATGCAGCTGTGGCAGCAGCAAGATACAGGCGTTCACCGCTTGGCTGGTGGTGGCGCAGCTCAGCATCACGGTGCAGGCGCCACAATCGCCTTCGTTGCACCCCTCTTTGGTGCCGGTCAGGCGCCGTGTTTCGCGCAGCCAATCCAGCGCTGTCATCATCGGGTTGATGCCGCGCAGTTCCACGCTCTCTCCGTTCAGAAGAAAGGTGATATCCATGTTGATTAACCTGCCGCCTTACCGAATTTGCCCGCCACAGCCCGGCCCTTTGGCCTGTGAATGCAGCGGGTGCGCGCCCTCGATGCGGCGTAGAAAACGCGCGTGTTCCCTGATTACCGAACAGGCTAGGCAAGCCAGCCCCTGCTTGGCAAGGGTTTTTTGCGCATGCGCCCCAGATGTGGCCCAATTTGCCTGCGCTTTGGGCAGTGGCGCGGCTTTTGGCCTTTTCTGTTTTGATGCGCCAAACTATCCTTGCCCGTATGGCAGAGCCCCGATTCATTCATTTGCGCGTTCATACGGAATATTCCTTGTTAGAGGGCGCAGTGCGGCTGAAAAAGCTGCCTGCGCTTTGCGCCGATATGGGCATGCCGGCCGTAGCGGTGACAGACACGAATTCGATGTTTTGCGCGCTAGAGTTTTCAGTCTCGGCGGGGGGCGCTGGCGTGCAGCCGATTGTGGGCTGTCAGGTGGATCTATGTTTTGAAACCCCACCGCCCGGCGCGCGCCCCAAACCCCCGGCGCCGGTGGTGCTGTTGGCCCAAAACGAGCAGGGCTACGAACATTTGATGCGGCTTTCCAGCTGCCTTTATCTGGGCAAAGACAACGAGCAGCCGCAGGTCACGCTGGCACAGCTGGAAGAGTTTTCCCAAGGTCTGATTTGCCTGTCGGGTGGCCCTGATGGCCCGGTGGGGCGGCTGTTGCGCGATGGCCAAGAGGCCCCCGCCCGGGCGCTGATGGCCAAGCTGGCCAGCCTGTACCCAAACCGGCTGTATGTAGAGCTGCAGCGCCACCCCGGCCCCGATGGCCTGCCCATGTCCGAGCGGCAAACCGAACGCGGCTTTGTGGAAATGGCCTATGAGATGGGCCTGCCCTTGGTGGCCACGAATGACGTCTATTTCCCCAAAGAAGAAATGTTCGAGGCCCATGATGCGCTGATTTGCATCGCCGAGGGCGCCTATGTTGACCAGCAAGAACCCCGCCGGCGCCTAACACCGCAGCATTATTTCAAATCACCCCAAGAAATGGCAACGCTGTTTGCTGATCTGCCCGAGGCGATTGAAAATACTGTGGAAATTGCCCGCCGCTGCGCGTTTAAGGCGTATAAACGCGCGCCGATTTTGCCCCGTTTCGCCGATGACGAGGTAGAAGAGCTGCGCCGTCAGGCCAACGAAGGGTTGCAAAACCGGCTGCGCCTGATCCCCCATGCCGTAAGCCCCGCCGAATATCAGGACCGGCTGGATTTCGAGCTGGGCATTATCGAGGGCATGGGCTTTCCGGGGTATTTCCTGATTGTGGCCGATTTTATCAAATGGGCCAAGGAACAGGGCATTCCCGTGGGGC
>RFQY01000097.1 GCA_009924775.1 Paracoccaceae bacterium | reverse complement strand
TGCACCTGATCGGATTTATAATTGCCAGTCAGCACATGCATCACCAGATTAACCCCAAAGCGCAGCGCCATTTCGCGCTGCCGTTCGCCTGAAAAAACGCGCCCCACCGGGTATAACGGGTTGCCCCGGTCATCGGTGGCCCACGCGGCGGCCCAATCGTTGCCGCCAATCACCACCGGGCTTACCCCATCGTTGAGGTTGCGAAACGGCATGCCCTCGGCGCGCTCGGCATCGGCGGGGGCGGCCTCGACCCATAATTCGCGGCCCTGATGGCGGCCGGGGAAATCTTGCAGCAGGTAAAAAGCGCGGGTCAGCACATGGTCGCTTGGAAGCGGCTCAAGCGGGGGAATATCCAAGGGCGCCGCCAATTGGCGCAGCTTGCGCCCGTTGGGGCTGGCCGCCCCAAAACCGGCCACATCGGCATCGCGGGTGTCAAACAAGATCATGCCGCCGCTGCGCAAATAGCGGTTCAGCTTGACATAGGCCTCGGCGCTGGGGGTGGGTTGCTGCGGGGTGATTGGCCAATAAAGCAGCGGAAAAAGCGAGATGTCATCGCGTTCCAGATCTACACCCATGGGCGCAGAAGGTTCGACCGAGGTGCGGAAAAACAGCGTATCGCTTAGGCCCAACATGCCAGCCGCGGCCATCTGATCCAAGGCGGCATCGCCCGTCAGCACATGGGCCAGCGACAGCTCGGATGTGGCGGCCAAGGCAAAGGCATCTTGGTTGGGCGTGGGTTGTGTTTGCGCCCATGCGCACGTAGCGGGCACCTGCAGCCCCAGCGCCAGCACCAAAACCGCGCCCACCCGCAGGCCGCGCCCCGCCAAACGCCCCGACACTGCCAGCGTGGCCAAAACATCGGCCGCCAGCAGCACCAGCCCCAGCGCCAGCAACCACCCGCCCAAAGGCCGCTCGGCCGGGCGGGCAAAGCCGCTGACAGGCACCGACGCGGGCCAAGCAGCGGGGGTCAAAACCGTGTCTGGCCCGATCACATTGCGGGCCAAACGCCTGTCTTCGCTGGCATAAAGCCCGGGGCGCAGGTTGGGGCCAAGCGGCGCTTGCAGCACATCGCCCCCCGCAACGCCAGCCAAATTCTGCGCCTCTTGCAGGCGGCCAAAACCATCAAGCACTTGCCGCGGTTGCCAAACCACACCTTCGGCCTGCGTGCCCATATTTGCCTGCGCCGCAGCGGTCACAGAGAGCCGTTCCAGCATTTGCACAAACAAGCCTGACAACGGCAGGCTGGACCATTCGGCATTGGCGGTGACATGCATCAGCACCACCTGCCCCTGGCCTATGCGCTTGCGCGTGACCAGTGGTGTGCCATCTGACAGCTGGGCAATAACCCGCGCGGCAAGCTCGGGGTCGGGTTGGGCCATCACCTGCGCACTGACGGCCACATCGGGCGGAATGGTCAGGCCGTGAAAGGGGCTTGCCTCGTCAAAGGGGGCCAAGGTTTTGGGCGCGCCCCAGCTCATGGCGCCCCCCACGGTGCGCCCCCCCGCGCGCAAGCGCACGGGCAACAACGGGTCCATATCCGTGCGCCCCAGATCCGAGGCCGCCATCCGCGGCCCGGCAAAACGCAGCAATACGCCCCCCTGTTGCACCCACTCCAGCAAATCGGCCTGCTCGGCGCCCGACAGGCTGGCCACATCGGCCAAGACCACAACATCGGGGTTGGCTGGCAAAAGATCGGGCAAGGCCCCTTCAAGAACATCAGCGCTGGGTATCAGCGCTTGGCGCAGATAGTGCAACGGGTCCAGCAACTGCAGGCCCTCGCGGTCTTCGCGCCCGGCCACCAAGGCCACTTCGCGGCGCTGCAGGCTGTCATCGGCCAAGGCAACAGCGCCAGCGCCGCGCTGGCCCTCAATTTCAAACCGGGTCAGGCGGGCGCGCAATTCAGCGGGCAAAGACAACGCCGCCTGTGCCTGCGTGGCGCCTGCATCAAAAGCCAAGGTCGCGTGGGCCAGCTGTAACGGCACGCCCGCCGGGTCCACCCCGTGGGCCACCACTGTCACGGTGTCGGCAGGCCCCGCCAAAAGGCGCCGCACCTGTAGCTGCAACGCCCCCTCGTAATAGCGGGTGGGCAGCAGAACCTGCAGGTCAGTGTCGCCCTGCACCACCCGCAGCGCGCCGCGCGCGGCCAGCCTTGCCACCAGCGCCTCGCGGCCGGGATAGTCGATGCCATCGGCCAGCCAGACGGTGTCGAAACGGGCATCGCCCAGATCTTGGGCCCATGCCATCAGGGCTGCATCATCGGGCGCCCATGGCTGTGGGGCCAGCGACGGCAATTGGTTTTGCCACGCAGCCGCGGGCTGAAAAACCAGTGGCTCGGGGGTGGTCAGGCGGGCCACGGCCACGGGGCGGCCATCGCGCGCCGCTTGCGCCAAGGCCTGATCCAAAAACTCGGCCCGCTGCGGCCACTCGGGCGCGCCTGCCCATGTGCCATCAAGCAAAAACAGCACCGGCCCACGGCCCGCTTGCCGGCTGGGATCGGGGTTTAGCACGGGGCCTGCAAGCCCCACGATCAAACCCGCCACCGCCAACATGCGCAGCGCCAACAACCACCAAGGGGTGCGGTCTGTGACCGTGTCATCATCGCTTAACCCCAGCAGCAGCGCCACACCGGGAAACCGGCGGCGCAGGGGTGCGGGCGGTATGGCGCGCAAAATCAGCCACAGCACTGGCAGCGCCAAAAGCGCCAGCAACAGCCAAGGTGCGGTAAAACCCAACGCGCCCAGCATCAGCGCCCCCCTGCTTGCGACAGGCCATGCCACGCCCAAAGCAAGGCTGATTGCGCGGGGCTGTTGGTGTGATGGCACAAAAACTGCCAGCCCGTGGCATGGCAAAGCGCCTGCAATGCCGCCTTGCGATCTGCCAAACGCTGCAAATACCGCTGGCGCAAATCCGAGGCTTTCAGCGTTTCATGCTGCAAGCTGCCGCCCATGCTTTCAAACACCGTGCGCCCGCTAAAGGGAAAGGCCTCTTCGCTGGGGTCAAGCACCTGAACAACCAGCCCTCGCACGCCCCGATCTGCGGCTTTGGTCAATGCAGCCTGCACCGGGGCCATATCGCCCAGAAAATCAGACACAAAAACTGCCCGCGCGTGGGGCAGCATGGCACGGGCCTCGGGGATGCCGTAATCGGCGCTATCGTCATCCAAAAACAGGCTTGCCAGATTGTGCAGCTGCGCGTTGCCCCTGCGCGGCGGCAGGGCGGTGCCGGTCAGGCCCACACGTTCGCCCCCGCGCACCAACAGCACCGCCAACGCCATCGCCAAAAGGCGCGCGCGGTCTGCCTTTTCCGGCAGATCAGGGGCCGAGGCAAACCGCATCGAGGCAGAGCGATCCACCCAAAACATCACGGATTGCGCAATTTGCCATTCGCGTTCGCGCACAAAACGCGTGTCACCCCGCGCCGAGCGGCGCCAATCGATCATCGCCGCAGGGTCGCCCGGCTGGGCGGCGCGATATTGCCAAAAATCATCGCCCTGCCCCGCCCGCCGGCGCCCATGCTGGCCCAGCATCACCGTGCTGGCCAACTGGCCTGCACGCGCCAACAAGGGCGGCAGCAGGGCGGCCTGTTCTTCCGCCTTGGCGCGCAGGGCAAGGGGTGATGTCACGCGGCCACCTCGGTGCGGGTTGCATTGGCAACCGTTTCGGCGATCAGGCGCTGCAGGCTTTCCCCGCGGGCGCGGGCGGCAAATGTAAGGGCCATACGATGGCTTAGCACAGGCAGCGCCATCGCTGCCACGTCATCGACCGAAGGGACAAGCCGCCCTTGCAGCAAGGCCCGCGCGCGCACCGTTAGCATCAGCGCCTGCGCCGCACGCGGCCCCGGGCCCCATGCCACGCATTCGCGCACGGCTGTGCTGGCCTCGGGCTGATCGGGGCGGAAGGCGCGCACAAGGTCCAATATGGCCTCGACCACGCTGTCGCCTACGGGCATGCGCCGCAGCAAGTTTTGCGCCGCCATCAGCGTTGTTGGGTCGAAAACTGCGTGGGCTTGGCCTTCGTCCACACCGGTGGTGGCCAACAAAATGTCGCGCTCGGTCTGGCGGGTGGGATAGGGCACATCGATCTGCACCAAGAAGCGGTCAAGCTGGGCTTCGGGCAGGGGGTATGTGCCCTCTTGTTCGATGGGGTTTTGGGTGGCCAAAACATGAAAAGGCATGCCCAAGGCCCGGTCTTGGCCCGCCACTGTGACCTTGCGTTCTTGCATGGCTTGCAACAGCGCCGATTGGGTGCGCGGGCTGGCGCGGTTGATTTCATCGGCCATCAGCAATTGGCAGAAAATCGGGCCTTGCAGAAACCGAAAGGCGCGCTTGCCTTCGGCGTCGCTTTCCAGCACCTCGCTGCCCAAAATATCGGCGGGCATCAGATCGGGGGTGAATTGCACCCGGTTGCCCTGCAGGCCCATAACGGTGGACAGCGTATCAACAAGCCGGGTTTTGCCAAGGCCAGGCAACCCGATCAACAGCCCATGCCCCCCGCACAGCAGCGCCGTCAGGGTAAGATCGACAACCGTTTCTTGGCCGATAAAGCGCGCGGTAATCGAGGCTTTGGCATCGGCCAGTCGCTGCTCTAGGTTTTCAATCTCAGCGACAAGATCGGCTGCATCCGACATGGCAAATTCCTTCCTCGGGCTCTATGTTGCATTTGATAATATCTCGCGGCGGTGAAATGGCAAAAACAATGAGTGGACAAAACATCGTGAAGCCTTCGGCAGATAGTATCGCAGCTTCGGCGCGCGCTGCACAAAAATCGGGCAAATCCCTGCCGCCCGTGCATTTGTGGAACCCACCCTTTTGCGGCGATCTGGATATTCGCATTGCCCGCAACGGCATGTGGTATTACTTGGGCACGCCCATTGGCCGCCCCGAATTGGTGCGGCTGTTTTCAACGATCCTGCGCAAAGATGGGGATGCCTATTTTCTGGTCACACCAGTCGAAAAAGTGGGGATCACGGTCGAGGATGCACCATTTGTGGCGGTTGACTTCGATGTGACGGGCCAAGGCGCCGCCCAGCAACTGGTTTTTTCCACCAATGTGGGCGATCAGGCGCAGGCAGGGCCCAACCACACGATCCGCGTGGCGCGCGACCCAGACAGCGGCGAACCTGCGCCCTATATTTTGATCCGCGCCAACCTAGAGGCGCTGATTGATCGCAAAAGCTTTTATCGGTTGGTCGATTTGGGATGCCACCACGAGGGCTGGTTTGGCCTGTGGTCGGGGGGGCAGTTTTTTCCCATGATCGCATCGAACGAGCTGCCCGACGCCTAAGCGCCCAGCCCTAACGCTGCGCCACAATCACGCCCAGCGCCACGATGGCGGCGCCGAGGGCCTGTGGCCAGCTCCACCCTTGGCCCAAGGCCAGAAAAATAAGCATCACGTAAAAGGGCGCGACATTGATATGGAACGACGCCAGCCCAACGCCCAAACGCGCCACAGAGATGATCCATAAAAATTGGCTTAAGGCCATGCCGCCTATGGCATAGATGCCCAGCAGCGACAGCGCCTGCCCCTGCAGCGCGCCCTGCGGCAGGGGCACCAGCCCCACAAAATGACCGGCCAAAAACAGCACACCCGTTACCACCAGCCCCCCCGCCAAGGTGACCGTGGTGCGCCCCAAAGCCGATACATCCGGCAGCCCCAAAACCGAACGGTGGCTGCCCCAAGCAAACAAAAAGCACGACAACACCGCCGCACCCACACCCCATAATGCGCTGGCCGAAAGCGCGGCACTGCAGCTACCCGCCCCCGAGGCGATGATTCCCCCAAAAACCGAAGCCAAAAGCCCCACCCCCAAGCGCCAATTCAAGCGGCGCCCCTCGGTCAAAATTTCGATCAAAACCGCAGCAATCGGCACAGCCGCCGCGATGATAGATACGGTAACGGCATCGGTTGCCGCCTGCGCCACCAAAAGCAGCCATGCGCCCAACCCAAAGGCCAGCCCGCCAATGCGTGCGCCCTTTATCCATGGGGCGCCCAGCACCGCGCGCCCGCCTTCAAGCGCCAGCCACACCACCACCAATACCAGCACTGCCACACAAAACCGCGCCGCGATCAGCGCCAGCGGATCCCATGTTTTCAGCAAGATTTCCGCAGCAGGAAAGCCCGCCGCCCACACCATCATGGAGGCCATGCAAACCAAATTGCCGATAGATTGGTTGCGCCGCGGGTCTAGCGGCATGCCACTGGGGGTAACTGTTGCGCTCATGTCTTGGGCAAGACCAAGTTTGCCATGCCCAGTCTTGCCCATTCGCGACATGGCGTCGCTGGCAGACCATCGGCTACCAAAAAGCCCAATCGCCCTGTCAGCTGCGGCGCGCGCCACTGAGCGATAGCAACACCCCACTTAAAACCACAGCGGCGGCCAGCAGGGCCTGTGCCGAAAGCGCCTCGCCCAGCAGCAGCACACCCGCCAGAACCGCGATAACCGGCACCGTCAGTTGGGCAATGGCGGCCGTGCTGGCGCGCAGCTGTGGCAAAATCTGATACCACACAGCATAGCCCAAACCAGAGGTCACAGCGCCCGACAGCACCGCCAATGCCACACCGGCTGGCGGTGGCATGGGCAGGCCCTGCCACAGCGCCAGCCCCAAACTGGCGCCCATCCCCAAAACCGCAGCGCCCGCAAAATTGGTGGCCGTCGCCGCCAGCGGATCGGGCGCGCCGCGCCCCAGCAGCGAATACACCCCCCAGCCAATACCGGCCGCAGCCATGGCTGCCGCATGGGGCAGGCTGATGGCAGCGCCAGCGCCCATGGGTGCCAGCAACAAAACCAACCCGCCAAAGGCCACTGTCGCCCCCAAAAGGCGCCGCATGCTCAGCACCTCGCCCTGCGCGATGGCGGCGATGAACATGGTCAATTGCACGCAGCCAAACAGCACCAAGGCCCCCAGCCCCGCATCCAACGCGCCATAGGCCGCAGAAAACCCGTAAATATACAAAAGAAGGGGCAAGACGCCGCGCACCCCAATGACTGGCCGCGTGCCTTGTGGGCGGCGGCGTTGGCGCAGCCAGAACAGCACCCCCAGCACACCAGCCCCCGCAACCAAGCGCAGCGTGCCAAAGCTGATCGCATCCATGCCCGGCTGCAACAGCCCAGCCCGGTTCAACAGCGAATTCGCGGCGAAAGCCACCATCACAACGGCGGTCAGCAAGAAAAGGCGCATTTTGGTGCTTTCATTACCCTGTCGCACCCTGCCTATCGCCGCTGCCCCCGGTTTGGCAATCGCACAAAAAAGGGGGCCGCCCCGCAAGGCAGCCCCCAAACTATGCGCAATGCGCGGCTGATTACATCATGCCGCCCATGCCGCCCATGCCACCCATATCGGGCATGCCGCCGCCGGCTGCGCCCTCTTTCGAGGGCTTGTCTGCCACCATCGCTTCGGTGGTGATCAGCAGGCCAGCAACCGAGGCTGCATCTTCCAGCGCAGTGCGCGTCACTTTGGCGGGGTCGATCACGCCGAATTTGAACATGTCGCCATATTCTTCGGTCTGCGCGTTGAAGCCAAAGGCCAGATCCGACGATTCGCGGATTTTGCCTGCAACAACGGCGCCATCGACACCGGCGTTTTCAGCGATCTGGCGCAAGGGTGCTTCCAGCGCGCGGCGCACGATGGCGATACCGGCGTTCTGGTCCGAGTTCACGCCCTGCAGACCGTCCAGCGACTTGGCTGCCTGGATCAGGGCCACGCCGCCACCGACAACGATGCCTTCCTGAACGGCCGCGCGGGTTGCGTTCAGGGCATCATCGACGCGGTCTTTGCGCTCTTTCACTTCGACTTCGGTCATGCCGCCAACCTTGATCACGGCAACACCGCCGGCCAGTTTGGCCACGCGCTCTTGCAGTTTTTCGCGGTCGTAGTCCGAGGAGGTTTCCTCGATCTGCTGGCGGATCTGTGCGACGCGTGCTTCGATTTCGGCTTTGTTGCCAGCGCCATCAACGATGGTGGTGTTGTCTTTGTTGATGCTCACCTTTTTGGCGGTGCCCAACATATCCATCGTCACGTTGTCCAGCTTCATGCCCAGATCTTCGCTGATCACCTGACCGCCGGTCAGAATGGCCAGATCCTGCATCATCGCTTTGCGGCGATCGCCAAAACCGGGGGCTTTGACCGCAGCGATTTTCAGGCCGCCACGCAGCTTGTTCACAACCAAAGTGGCCAGCGCTTCGCCTTCCACGTCTTCGGCAATGATCAGCAGCGGTTTTTGCGACTGGATCACAGATTCCAGCAACGGCACCATCGGCTGCAGCGACGAGAGTTTTTTCTCGTGCAGCAAGATCATGCAGTCTTCCAGCTCGGCGACCATTTTATCGGGGTTGGTCACGAAATAGGGCGACAGGTAGCCGCGATCGAACTGCATGCCTTCCACGACGTCTACGTCGGTGGCCAGGCCTTTGTTCTCTTCAACGGTGATCACGCCTTCGTTGCCCACTTTCTGCATCGCGTCCGCGATGAAGCGGCCGATTTCAGCTTCGCCGTTGGCGGAAATGGTGCCAACCTGTGCAACTTCGTCGCTGTCTTTTACTTCGCGTGCCGCGTCTTTGATGGCGTTGACGGCTTTGATGGTGGCCAGATCGATGCCACGCTTCAGATCCATCGGGTTCATGCCAGCGGCGACGGCTTTCATGCCCTCAACCACAATGGCCTGTGCCAGAACGGTGGCGGTGGTGGTGCCGTCGCCGGCCTCGTCATTGGTGCGCGAGGCGACTTCTTTCACCATTTGCGCGCCCATGTTTTCGAACTTGTCTTCCAGTTCGATTTCTTTGGCCACCGAAACACCGTCTTTGGTGATGCGGGGTGCGCCGAAGGATTTATCCAGCACAACGTTACGGCCTTTGGGGCCCAGCGTGACCTTCACGGCATTTGCCAGAATGTTCACGCCTTTCAGCATGCGATTGCGGGCATCGGTATCGAACTTGACGTCCTTAGCTGCCATTTGAGTGTCTCCTCTAAATTCTTTTGAACGAAACGACCGGATCAATCAGGCTGGAATCAGCCGATGATCCCCATGATGTCGCTTTCCTTCATGATCAGCATTTCTTCGCCATCGATGGTGATCTCGGTGCCCGACCATTTGCCGAACATCACGCGATCATCCACTTTGACGTCCATTGCGATGCGGTCGCCGTCTTCATCTTTGGCGCCTGCGCCTACAGCAACAACGATGCCTTCTGCAGGCTTTTCTTTTGCGCTGTCTGGAATGATCAGACCACCCTTGGTCTTTTCTTCGCCTTCTACACGGCGAACCAGCACGCGGTCATGAAGCGGTGTAAATGCCATCTCTGAGGCTCCTTGGCTCAAAGTTTCTCCCTAGACCCCTCGCTCTTCGAGAGATCATTAGCACTCACTATGGGCGAGTGCTAACGCACGCATAGCTAAGGATGTGGCCGGGGGCTGTCAACGGGCATATGCCAAAAAAATTATAAAGTTTTTGCAACGGGCACTGCGGCCTTGGGCAGGGCATTTCGGCCCTCGTCCGTCAGCTGGTAGACGCCCTTTGTAACCCGCGCAAACCAGCCATAATGGTTGTCGGCCATCAGGCGGGTGGCGCGCGGCACGGCCGTGGCTTTGGCAACATCGGCCCCGCGCGCAGCGCCGGCCTCGGCCAGATAAATGGCGCAGGCCAAGGCGTCTTGGCGATAGGCCGTCATGATCTTGCCGCGGGTGCCGCCCTTGTTTGGGTCGCCTTGGCGGCGGTCGAATTCGCGTAGCAATGCGCGCTGGCGGCTGGCAGATTTGCGCGGGCTATAGGGGCCCGGGTCGGCATGCACCTCGACCAGCCCATCGGGCAGGCGCACCGTCATCACCCCCAGCCCCAAGCGGCGGCACAGCTTCACATTGGCCAAAAGCGCCTTGTAACTGGACCGGCCCACTTGCCGGGGCACGCAGACATAGACATCATCGCTTAGCGCCAGCCGGGCGCAGGCCTGATGCAGCAGCGCCAAGGAAAAGCCGGTTTTCAGTTCAACAATCAGCGGCGGCGCATCGGCCCGGCGCGCCACGACATCGGCGGCGGCCACCTCGGATTTCACCTGATACCCGCGTGCCTCGAGATAGGTTTTCACAGGCTGGTAAAGATCGGTTTCCAAAACGCGCGTCATAGCCTCTTTTACCCACGCCCGCCCCCCAACAACAAGGGGCCCCTCGCCATGCCGGGCCAAAGCCTAAATATGCCGCAACGCAGCAGGTGACAAAACCGCCCGGCGCACTTATAAGGCGCGCGGACTCCCGCACTGAACGAGGCATCGCATGACCACCCTAGTTTTCGGCCACAAATCCCCCGATACAGATTCGACCGGCTCGCCCATCATTTGGGCATGGTATCTAAACGAGGTCAAAGGCCAAGCAGCCCAACCCGTGCTTTTGGGCGAACCCAATACCGAAGCCGCCTTTATGCTGGCCCACTGGGGTTTGGACAAACCCGAAATCATCAGCGATTTGGCCGCTGACACGCCGGTGGTGATTGTCGACACGAACAACCCGGCCGAACTGCCCGCCACAATCAACAGCGCCGATATTCAGGGCATTATCGATCACCATAAACTGGTGGGCGGGCTGGAAACCAAAGGCCCGATCGATATTACAATCCGCCCACTGGCCTGCACCGCCACGCTGATGATTGATCTGATGGGCGCAGATGCCGCGCGCATGCCCACCGCCATCAAAGGGGCGGCGCTGTCGTGCATTTTGTCCGACACGCTGGAATTCCGCAGCCCCACCACCACCGCGCATGATCGTGCCGTGGCCGAAGGGCTGGCCGCCGATCTGGGCGTTGATATCGCAGCCTATGCGGCGCAGCTGTTCGAGGCAAAATCGGATGTTTCGGCCTTTAGCGATGCGCAATTGCTGCGGATGGATTCGAAAGAATACGCCATTGCCGGCAAAGAATTCCGCGTCAGCGTTTTGGAAACCACCGCGCCCAAGCTGATTTTGGACCGCAAAGACAGCCTGATGGCCGCCATGCAAGACGTGGCCGCAGAAGATGGCGCCGACCAAGTGCTGTTGTTCGTTGTTGATATCTTGAACGAAGAGGCCACGCTGCTGGTGCCCAACGATCTGGTCAAAACCTTGGCCGAAAAAAGCTTTGGCGCCACGGTTACTGGCGACACCGTTGTGCTGCCCGGCATCATGAGCCGTAAAAAGCAAATCATCCCCGTGCTGGCCCTGTAAGCTGGCCGCCAGCGCAAGGCGCAGCAATAGTGCCACAGCATGCACCGCCCCCCGGGGGGCGG
>RFQY01000096.1 GCA_009924775.1 Paracoccaceae bacterium | reverse complement strand
AAAGGGCCGGGGCAGGCCCTGCGCGGCATGGCTGTCGCAAAGCTGGGCATAGGTCTGCAGGAACAGCGCCTCTTCGCCCTGCACCACAGAGGCAAAGACCAATACCTGCCGCCCCTTTCCCCACAGCGCAGGCAGCGCCCGGCCTTGCGCGATCAACGCCTGTGGCAGGGGCTGATCAAAACGCAGCTCACCGGTGATGGCCACATTTGACTGCCCCGCCGCAGCAAAGCGTTGGCGCTGCAGATCAGATTTCACCAAGGCCCCGGTGAACCCTTGCATCAATTCCGCGCGCAGCGGGGTTTTTTGGGTATCGCGCTGGAAACTGCGGGCGGGGTATTGCGCATTGCACGCCAGCAAAGGCACGCCCAAGGCATGGCAGCTGGCAATCATACGCGGCCAGATTTCCACCTCCATCACCAGCCCGTATTGGGGGGCAAGACGGCGCAAAAACAGCCCCCAGCCCCAAGCCAATTCCAATGGCACCCAAGATAGGCTTGCGTGACCCGCGGCAATATCTTGGGTCAAATCCTGCTGCGCGGCCCGCCGCCCCGCGGGGGTAAAGACCGTTACATGCACGCACTGGTCTTGGGCCAACAGCCGCCGGATCAGCGGCAAGGCCGAGCGGAATTCACCAATGCTGACGGCATGCACCCAAACCGCGCCCTTGCTGCAGGGGCGGATCAGACCGAACCGTTCTGACAAATGGCGCAGATAATCGCGGTCTTTGCGCGCCCTTAGCGCCAGATAGGCCAGCCCAATGGGCAAAAATAGCGTCCAAATCAGGCGATAGGCCAGCAAGAACACCCGCATACGCAGGCTGGGGAAAGGGGCACTGGCGCTCATGGCGCAAGCCCCTGCAAGGCCGCCTTGCAGGTGATCTGCACCGCATCGGCCAGATTGTGGCGCAACCGGGCGGCGCGGGCGGCCATTTCGGGCAGATCGGGGCGCGCCAAAGCCGCCAGAACATCGCCGGTATCGGCCACGGCAATGGCGCCTTGGGCAGCGGCCAGATCGGCATAATCTTGTGCGAAATTATCGGTGTGGGGGCCATATAGAACGGGGCAGCCCATATCGACAGCCTCCCAAGGGTTATGGCCCTGCACCTTTGGGGCAAAACTGCCACCAATCAGCGCGGCCCGGGCCACGCTGTACCAAAGCGACATTTCCCCATAGCTATCGGCAATGTAAACCGCCGCATCTGGCGGCGGCCAGCCCGCGCTGCGCAGCGTTGCGCTAAGCCCCGCCTGCGCACAGGCCTGCAACAGCTCGGCCCGGCGTGCGGGCAGGCGGGGGGCCAAAATCAGCAGGCCATCGGGGGTGTGGGCACGCCATGCCGCGTGGGCCGCCAAGGCCAGCTGTTCGTCGGCGGCGTGGCTGGGCCCTGCCACCCACACTGGGCGGCCCGCAAGATGCTGGCGCACGGCCTGCAAGGCGGCCGCATCGGGGGGCGGCGCACCGGCCCCCGCCTTAAGCGAGCCCACGGTTGCAACGGGCACGGTGCCGCACAGCTGCGCAATGTGATGGGCCGTGGCCTGATCTTGTGCCAAGATCTGGCTGAAGCACCCAATCACATCGCGGCTGGCGCCGGGCATGCGCGCGCGGCGGCGATAGGCTGCTGCGTTCATGCGCGCATTCACCCACAGCTGTGCCACGCCCCGGCGATGGGTTTCCAGCACCAAACGCGGCCAGATATCTTGTTCGGACCATACCGCCAAATCTGGGCGCCAATGCGCCAAAAACCGCGCCACGGGCCCGGGCATATCCAAGGGTAAGAACTGATGTTGGCACCGCGGCCCCAGATGGGCGGCAAAAATCTCTGCCGACGAGCGTGCCGTTGATGTGACCAAAAACGACAGGTCTGGCCGGGCGTGCCCCATGGCCGCGATCAAGCCACGCAAGGCCATCACCTCGCCCAGCCCAACAGCATGCAGCCACACCACAGGGCCATCAGGCCGGTTTTGGCTGGCATAGCCCAGCTTTTCGCGCCACCGCCCCGGCAGTTCTTTGCCGCGCGCAAGGCGGCGGCGCAAAATCACTGGCGCCAAGGGTTGCAAGGCGGCAGAGGCCGCCAAAATCAGCCGCAGGCCGCCGCTTATGGGCCTGTCAGGCAATGTCATGGAAGCGCTTTTGCAGCGGCGCGTTCCAAAAGCTGGCCTGCCCCAACACGGTGACAAAGGCCTCTGCCGCGGTACCCGAGCCAAAGCCGGTGTGATTGTCGTAGCGCCGTCCCCATTGGGTGGCCAAAAACTGTGCAATCGCGGTGCTGTCTTGGGCCGCAGCGCTGAACAGCGAGGGCGCGTTGCCGCGTGCGGTTTGGCGGGTGCCAATATCCAGCGATGGAATGCCTAGAAACGGTGCTTCGCGCACGCCCGCGCTGGAATTGCCCACCATACAGCTGGCATTTTTCATCAATTCCGAGAAATGCGCAAAGCGCATCGAGGGCAGCACGCGAAACCGCGTGGGCGGCAGGGCCTCCATCGCGGCAAAAATATCCTCTGAACCGGGGTCGTTATTGGGGGCGATGACCACAAATTGGCGGTTGGATTGTTCCAATGCGCCAAAAAGCGCCCGGGCCTGCGCGCCCATCGTGCCCGCCTCGGAGGTGACGGGATGGAACGTGCAGATGCCATATTCGCCCATGGGCAGATCGTAGTGGCGGCGCACTTCGTCTAGCGCCACACCCGATGGGCCCGAGTGAAAGTCAAGCTCTGGCGAGCCAATCACGTGGATGGCCTGTTCCGGTTCGCCCAAGGCCATAACGCGGCGGGCCGCTTCGGGCGAGCTGACGAAATGATGGGCGCATAGTTTGGAATTACAGTGGCGGAAAATCTCGTCGATGGTGCCTGACACCTCGCCCCCCTCGATATGGGCCGACCTTATGTAATTGGTCGATGCCACCAGCGCACAGGCCAGCGCCTCGACACGGTCGCCATGCACGATGATCAAATCGGGGCGGTGTTCGGTGACGAAATCAGAAAACCCAATCACCGTTTTGGCCAGCACCACATCCTGTGGATCACCGGGGCGCTGGTTTAGGAATTCGTGCACAGCCACGCCCCGCAGGCGCATCACCTCTAGCTTGGTCAGGCCGTAGCGGCCCAGCATATGCATACCCGTCACAAAAAAGCTGACCTGAAAACCCGCATCGCGCGCAGCAATGGCCAATGGTTCAAGTTTGCCAAAATCGGCGCGGGTTCCAGTGACGAAAAGAAGGGATTTTTCCATGTGTTCTTGTTTCTGCCTCGGCCCGGCGATCCTAAAGCGCTAAAAAAGGGGTGGCAATTGCAGATATGCCCCCATATCACGGTGCTGTTTACCGCGTCGGAGACAGAAATGAACAGCCTCAAGACGGTTATTTGTATGAAATGGGGCACGCTATACCCCGCCTCATACGTGAATGTGCTGTATCACGCGGTGCGCCGCCATATCAGTGGCGATCTACGCTTTGTCTGCCTAACCGATGACGCCCAAGGGCTGGACCCCGCGATCGACCATTTCCCCATCCCCGATATGGGCCTGTCTGAATTTGACTGGAAAAAAGGGGGCTGGCCGAAACTGTCGGTGTTCAAGAAAACCCTCTATGACCTGTCGGGGCGGTGCCTGTTTTTGGACCTAGACAGCCTGATCACCGGCCCGCTGGATGCCCTGTTTGACCACCCCGGCGATGTTGTCACCATCGATACCAGCCCCAATTGGGCGCGATTGGGGGGCCATGACGCGCCCATGGCAGGCACGGGGGTGTTCACCTTTACCATCGGCCAATTTCCCGAAATTTTCGATCGTTTCATGGCCGATCACAGCGGCATGGTGGCCAAATACCGCATCGAACAGATCTATCTGCAGGGCGAATTGCCACCCGGCGCGCTGCGCTTTTGGCCGCTGGATTGGGTGCTAAGCTTTAAATATCACTTGCGCAGGCCGCCACTGTTGGGGTTGGTGCAGCGGCCCAAACCACCGCTGCCCGATACCCGCGTTGTGGCCTTTCACGGCGAGCCGCGCCCAATTGATCTGGTGCGCCCGGGCATTTGGGGCATCGCCCCCCATCTGGGCCAAGGCCGGGTGCCTTGGGCGGTGAATTACTGGCGCGAAAACGGTGGCAACCCGGAGCGCGACTGATGCTGCCCCCACGCCTTGCGGCTTGGCCGCGCAAATACCTGTACCAAGCGCCGCGTGGCTGGGTGCTGAAGCTGAGCAGCCGCTCGAATGCGCGGATGCGCGCGGAATTGGCAGGCCAAAGCGTGGCAGTGGTGGGCAATGCCAAAAGCCTGCTTGCCGCAGATCTTGGCCCGCAGATCGACGCACATGATGTGATCATCCGCCTGAACAAGGGCTTTGTGCAAGTCCCCGCCGCGCAGGGCCAGCGCACCGATATGGTGGGGCTGACCCCCGAATTATCCGAGGCCGACGTCGCCACCCTTTTCGCCCCGCGCCATATGCTGATGTTGATACCGAAAATGCGCCACTATCGTATTTTTGGCCGCGAAAACGTGCAAAACACCCTGTTTTACCCGTTTCGCTGGTGGTTGGCAGACCGCAACCTGATTGGGCGGCGGCCCTCGTCGGGGTTTATGGCCATCAGTTGGCTGCTGCGGTTGGGCGTGGCGCGTGAAATTGTGCTTTATGGCTTCGATTTTGGCCAAACCCCCACCTATTACAACCCGGTGGGTTATAAAACGCCGCATAATTTTGCCCGCGAAGGGCAGATTATTATGGGGTGGCAGGCCGAAGGGCGGCTGCGCATTATCCGCCCCGATTAAGCCGCGCCCCGGCCCAAGCCCGGAAAGGTCAACGCGATATCACCGCGCAACAGGCCGAGCGTGGTTTTGGCCACCTCGTTGGTGTTGTCTTCGGGGTCGTAACTATCGGTGTTTTCCAGATAAACCTGTTCGATCACCCCAGTGTGACAGCGGGCAATCAACGCGCCTGCCTGTTGGCACAGCAAGGCATGGTCTACCGTGGCGGCCGCGACTTGGGTGAAATCCATCCCTTCGTGAAAGCGGAAAATGCCGGGCAAATTTTTGTACCACGCATTGCCAAACACCACCGCCGGGCGGCCCTTGCGAATGGCCTCCCATGCGGCGGTGCCGGTGACCGTGGCCACAAATTGCGCCTGATCTGATAAATCATGCGTCGATAGGCCAGATGGCACAAAACGCACACCACGAATGCGGCTTAGCCTGTGCCAAAAAAACGGCCCGCGGGCATAGCTGCCTTGGCGGGGGTTTTCCTTGACCAGAATTTCCCAGCCATCGGGCAAATGCCGCGATAGCGCCTCGATCATCAGCACTTGGTCGCGCCATGGCCCGCCCAAGGCCGAGGTGGACATTTCGGGCTGGTTGTGCAGCGGCACGTAAATAAATTTGCCAGAAAGATCGACCTGCTGATCCTCGAACTGCGCCAGATGCTCGAAATAGGCCAATTCGTTCACGTGGAAAAACCGTGCAAACGGATCGCGCCAATCGGGCAGCGCGCCGTAGATGGCGCTGATGCGCCGCAGCATGGCCACTAAATACCCGGGCCGCAGCAATTTCGCCGGATCGCGCAGCGCAACATATTTCAAGAAATTCGCCACCGCCTTTGGCGTGATACGCCCCTTGGTGGCCTGTTTTTGCCAGCGATCATCCATGTAAAACAAATGCGGCTTCGAGCCCTTTTCGATGGGCATTGGCGGCGCATCCGAGCCGGTTGGATCAAAATCGCCCAGATCTTCGATATTCTCGACCGAGAAATAGAGCGAAGGAAAGATGGTTTGGCACAAAACGATGGTTTTCAGGCCCAGCGCTTTGGCCACCTGATACATCACCGTATCATAGCCCAGATGCGGCACGATATAAAACAGCGCATGGGTGGCGCCGCTGTCGATGATACGCTGCGCCATGGATTCGGCCAAAATGTGATAATAATCCAGATAATCCTGCAGGTTATCCAGATTATGAGCGCGGTATTGATAGGTGCTGGCAGTGCGGTGCATTTGGTCCACCGCGGTTTCCATCATCTTGCGAAATTCGGGCGAGCCCAGCAGCTGAAAATCGGCACCATGGCTGAGATGGTTTTTCATCATATGGCCCAGCTTGCCGTCGCGCACCTCCATGCGTTGCAGGCAGGGGGCGTGAAAATCGGCATCGCGGTCGCCAAAATGCAGCGCCACTTCTACGGTTCCGTCAGACAGCTCTACCAAGCGCTGCAAAAACGCTTTGCGGTGTTGGCCGCGCGCATCAACTAACAGTTTAATCGTCATCCTGCCCCCGTCTGGCACCCTGTTGGCCCTGTCTGCGCCCGGCTTAGGCCAGATCGCTCCATTTCAGCTGGGTGTTGCGCGTTACCGCGCGGGTCAGGCGCCGGCCCAATACTTTGTCAAACTCGTATCCTGCAATCTCGCCAGACCCGGGGCGGCGCGCCCAGATGTCTTGTTCAGTGACCACATGGCCTGCTGGCAAATCGGCATCGGCCACCACGCTGGCCCGGGCAAAGCGGTAGACGTCTTCCTCTGGGCCGCTGCGCTGTTTGTCATTATTGGCAGCCACCCAAATTTCGCGCGAACGGTCGATCAAAAACCGCAGCTCGGCCGGATCCATGGAACAGGAAATATCAGGCCCTTTGCGATAGCGGGTGTCGGTGTAATGGCGTTCGAGAATGGATGCCCCCAGCGCCACCGAGGCCAGCGCCATTTCTGGCCCAATCGAATGGTCGGAAAAACCCACCACCGCATTGGGAAAGGCGTTGCGCAATTCTGTCACGCCTTTAAGCGAAACAATCTCGGCGGGGCTGGGGTAAAGATTGGTGCATTCCAAAAGCGCGTATTCCACGCCAGAGTCTTCTAGAATTTGCACGCTGGCGCGCAGGGTTTCGATGGTTTGCATGCCCGTCGACATGATCACCGGCTTGCCCTTTTTGGCGATATGGCGGATCAGCGGTAGGTTATCCGCCTCGCCCGAGCCAATTTTATAGGCAGGCACATCCAGCGTTTCCAAAAAATCTGCCGCCGCGCGCGAAAACGGCGTCGAGATCCAGATCATACCCAAGCTTTCGCTATAGCGCTTCAGCTCGGCCTCGTCTTCCAGCGACAGCGCGCATTGCTGCATCACCTCCCAGATCGACACATCCGCATTGGGCGGGAAGATCGATTTGGCCTCTTCGGTCATTTCATCTTCAACGATATGGGTTTGGTGTTTGACCATCTCGCAGCCCGCCGCGGCGGCCAGGCGCACCATCTCTTTGGCCACAGACAAATCACCGCCATGGTTGATACCAATCTCGGCAATCACCAAGGGCGGGTGGGCGGCACCAATGGAACGGTTGGCAATCTTCATCTGTCTCTCCTGCCGGTCTGGCACAGTGTTTGCGCAGGCTTGTCATAACCTGCGCCGCCCCATTAGGCCAGTGGGCGCAGCTGCCGCATGGGCAATTGCTGCCACGGGTTGTCGGATTGCCCCTTTGCCGCTAAGCAACGCCAGATTGATTTTGCGCAAACGAACAGGGCTCATGCCGCTTAAACCCACCCTTGCCTTTTTTAGCCAATGGCAAAAGTCGCTGCGCAAAGCGTGTAACCGCGATTTTTCAACGCCGGAAAACCGGCGGCGTGCTTGGGTTTTTATCAACCTACTTGATCATGGCTGGCTGCGTAAAATCTGGGCCAACACCCACCAGATCAGCCCCGGCGTCTTTCGCACCAACCAGCCCAGCCCAGGGCGCCTGCGCCGGTTCAAGGCCCGTGGCATTGGCACCGTTCTAAACCTGCGCGGCTATGTGCGCACCCCGATCTATTTCCAAGAAAAAGCCACCTGCGAGGCGCTGGGCCTGCAAATGGTAGACCTGACGTTGCGTGCCGCCGAAGCACCAGACCCACAGGCGTTGCGCGCGTTGATCGCGCTGTTTCGCGCGCAAACGGGGCCTTTCGTGATGCATTGCAAATCGGGCGCTGACCGCACCGGGCTGGGCAGTGCAATTTATCTCATGGTGATCAAGGGCCAGCCCGTGCAACAGGCGCGCAAAATGCTATCTGTGCGCTATATCCATTTTTGGTGGGGCAAAGCCGGCATTTTGGATATGTTTTTAGATAGTTATAGTGCCGCACATGCGCAAACCGGCATCGGGTTTGAGGATTGGCTAGACAACCAATACGACCCAGACGCGCTGACGCTGGCGTTTAACAAAAAACGCGGGCGCGCCTAGCCGCTGCCAATCAGCGCGCCAGCCGCAAACACCAGCGCCCCCCCCAAAACCACCTGAAACGTGGCCCGCAAAAACGGTGTTTCCATGTAGCGGTTTTGTATCCAAACAATGGCCCACAGTTCGACAAATACAACGGCAAAGGCAATGAATGTGGCGGTCCAGAAATCTGGTATCAGGTACGGCAGGGCATGGCCCAACCCCCCGACCGTGGTCATCACACCGGCTGCCAAGCCACGTTTTGTTGGGCTGCCCCGCCCCGATAATTCACCATCATCCGAGGCCGCCTCGGTAAAGCCCATGGAAATGCCCGCCCCAACCGAGGCCGCCATGCCCACCAAAAACGTGGTCCATGTGTCTTGGGTGGCAAAAGCCGTGGCAAAAATGGGCGCCAAGGTCGAAACCGAGCCATCCATCAACCCCGCCAAACCCGGTTGCACCCATGTCAGCACGAATTGGCGATGGGCGGCACGGTCTTCACTGGCGCGGCTTTCGTCGTCCAGATGTTCGCGCTGTAGCTTGCCTGCGGTGTGTTGGTGGCCTGCCTCGGCTGCGGCCAGATCGCCTAGCAACTTTCGGGTATCGGCATCTTGGGTGCGCTTGGCCGCTGCCAGATAAAAATGCTCGGCCCCGCGCTCCATCGCTTCGGCCTCGGCGCGGATTTGCTCTATCCCCAGATTTTCCACCAACCACACCGGGCGGCGGGCGTAATAGCCTGCCACATGTTCGCGCCGGATCAACGGGATAACATCGCCAAAGCGGCGTTGATGCAGGGCAATCAGGCGCTGGCGGTGGCCATCTTCTTCGGCGGCCATACCATCAAACACCTTGGCAGTATCTGGAAATTCGGCCCGCAACCGCGCGCCATAGCTGCGGTAGATGCGCGCGTCATCTTCTTCTGACGATATGGCAAGGGCCAGCACTTCTTGTTCGGACAAATCAGAAAAACGGCGGCGTTGTGTTAGAAATCGCATGATTGGTTTCTCGTGTCTTGCACCATAAAAACAGCAAGACGGCAACGCTTGGGCGGGTTCAGCTTGCCCGATCTAAACTGCTTGGTTTAAACTGTGCTGCATAACAAAGGAGAAGTCCATGGGGGGAACTGCCGCAGCCACACCCTTGCGCCGGGGCCGCAAGTTTGACCAAGTGTTGGCAGGCGCACGCGAAGTTTTCCTGCGCGACGGGTTCGAAGGCGCAGTTGTAGACGAAATTGCGCGCCAAGCAGGCGTGTCAAAAGCGACGCTTTACAGCTATTTCCCGGACAAGCGCGAATTGTTCTTGGCCGTGGTGCGCAACGAATGCGAGGCCCAAGCCCAACGCGCCACGGCGGTGATAGACGAAAGCCAGCCGCCCGAAATCGTGCTGCGCAAAGCCGCCGAACAGATCGTGGGGTTCGTGGTATCGCGCTTTGCCTTGCGCATTTTCCGCATTTGTCTGGCCGAGGCAGACCGCTTTCCCGAATTGGGCCAAGCCTTTTACAGCAGTGGCCCAATGCTGGGCCGCAGCCGCCTGTCTAGCTACATGCAAAAAGCAGCAGCCCGCGGGCAATTGGTGATCGACGATTACGAACTGGCCGCCGACCAATATGCCGAACTATGCAAAGCCAATATTTGGAACCGCGCGGCGTTTGGCGTGCAAAGCAGCTTTAGCCAAGACGAAATGGAACGCACCATCAACGGGGCGGTGGCCGTTTTCATGGCCTGCTATGGCGCAGCGGGCCATGCAGCCGGGGCAGGCACCGCCCACCCCGACACAAGCGCGGATTAATACACCACAACCGATCTGATGCTTTCGCCAGAATGCATCAGGTCAAACCCTTTGTTGATGTCATCCAAGCTCAGCGTATGGGTGATCATCGGATCGATCTCGATCTTGCCATCCATGTACCAATCGACAAACTTGGGCACATCCGTGCGCCCCTTGGCGCCCCCAAATGCCGTGCCTTTCCAAACCCGCCCGGTTACCAATTGGAAGGGGCGCGTGCTGATTTCGGCACCGGCTGGCGCCACGCCAATAATCACCGACACGCCCCAGCCGCGGTGGCTGCATTCCAGCGCGTCACGCATCACTTGCACATTGCCCGTGGCATCAAAGGAATAATCCACGCCGCCGATCTGGTCGGCCTCGGTTTTCGTCAGGTTGACGATTTCCTGCACGATCGTGCCTTCAATTTTTTTCGGGTTGATGAAATGGGTCATGCCAAACTTGCGTGCCATTTCGGCCTTATCATCGTTCAAATCAACACCGATGATCATATCAGCGCCTGCCATGCGTAGGCCTTGAATGACGTTCAGCCCAATGCCACCCAGCCCAAACACGGCCGCAGTGCTGCCAATTTCGACACCGGCGGTATTGATCACTGCACCAATGCCGGTGGTCACACCACAGCCGATGTAGCAAATCTTTTCAAAAGGCGCATCAGGGCGCACCTTGGCCAAGGCGATTTCGGGCATGACCGTGTGATTGGCAAAGGTCGAACAACCCATGTAGTGGTAAATCGGGGTGCCATCCAGCATCGAAAACCGCGTTGTGCCGTCGGGCATCAGGCCTTGGCCTTGGGTGTTGCGGATGGCGGTGCACAGATTCGTTTTGCCCGACAGGCACGAGGGGCATTGCCGGCATTCGGGCGTATAAAGCGGGATCACATGATCGCCGGGCTTTAGCGTGGTTACGCCTTCGCCCACTTCCAACACGATGCCTGCCCCCTCGTGCCCCAAGATCGAGGGAAACAGCCCCTCGGGGTCGGCGCCCGATAGGGTGAATTCGTCGGTGTGGCAAATGCCGGTCGCCTTGATTTCGACCAAAACCTCGCCCTTTTTGGGGCCTTCCAGGTTCACGTCCATAACTTGCAACGGTTTGCCGGGCTCAAGCGCCACGGCGGCACGGGTACGCATCTTGCTTCTCTCCTGCTGGGTCTTGTCGGGCGCCAGACTGGGCGAAGACTGCCGCAGATGCAACCGCTATGGGCGACGGGCGCACACCCAGTTGCGACGCCCGCAGGTCGGGGTTGTGATCAGACGTTGGTCTGAAAGCAGCTGGCACTTTCCTCGGTATGGCCAAACGCCAAGGCGTGGAACTGTAGCCCCGTTAGTCGCCCCACGTTCACCGAAGGAAAAAGCTTATGACTGAAACGCACACCTACACTGCGCAGCTGGATCAGGCCATCGAGCGTCTTCATGCCGAAGGGCGCTATCGCACGTTTATCGACATTGTGCGCGAGAAGGGGAATTTTCCGCAT
>RFQY01000095.1 GCA_009924775.1 Paracoccaceae bacterium | reverse complement strand
GCACCTGCCAAGAATGGGCCACATAGCGCGGCGTCATCCAAGCGGCGGGGGGCTGATGCAAATGCACCGGGTTCGACCAGTAAAACACCGCCCATAAAAACCGCAGGCCAAAAAACACCATCACGGCCAAAGCGGAAAGAAACAGCAGCAAGGTGGGGCGGTGGAATTGCCAAAGATGGGCGATGATCTGGCGCATGGGCAGCCCCCCGAAATGGCCTAGCGTGTCAGCTCTTTCATCCCGGTTTCTAGCCCGCTCAACGTCATGGGCACCATGCGGTTTTCAAAGATCTCTTTGATCATGGCGATCGACTGGGTATAGCCCCAGTATTTTTCTGGAACCGGGTTGATCCAAAGGTGGTTTGGCCATTGCTCGCGCGCGCGCTGCAGCCATGTTTGGCCAGCCTCGGCGTTCCAATGTTCATTGGCGCCACCGGGATAGGCAATTTCATAGGGGCTCATGCTGGCATCGCCCACGAAGATGCACTTGTAGTCGCTGCCATAGGTGCGCAGCACCTCTGATGTGGGGGTTTGGGCATCCCACCGGCGGCGATTGTCGCGCCATACGCCTTCGTACAGGCAATTATGGAAGTAAAAATACTCCATATGTTTGAATTCACTGCGCGCGGCTGAAAACAGCTCTTCGACGATTTTCACATGCGGGTCCATCGACCCGCCCACATCTAAAAACAGCAGCACCTTGACGGCATTGCGCCGCTCGGGGCGGGTTTTGACATCGAGATAGCCATGTTCGGCGGTGGCGCGGATGGTGCCATCCAGATCCAGCTCGTCATGCGCCCCATCGCGCGCCCAGCGGCGCAGGCGTTTCAGCGCCACTTTGATGTTGCGCGTGCCCAGTTCCACCGTGTCATCAAGGTTTTTGAATTCGCGCTTGTCCCACACTTTGACGGCGCGTTGATGGCGGCTTTCGTTTTGGCCGATGCGCACGCCTTCGGGGTTATATCCATGGGCGCCAAACGGGCTGGTGCCAGCGGTGCCGATCCATTTGTTGCCGCCCTGATGGCGCTCTTTTTGCTCTTCAAGGCGCTGCTTTAGGGTTTCCATCAGCTTTTCAAAGCCACCCAGCGCCTCGATCTCGCGCTTTTCCTCGTCGCTCAGGTGCTTTTCGGCCATCTTGCGCAGCCAATCGGCGGGGATTTCAACGGCCTTCATCACATCATCGAAGCTGATGTTTTCCAGCCCCTTGAACGTGGCGGCAAAAGCGCGGTCGAATTTGTCTAAATTGCGCTCGTCTTTGACCATGGCGGTGCGGGCCAAAAAGTAAAAGCCTTCCACGTCATAGGTGACAAGGCCGCGCTTCATGCCTTCCAAAAAAGACAAATATTCCCGCAATGATACCGGAATACCCACCTGCCTGAGCGTGTCGAAGAAGGGCAAAAACATGGGGCTACAGCGCCGCGCGATGCACAAACAGCGTGGCGAACAGGCCAATAATCATGAACAAAATGGCAAAGCCAGCCGCATATTGCGCGATATCCAACGCGCGGCCTTTACGCTTTGACGCCAATAGCGCGCCCACAATGGCGCCAATCAGCGCTCCCGACAATACGATCATTTCTTCCGCCTCAGCTGCGATCTTTGAGCGGATTAAGCGCTGCCACCTCGCGAAGTTTCTCGCGCACCGCCCAATCTGCGCCAAATCCGTAACGTGCCCAGCCAAGGCTGTCCAGCCTCACGGCTTCAGCCTCGGCGCTACGTCCCGTCAAATCTAGCGCCTCGGCGCGCAGCATCAAAAGCTGGGCTAAAAGGGCTGCGTTTTCGTGTTGGGCGGCGCTGGCCTCGGCGGGGGCAATCAGCGCAAGGGCTGCGGTGGCATCGCCATCGGCTATGGCATAGGCGGCAAGGGCTGCGCTGACATAGGCCATATGCAGGTCGCATTCAGGCAATTGTGAATAGATGTGATAGGCCGCCTGAAATTGCAGCCGCGCCTCGGCAGGGTGATCAGCTTGCAAAATGCGCCCCATCGCGTAATGCGAAAACCCCATGCGGTGATCATACCACCCCGTGACGCGGGCGATGTTCAGCGCGCTGCGCGCGGCGGACAAACGCCCTTGGGGCGGGGTGCCGGGGCCAAGCGCCTGTTGCACCGTGGCCACCCAGCTGCGCGGGGTGGCATCGCGGCGCTGGGGCACGCGCGATTGGCCTGCCGGGTTTAGCTGTGCCAAAATGGCGGGTAGGCGCGCGGCCACTTCGGCGCGGGTCATGCCGCTGCGCAATGCGGGGCTGTGGAATACCCGCAATATCAGCATGTCAAACCCTGTCAGCACCGTGTGCATGTTGTCATCGTTGAACACGCTGTCAGACAGGCGATAAAGGTCGTTCAAGGGGCCAAGCGCCTGCGCCAATTCCTCGTGCAGGCAATCGCGCACCTCTTGCGGGCTGGTATCGTTGGGCAGAAAAATTGCCAGCTTTTGGCGCTGGGTTATGCGCGCCCAATCGGTGCGTTGGGTGCGCCTTGCGCCGGCGTATTCGGAAAGGTTGCTGATGTTTGGCACCACAAAACAGGCGGCTTGCGGCAAGTTTTTTTGTATCTCGGCGCGGCTAACCGCCTGAATGGTGATATTGGCATTTTCCGCGTCTGTCCGGGCAATGGCAATGCCCGCCTCGGTGCGCAGCCGGTGCAACACCGCATCCAGATCTGCGCCCAGATGGGCGGGTGCGGCGCCCGTAACGCGCAAGGAAACCGGCCCCTCGAAACGCGAGAAGAACGGCAAGCGGCGCCCTGATTCCAAGGTAAAGGCCAGATCCAGAAAATCGCGCGCAATGTCGGAATTGGCCGCGAGGGGCGGTTTGGGCTGGGCGCGCGCAAAACTTTTGATCGGGGGCAGCGCGGCGTCGCTGGCGGGCGCTGCGCGGCTGACGGTATCATGGGGCGCCACCGGCATACAGGCGCCCAACACCACGCATAAAGGCAAAAGCAAACGGCGCATTACATCTGCCCCCCATTGTGCCAAACCCGCGTGTAGGGCGGGCTGGGGGGAAGGTGGGGTGCGCCAAAATAGCCAGTCATCTTTTGCCTCTGTGCTGCGGGTTTTTGGCAGATTTACCCCAAGTCATGACGCAGATATGGGCGCAATGCGGCGCCATTAAGATACCGTGCATACGCGCTGGGCCATCGGTTTGGGTATCTTTGTTTTTCACGTTAAACCAATGGCTTGAGCAACTATTCGCAGTTTGGAAACAACGCGTTTCTGGTGCTTTGCCCCTGAAATCTGCGCCTTAAAGCTGTTTTTTCGGCCAAATGTGGCAAAATTAAGGCGCAAGCGGCCTCAAAGGGCGCCTGATGGGGGCATAAAAAAGGGCAGCGCTGCGGCTGCCCTTGTCTTTTTGGGTGTGAAACGGCCTAGCCGCCGCGCCGTGCCATGAATGCCAAGCGTTCAAACAAATGCACGTCTTGTTCATTTTTCAGCAGCGCACCATGCAGTTTGGGCAGCGCATTCGCGCCATCGCGGCGCAGGTCTTCGGCGGTGAGATCCTCGGCCAAAAGCAGTTTCAGCCAATCCAGAACCTCTGATGTCGAGGGCTTTTTCTTTAGCCCCGCCATATCGCGGATTTCGTAGAACTGGGTCAGCGCGGTGGTCAGCAGCGCCTCTTTTATACCGGGGTGGTGCACCTCGACGATTTTGCGCATCGTGTCTGCGTCGGGAAAGCGGATGTAGTGGAAAAAGCAGCGGCGCAAAAATGCGTCGGGCAGTTCTTTTTCGTTGTTCGACGTGATAATCACGATCGGGCGCTGGCGTGCGCGGATGGTTTCACCCGTCTCGTAGACGTGAAATTCCATCTTATCCAATTCCTGCAGCAGGTCGTTTGGAAATTCGATATCGGCTTTGTCCACTTCGTCGATCAACAAAACCACTTTTTCGTCGGCTTCAAACGCCTGCCACAGCTTGCCCTTGCGGATGTAGTTTTTCACATCATGCACGCGTTCTTCGCCCAATTGGCTGTCGCGTAGGCGGCTGACGGCATCGTATTCGTAAAGACCTTGCTGCGCCTTGGTGGTGGATTTGATGTTCCATTCGATCATCGTTAGGCCCAGCGCATTGGCCACTTGGCGCGCCAGTTCGGTTTTGCCTGTGCCCGGCTCGCCCTTGACCAGCAAGGGGCGTTCTAAGGTGACAGCGGCGTTCACCGCAACGGTCAGATCTTCGGTTGCAACATATGCCTCTGTGCCCTGAAATTTCATGTCTTGCGCAATCCTATGCTTGGCTGTGTTGCCCGCAAACTAGCCATAACTTTGCCTATGGGCAATGCAGGTGGCTTTATTCCGACGTAGGGTAGTGACAATCGCCCAAGTGGCGTGTAATGCACCGCCCAAGGGGGTGCCTATGACTGAAGTGAACATGACAGTTAATGGCCTGCACGAGGGAGCGGATATGAAGGCAGAAGTCTTTCTTCCCAACGATTATCGTCCTGCGGAAGATGAACCATTCATGAATGATCGCCAGCTGGAATACTTCCGTAGGAAGCTGCTGGCGTGGAAATACGAGATTTTGGAAGATAGCCGAGAAACCATCGAGGGGCTGCAGGGCAATACCCGCAACATCCCCGATGTGGCCGATCGTGCATCCGAAGAAACCGATCGCGCGCTTGAGCTGCGCACGCGCGACCGCCAGCGTAAATTGGTGTCGAAAATCGATGCGGCGCTGCGCCGGATTGACGATGGCGAATATGGGTATTGCGAAGTAACCGGCGAGCCGATCAGCCTGAAACGTCTGGATGCCCGCCCCATCGCCACCATGAGCCTTGAGGCCCAAGAACGCCACGAGCGCCGCGAGAAAGTGCACCGCGACGATTAAGCGCGCACCTACCGCCCATCTGTTCGAACAAAAATGCGCCGGGGCTTTCGCCTCGGCGTTTTTCGTTGCAAAAACGCGCATGGATTTGGCCCGACTCAGAACATATGTGATTGGCGGCGGCATCGGTGGGCTGGCCACGGCCTTGGCCCTTGCGCAGCGTGGCGCCGATGTGACGGTTCTGGAACAAGCCCCCGAAATCACCGAGGTGGGGGCCGGCCTGCAAATCAGCCCAAATGGGTTTGCCGTGCTGGCCGCGCTAGGGCTGAGGGGGCAGCTGGCGCAGGCCAGCGTGCAGGCCCAAGGTGTCAGCCTGCGCGATTACCGCAGGGGGCAGGTGGTGGCGCTGGATTTGCAGCGCTTGGCGCGGCGGCAGTATTATTTCGTTCACCGCGCCGATTTGATCGACATTTTAGCGCAGGCCGTGCGCGCGGCGGGGGTGCGGTTGCGCCTGTTGCAGCGGGTGGAACAGGTGGATGTGCAAGCCGGCACGCCGGTGTTGATCTTGCGCGATGGCACCAAACTATCTGCAGATTTGGTGGTGGGGGCCGACGGCGTGCATTCGGTGCTGCGCCCTGCCATTTTGGGCCCGGCCAAGCCCCGCTTTACCGGCCAAGTGGCATGGCGCGCGGTTGTGCCCAACACCCAAGGGCGCGGCCCTGTTGCGCATGTGCATATGGGGCCGGGGCGGCATGTGGTCAGCTATCCGCTGCGCGGGGGCGAGTGGCTGAATGTGGTGGCGGTGCGCGAACAGGCTGAGTGGGCCGATGAAAGCTGGACTGCGGCCGACGACCCGGACAACCTGCGCGCCCATTTTGCCGATTTCGGCCCCGAGGTGCAGGGCCTGTTGGCGCAGATCACCGAGGTGCGGCGCTGGGGGCTGTTTCGCCACCCCGTGGCGCCGCGCTGGCATATGGGCCAAGCCGCATTGCTGGGCGATGCCGCCCACCCCACGCTGCCTTTCTTGGCGCAAGGGGCGAATATGGCGCTAGAGGATGCATGGGCATTGGCCATGATGGTGGGGCGCCATGATACGTTGGCCCAGGCGTTGGCGGGCTATCAGGCCTTGCGCCATGAGCGCGCCTGCAAGGTCATCAACGCCGCCAGCGCCAATGCGTGGAAATACCACCTGTCGGTGCCGCCCCTGCGCTGGGCCGCCCATGGCGCGCTGCGCTTGGGCGGGCTGTTGGCGCCAGACAAAATGGTGCAGCAATTTGGCTGGCTTTACGGCTACGATATCACCCGGATTTAGCGCCGCTTGGGGGCAAGCCCGCGGCGCTTTGCCCCTTATTCCAGCTCGATCAACAAATCTTTGGCATCAATCTGGCCACCGGCGCTGACATGCACGGCCTTGACCTTGCCATCGCGTTCGGCGTGCAGGCCAGTTTCCATTTTCATCGCCTCGATCGTCAGCAGCAGGTCGCCGGTTTTCACCTCTTGGCCCGCGCTGATGGTAACCGAGGCCACAACCCCCGGCATCGGGGCGCCGATATGGTTGGGGTTTGCGGCGTCCATTTTGGGCCGTGCAAGGGTGCTAGATTTCACCAAGCGGTTGGGCACCCGAATGCTGCGCGGCTGGCCGTTGAGTTCGAAAAATACCTTAACCTCGCCCTTTTCGTCGGTTTCCCCCACGGCTTGCAGACGGATTTCCAGCGTTTTCCCGGGGTCGATTTCGGCGCTGATTTCTTCGCCGGGCTGCATGCCATAGAAAAAGGTTTTCGTGGGCAGGGTGCGCACCGGGCCATATTGGCGGTGGCGGCCCATGTAATCCAAAAACACCTTGGGATACATCAGATAGCCGTTCAGGTCTTCGTCATCTACGGCCTTACCTTCAAGCTGCGCGCGCAGCTCGGCGCGGCTGGTCTCGATATCGACGGGGGGCAGATGGGCGCCGGGGCGGTCGGTGTTGGGGGCCTCGCCTTTCAACACTTTGGCCACGATGCCCGCGGGAAAGCCGCCGGGAGGCTGGCCCAGATTGCCGCGCATCATATCGATCACCGAATCGGGAAAGGCCACATCGCGGGCCGGGTCTTCGACATCGGCGCGGCTTAGGCCTTGGGCCACCATCATCAGCGCCATGTCCCCCACCACCTTGGACGAGGGCGTGACCTTGACGATATCGCCAAACATCTGGTTCACATCCGCATAGGTGCGCGCAATATCGGGCCATTTTTCTTCCAGCCCCATCGATCGCGCCTGCGCCTTGAGGTTGGTGAATTGCCCGCCGGGCATTTCGTGCAAATACACCTCGGATGCAGGCGCGGCCAACCCCGATTCAAAGGCTGCGTATTGTGCCCGCACCTGTTCCCAATAATCGCTGATTTCGCGGATTTGGTTGATATCCAGCCCCGTGTCGCGGGGGCTGTGGCGCAGCGCCTCGACGATCGAGCCCAAGCAGGCCTGCGAGGTTCCACCCGAAAACGCATCCATCGCCGCATCCACCGCGTCTACCCCGGCTTCGGCGGCGGCCAAGATCGTGGCGCCTGCCATGCCGCTGGTGTCATGGGTGTGGAAATGTACAGGGATTGTCAGCTCGTCCTTCAGGGCGGCCACAAGCGCCTTGGCGGCGGCGGGTTTTAGCAGCCCCGCCATGTCTTTTAGCCCCAGCACATGGGCGCCAGCGGCCTCTAGCTCTTTGGCCATGGCGACATAATATTTCAGGTCATATTTGGCGCGCGACGGATCCAAGATATCGCCGGTATAGCACATCGTGCCTTCGCAGATTTTGCCTGTGTCAATCACCGCATCCATCGCGACGCGCATGTTTTCTACCCAGTTCAGGCTGTCAAACACGCGGAAGATATCCACCCCGGTGGCCGCCGCTTGGCGCACGAATTCCTGCACCACGTTATCGGGGTAATTGGTATAGCCCACCCCGTTCGAGGCGCGCAGCAGCATTTGCGTCAGCAGGTTGGGCATGGCGGCGCGCAGGTCGCGCAGGCGTTGCCATGGGCATTCTTGCAAAAAGCGATAGGCCACATCAAACGTGGCCCCGCCCCAGCATTCCACCGAGAATAGCTGTGGCAGGTTTGCGGCATAGGCGGGCGCCACGCGGATCATATCGATCGAGCGCATGCGCGTGGCCAGCAGCGATTGGTGCCCGTCGCGCATGGTGGTGTCGGTCAACAGCAGCCGCTGTTGCGCCAGCATCCAATCGGCCACGGCGCGGGCACCTTTGGTTTCCAACAAGGTTTTGCTGCCCGCCACCGGGGCCCCCTGCGGGGCAGGCGCGCGCGGGTCTTTCAAATCAAGGGCAGGGCGTGGGCGGCCAGCGGTTTCGGGGTGCCCGTTTACCGTGATATCGGCGATATAGCTAAGCACCTTGGTGCCGCGGTCGCGGCGCTTTTTGAAATCGAACAGATCAGCCGTTTCGTCGATAAACTTGGTTGTATATTGGTTCGACAAAAATGTCGGGTGTTTGAGCAGGTTTTCCACAAAGGCGATATTGGTGCTGACGCCGCGAATTCGGAATTCGCGCAAGGCGCGGTCCATGCGGGCGATGGCCTTTTCGGGGGTTGGGGCCCATGCGGTGATTTTGGTCAGCAAACTGTCGTAATAGCGGGTGATCACCCCGCCCGCATAGGCGGTGCCGCCATCCAGGCGGATGCCCATGCCCGTGGCGCTGCGATAGGCGGTAATGCGGCCATAATCGGGGATGAAATTGTTTTGCGGGTCTTCGGTGGTGACCCGGCATTGCAGCGCATGGCCGTTGAGGCGGATATCATATTGGCTGGCTTTACCCGTGGCCTCGGCCAGCGATTTGCCCTCGGCAATCATGATCTGCGCCTGCACGATGTCGATGCCTGTCACCTCTTCGGTGACGGTGTGTTCCACCTGCACGCGGGGGTTGACCTCGATGAAATAGAATTTGCCGGTTTCCATATCCATCAAGAATTCAACGGTGCCGGCGCATTCGTAATTCACATGGGCGCAAATTTTGCGGCCCAATTCGCATAATTCTTCGCGCTGGGCCTCGCTGAGGTAGGGGGCCGGGGCGCGTTCAACCACTTTTTGGTTGCGCCGCTGGACCGAGCAATCGCGCTCGTAGAGGTGATAAATGGTGCCGTGGCTGTCGCCCAAGATCTGCACTTCTACGTGGCGGGCGCGGGTGATCATCTTTTCCAGATACCCCTCGCCATTGCCAAAGGCGGCTTCGGCTTCGCGCCGGCCCTCTAGCACCTTTTCGCGCAGCTCGGCCGGGCCCATGATGGGGCGCATGCCGCGCCCACCGCCGCCCCAGCTGGCCTTTAGCATCAGCGGATAGCCAATGGCCTGTGCCTCGGCTGTGATGGCGTCGAAATCATCGCCCAGCACCTCGGTTGCGGGAATAACCGGCACGCCCGCGGCAATGGCCACTTTGCGCGCGCTGGCCTTGTCGCCCAAGGCGCGCATGGTGTCGGCCTTTGGCCCGATGAAGGTAATGCCATTGGCGGCGCAGGCATCGACGAAATCGGGGTTTTCCGACAACAGCCCATAGCCGGGGTGAATGGCATCTGCCCCCGAGGCCAGCGCCACGCGGATCATTTCCGAAATCGACAGATACGCCGCGACCGGCCCCAGCCCCTCGCCAATGCGATAGGCCTCGTCGGCTTTGAAGCGATGCAGGCCCAGCTTGTCTTCCTCGGCGTAAACCGCCACGGTTTTCTTGCCCATTTCATTGGCCGCGCGCATCACGCGGATGGCAATCTCGCCACGGTTGGCGATCAGGATTTTCTTGAAATCGGGCATTGGCAGGTTCCTTTTGGCACTGTCATGTCGTTTGCTGCGCCTAGCTAGGCTGATGCTGCGGTGCAGAGCAATGCCCAGGCAGGGATTGCGTGTTAGGTTTTTGTAACATTTCACAACAAACTTGAAACGCGAAGGCGACGCCTTGCCTCATGCCAGCGACGGTTAGCGATAACGCCGCCTAACGCAGCCGGCCGGCGGCTTGGCGCAGGGTTTCAAGGCCCAATTGCCCCATATTCGCCTGCAGATCCTTTTGGAACATTTCGATCAAATGGCGCGGGCCGTCCAAGCCCAAAGCCGCCAGCGCGTAATGCCACGCGCGCCCCATGGTGGCCGCGCGCATGGCGGGCAGCACTTCGGCGGGGCCGGGGGCTGCATCAAATTGCCGCCCGGCGTGGTTTGAAATCCAAATGCCATCCACCCCGGCCTGTTCCAGCTTGGGGGCATCGTTTGGGTCCATCGCGCCTTTCACCACAAAGGGGCCATCCCAGGCATCGCGCAGCCAACGCAGATAATCCCAATCGGGCGAGGTGCGCAGCAAATAGCCGATATGTTCGGTGGGGGGCAGGCCGGGCTTGTCTTGTGCATAGCGCGCGATCGTTGGCATGCGCGGGCGGCCATGGGCCAGCGTGGCCATGGCCCAGGCCGGGCGCATGGCGATCTGCGCCAACAGCCGGGGCGTCATCCGCGGCGGCTGTGTCAGGCCCGATCTGGTTTGGCGCTCGCGGCGGCTGGCGACGGGCACATCTACGGTCATGACCAAGGTGCGAAACCCAGCCGCGCGGGCGCGATCTAGCAGGTCGCGGCGGATCTCGGGTTTTTTGGGCGGGTAGAGCTGGAACCACCCCTTACCATCCACGCAAGGGCCCACGGTTTCCGGATCTGCCGAGGCCACGGTGGACAGGGTGTAGGGAATGCCAGTTGCGGTGGCCACGCGTGCCAATTGCCGTTCGGCATCGGGCCAGATCAACCCCGACATGCCCACAGGCGCCACCCCAAAGGGCAGGGGGTGGGTTTGCCCAAACAGCGTGACGCTGGTGTCAAATTCGATTTCGCCATGCAAGATTGAGGGCATCATCGTAATCGCGTCCAATGTGGCGCGGTTGCGGTGCTTGGTGGCCTCTTGCCCAGTGGCGCTGTCAAGATATTCCCAAACAAACAGGGGCAGGCGCTGTTTGGCGCGGCGTTTCAGGTCGTCTAGACCGGGGTATTTTGCGTGCAAATCCATGCGGCTATTTGGCGTGGGGTTTTGCGTTTTGTCCAGCGCTCTTTGCGGCCCACCACTGCCCCGGTTTGCGCCGCCCGCCGCGCCCTTTGTCCAGCCACAGGGCAAACCGGCGCAGCGGCGACAGCGCCAAGCGCCGCCACAGCCGATGGCGGCGTTTCGAAAAATCGCGGTTAAAGGGGCAAACACGCATGCATATGGCGCAATCCGAGGCCATTTTGGCCCAAAAGCCAAAACATTTCTCGGCGTCAGATGTCCATTTCTTTACCCCCCGAATGGCCGAAATATTGGGCGCGTCGAAACTGGGTGGCCCAAAGGGCAGGGCCTTGACCGGGCAGGCATCGGCGCATTTTGTGCAGATGTCGCAAAACCGCGCCACGCCTTGGGGGCGGGGCGCATCATGGGCCAGGGGCAGATTGGTGTAGATCTTGGAAAAGCGCAGGCGCGGGCCAAATTCCGGGGTAATCACCATTTGGTTGCGCCCATATTCCCCCAAACCCGCCTGCAGCGCATAGGGAATGGCAAGCCCCGTATCATTCATCGAGGCCACGGCCTGATAGCCCAGATTGCGGATATAGGCCGCCAGCTGCATCACCACTGCCGCCTCGTGGCTATAGGCGCGGCCCGTTGCGGCCCCGGCCAGCGCCGAGGGGTAGGTCTCCACCAAGGCCCCATCCATGGCGTGGCCCAGAACGATCACATGATCCAGCCCCGGCGGCAGGGTGTTGGGCGCCTCTTGCATGCTGCGCGTGTCAACCCGGCTGGCATATTGCCAACGCGCGTCATAGGCGGTGATGCCGCATAGATCGGCGCCGAAAAACTGCGCCACCTGTTTGATTTCGCGCGTCATTTCAGCAGGGTTTTCAACAGGCATGACCTC
>RFQY01000094.1 GCA_009924775.1 Paracoccaceae bacterium | reverse complement strand
GCTGGTGCGCCCGGCGCTGGCGGGGCAGGTGCAGCTGGATACCACGGGGCCGCAATTGGCCGCCGCCGCCCCCATTTTGCAGGGCGAACAGGCGGTTGGGGTGCTGGTGCTGGCCAGCGCGGGCCATGGTATCGATGCTTTGGTCAAGCTAGAACGCGAACGTGTTTTGCGCATGTTCTTGATCGCCATCGTTGTATCTGTGGGGCTTAGCCTTGTTTTGGCCTCGACCATTGCCAACCCCATTTCAGACTTGGCCGAAGCCGCAGAACTGGGCCGCGACCGTGACCGCCGCAAAAATGCGGGCGGTCGCATCCGCATTCCGGATTTAACCGCGCGTCCCGATGAAATTGGCCGCCTGTCCGGCGCGTTGCGCGGCATGGTGGCCGCCCTTTACGACCGCATCGATGGCAACGAGCAATTCGCAGCCGATGTCGCACACGAGCTGAAAAACCCGCTGGCCTCGCTGCGTTCGGCGGTGGGCAGCCTGCGCATGGTCAAGCGCGACGAACAGCGCCTGCGCCTGCTGGATGTCATCGAACATGACGTGCGCCGGCTGGACCGGCTGGTCAGCGATATTTCCAATGCCAGCCGTTTGGACAGTGAATTTGTAAAAGAAGAACAAGAACCCTTCGATTTGATCCGCATGTTGGGCAATCTGGGCGAATATCTGGGCCAACAAGCCGGGCAGCAGGGCATAGATTTTATTACAGACCTGCCACCAAACGCGATTCAGATCCACGGGCTAGAGGCGCGTTTGGCCCAAGTCTTTGTAAACCTGATCACCAACGCGATTTCTTTTTGCGAAGAGGGCGACGCCATCCGCGTTTGGGCCCGCCAGCGCGAAAACCGTATTCTGGTGGTGGTAGAAGACACCGGGCCCGGCATCCCCGAAGGGGCATTGGAAAAAATATTCAAGCGCTTTTATTCAGAGCGCCCGGAAGGCCAATTTGGCAATAATTCGGGCTTGGGGCTGGCAATTTCCAAGCAAATTGTCGAGGCTCATGGCGGTGTCATCTGGGCGGAAAATATTCGCCCAACCGATGCCGATATCAGCTCTGAACCTTTGGGTGCCCGTTTTGTCGTCGGATTGCCGCTTTGAAACTGCGTATTTCGTCCAGTCTGCCGGGGTGCCGGGGCCGGAAAATTTGGGCTATGGGCCAGATCAGCCGCTGATCGTACACGCCAGTTGCGTGGCCTATGGGGGGCGCGCAGTGGGGATAGTGGGCCCATCGGGGCAGGGCAAATCTGGCTTGGCGCTGCAACTGATGGCGCTGGGCGCCAGTTTGGTTGCAGATGACCGCACATGCCTGTGGCGCCAAGAGGGCCAGCTGATGGCCGATGCCCCCGCCACATTGCGGGGACGCATCGAGGCACGCGGCGTGGGTATTTTGAACGCGCACGCCAATGGGCCTGCGCCCCTGCGCTTGTGGGTGGATCTGGCCCAAAAAGAAACGCAACGCCTACCCCCAATGCGCCAGTGCCATTGCCTTGGCCTTCCGCTGCCGGTGCTTCACAATGTTGACAGCGCGTATTTCCCTGCAGCGATTCTGCAATATCTGGCTGTGGGCAGGAGTGAATAACATGGCATTGGCCCCCGCAGAGCAAACCAGCCGGGTGATTTTGGTCACTGGCCCTTCGGGGGCGGGGCGTTCGACTGCGATCAACGTGCTCGAAGATATGGGGTTCGAGGCCATCGACAACCTGCCCCTGTCGCTGTTGCCGCGCCTGTTGCAAGGGCCGCAAAGCGCGCGCCCGCTGGCCTTGGGCTTGGATGCGCGCAACCGCGATTTTTCGACCAATGCGCTGATTGAAACCATTGATCAATTGGGTAAATGGCCCGGTATCAGCGCCGAAATCGTGTATCTGGATTGCCGCGATGACGTTCTGGGCCAGCGGTTTTCGGCCACGCGGCGGCGCCATCCACTGGCCCCCGCCGAAGACCCTGAAACCGGCATTGCCCGCGAAAAAGACCTGTTGGTGCCCATCCGTGGGCGCGCCGATATCTTGATCGATACCTCAGATCTGTCGCCCCACCAGCTGCGCGACGAGGTGCATCGCCTGTTGGGCCGCGAATTGGGGCGCAGTTTGGCGGTGACGCTGAACTCGTTTTCCTACAAACGGGGCCTGCCCCGGGGGTTAGACGTGGTTTTGGACGTGCGGTTTTTGCGCAACCCCTATTGGGTGGCCGCGCTGCGCGCGCTTGATGGGCGCGACCCGCGGGTGGCCGAATATGTGGCCCAAGACCCTAGGTTTGACGAGGTATTTCAACATGTTTTGGGGCTGGCAAGCATTTTGCTGCCCGCCTATGCCGCAGAGGGCAAGGCGCATTTGGCCATTGGTTTTGGCTGTTCGGGCGGGCAGCACCGTTCGGTGGCGATATGCGAAATGCTGGGCAAAAAGCTTGCAGATATGGGCTGGCCAGTGTCAATAAGGCATCGGGAAATGGAACGCCGCACCGACCCCGCACCCAGCGGGGCCGATACCGGCCTGCAGGACAAGGACGCACAGGTTTGATCGGGATCGTGATCGTCGCTCATGGCGGGTTGGCACGCGAATATCTGGCAGCAGTCGAACATGTGGTCGGCGTGCAGGCTGGCATGCGCGCCATCGCGATCGAGGCAAACCACGACCGCGAGGCCAAGCAAGCCGAAATTCAGGCGGCGGCTGATATGGTTGACCAAGGCGATGGCGTGGTTTTGGTGACAGATATGTTTGGCGGCTCGCCCTCGAACCTGTCGATGCGCGCCTGCGAGGCATCGGGGCGGCGGTTTTTGTATGGGGCCAACCTGCCAATGTTGATAAAATTGGCCAAATCCCGCCATATGCCGCTGGCAGATGCCGTGCGCGCCGCCACCGAGGCGGGCAGAAAATATATTGATAGTCAAAGCTTTAGCAAGGAATAGCCCGCAATGTCGGAGACGGTGCAGCGCAGTTTGCGCATCATCAATGAAAAGGGGCTGCACGCCCGTGCCTCGGCTAAGCTGGTCGAGGTTGTCGAGGGGTTCGATGCCCGCGCAGATGTGGCGCGCGATGGGCTGTCGGCCTGTGGCGACAGTATCATGGGGCTTTTGATGTTGGCAGCATCCAAAGGAACCACTATTGACGTGCAAACGTCGGGCCCTGATGCCTTGGCTTTGGCCGATGCGATCGAGGCGCTGGTGGCAGACAGGTTCGGCGAAGACATGTAAAAGCAAGGGGCCTGCGCGCCCTGCGCCAACAGGATTGCGGAACCACGTGGTAGATGGTGTGAATAACGGTGCCAAGCCCGGGAATGGGGCAGGGGTGGTATATACCAAATATGACCGCCGCAGCCTGACCTATGCCAATTCCTTTGATGCGCCGCTGACGGCCAGTATCATTCGCACCCTCGAATGGCTGACCGGCAAATGGAGCATTGTGCGCCGAATCCGCGAATTTGAACGGCGCGGCGCCCCCACTGGGCAGGCGTTTTGGCCTGCCACCATGGATGTGATGGGCATTCGCCTGCAAACCCCCGCCGAACAGTTGGCCCGTATTCCCAAAACCGGCCCGGTGGTGTTGGTGGCCAATCATCCGCACGGTTTGGTGGATGGCATGATTTTGGCCGATCTTATTGGCCGCGTGCGCAATGATTATCGCATTCTGACCCGCTCGCTTTTGACCGGGATCGATGAAAGCGCGGCCAGCTACATGATCCCGGTTCCCTTTCCCCACCAGCCGGATGCCCAAGAAAAAATGCTGGAAATGCGCAGCCGCGCCATGGGGCATTTGGCCGAAGGCGGGCTGATTGCGCTGTTCCCCTCTGGGGTGGTGGCCACATCAGACAGTATGTTTGGCCCGGTGAAAGAGGCCGAATGGAACGTGTTCACCGCCAAGATGATCCGCCGCTCGGGGGCGACGGTGGTGCCGCTGTTTTTCCCCGGCGCCAATTCGCGGTGGTATCAGGTGGCCAACCGTATCTCGCCGGTGCTGCGCCAAGGCCTGTTGCTGCACGAGGTGGTGCATGCCTTTGACAAGGCACAAAAACCTGTCATTGGCCACCCGATCAGCCCCGAGGAATGCGCCGAACGCAGCCTAGATCCGCGCGCCTTTATGGCGTGGCTGCGCCAGCATACGCTGAATTTGCGCAACGCCCCCTAAGGGGCGGCCATGCGCCCTGCTTGCAGGGATCCCGCCACATAGGTGGCCTGAATGGCGCGGTCATCCCCCATCATGATCGTGGGAAACAGCGCCTCCCAAATATTGCCCGCGCGGTCTGCGCGCTGGGCGATTGCGGGTGTCGAGGCCAGATCCAGCGCCACGATATCGGCCTCGCTGCCCACGGCCAATGTGCCGATCTGCCCCTGCAGCCGCAGCGCCCGTGCCGAGCCTTCGGTGGCCAACCAGATCAGCTGTGCCGGGTGCAGCGCCACACCGCGCAATTGCGCCACCTCGTAGGCGGCGGCCATTGTGTGCAACATCGAAAACGAAGACCCACCCCCAGTGTCGGTGGCCAGCCCCACCCGCAGCCCGGCCTGCGTGAGCCCCTGCATGTCAAACAGGCCCGAACCGATAAAGCTGTTTGATGTGGGGCAATGCACCAGTGCCGCACCGCAATCGGCCAGCCGCGCCTTTTCGCGGGGGGTTAGGTGGATGGCATGGCCATAAAGGCCGTTCTCGCCCAACAGGCCAAAGGCCTCGTATGTATCCAGATAGTCGCGCGCCTTTGGAAACAGCTGCATCACCCATTCGATCTCGTCGGTTTGTTCGCTGAGGTGGGTTTGCATCAGGCAGTCGGGGTGCTCGGCCCAGAGCGCGCCCAAGGCCTGCAGTTGCGCGGGGGTAGAGGTAGGGGAAAACCGTGGCGTAATCACATAGCCAAGCCGCCCCACACCATGCCAGCGCTGCAACAAGGCCCGGCTGTCATCATAGGCCGATTGCGCGCTATCGCGCAGCGTGTCGGGGGCATTGCGATCCATACAGGTTTTGCCGGCCAACGCCCGCATGCCGCGGGCCTGCGCTGCGGTGAAAAACGCATCCACGCTTTCGGGGTGGATGGTGCAATAGCTGGCCATGGTGGTGGTGCCATGCGCCAGCGCCAGATCCAAATAGCGCCCGGCAATTTCGCCCGCATAGGCGGCATCGCCAAAACGCGCCTCTTCGGGAAAGGTGTAGGTGCCCAGCCAATCAATCAGCCGTTTGCCCCAGCTGGCGATGATGGCGGTTTGCGGGTAATGCACATGGGCATCCACAAAACCCGGCAGCAGCAAGGCGTTGCCATGGTCGATCTGTGCGGCCATTGGATAGGCCGCGCGTAGCTGATCTGCACCGCCTGTGGCAATAATTTTGCCCCCCCTCAGCACGATGGCGCCATCGCGGGTGTGGCGCGCCGCATCGGCGCCCGCCTCGAATGGGTTGGCCGTGAATTCCAAGATCTGGCCCAGTAAAATGGTCGTATCGCTCATGATATGCCCTTGCTGCAAACCGTGGCAGATTAGCCTGCCGCAAATGCAAGGTAAATCGCCGTGCGCCATTGTTTCATCCGGGGCGGATCGGGTATGAAGGTGCTGCACAAAAACGGGGGGCCGGTGATGAGCGACACCAACGACCAGATCGAAGACACTATCGACGCGGTCGAGGGCGAGGCCGACACCTATATGCTGGAACGCAAAACCATTGCCGCCATTCTGTATGCCGTCGACGCAGGCGACCCGGCGGCGCTGACCAGCTTGATGGAGCCGCTGCACGCGGCCGACATTGCCGACTTGTTGGAACAGCTCAACACCTATGACCGGCGCCGCCTGATCGAGCTTTATGGCCACGAATTCGATGGCGAAATTCTGTCGGAACTGCAAGAAGGCGTGCGCGAAGAGGTGATCGCCCTGTTGCGCCCCGATGTGCTGGCCGAAGCTGTGCGCGACCTTGATAGCGACGATGTGGTCGACCTGCTGGAAGATCTGGACGAACCCCAGCAAGAGGCGATTCTAGACGCGCTGGAAGAGCCAGACCGCGTTGCCGTAGAACAGGCGCTGACCTATCCCGAATATTCCGCAGGCCGCCTGATGCAGCGCGAGGTGGTCGCCGCCCCCGAACATTGGACCGTGGGCGATGCGATCGACTTTTTGCGCAGTCACGAAGACCTGCCCGACCAATTTTACCACGTTGTGCTGGTAGATCCGCGCATGCACCCCGTGGGCAATGTGACCTTGGGCAAAATCATGCGCTCGCGCCGCGATGTGCGCCTGCAAGAGATTACCGAAGATATTTTCAAGGTGATTCCTGTCGACCAATACGAAGGCGACGTGGCCTATGCGTTTAACCAGTATCACCTAATTTCGGCACCTGTTGTCGACGATGACGGGCGGCTGGTGGGGCAGATCACCATCGATGATGCCATGGCGGTGCTGGATGAAGAGCACGAAGAAGACATTTTGCGCATGGCCGGTGTTAGCGAAGAAAGCTCGCTTTCCGATACCATCATCGAGGCAGCAAAGGGCCGCGCAACATGGCTGTTTGTGAACCTGCTGACCGCCATATTGGCCTCGTTTGTCATCGAATTATTCGCCAATTCGATCGATCAAATGGTGGCGCTGGCCGTGCTGATGCCGATCGTTGCCTCGATGGGGGGGAATGCGGGCACCCAAACCATGACGGTGGCGGTGCGCGCCATTGCCACCCGCGACCTGACCGCGCAAAACGCCTTGCGCGTGGTCTGGCGCGAAGTGGCGGTGGGCGCCATCAACGGGCTGCTTTTTGGCCTGATCATGGCGCTGGTGGCGGGGCTTTGGTTTGGTGTGCCGATGCTATCTGCTGTGATTGGGCTGGCAATGGTGTGCACCCAAATCGCGGCCGCCTTGGGCGGCATCGTCATCCCCATGGCATTGGAACGGGTCAATATCGACCCGGCCTTGGCCTCGGGGCCGTTTGTAACAACTGTGACCGATGTTGTTGGCTTCTTTGCCTTTTTGGGCCTTGCCTCGATGGTGTTGCTATGACGCTAGAGGCCGAAAAAGCCGCGGCCCGCAAAGCAGCCTTTGCCCGGCGCAAGGCCGCCCATGCCCGCGCCACGGCGGCCCAAGCCGCCCAGTTAAGCGCGGTTTTGGCCGGCTATCGTGGGGTGCCTTTGGCGGGTTACATGCCCATCCGCACGGAAATTGACCCGCTGCCCGCCATGGCCGAGGCCGCAGCGCATGGCCCGGTGGCGGTGCCGGTGATTTTGGGGGCGGGCCTGCCCTTGCAGTTTTCGCGTTGGCAGCCCGGTTGCGCCCTGCGCGAGGGCCCATTTGGTGCGCAGGTGCCCGCGGTCGATCTTTGGGTTCAGCCCGAAATTGTGATCGTGCCCTTGGTGGCGTTTAGTGCCGCAGGCGGGCGGCTGGGCTATGGGGGTGGGTTTTATGATCGCACCCTTGAACAGCTGCGCGCCCAACGCGGCACTTTGGCCATCGGGTTTGCCTTTGCCGATCAAGAGGCCCCCAGCCTGCCGCTAGAGCCCACCGATCAACCGCTGGATATGATCGTAACCGAGCTGGGTGTGATCACCTGCCGCCCCTAAGGCGCACGGATTTTTTCGGGTTTTCGCGCCCCACCCAAGGGCCTATGTAGCAAATAAGCAAAACAGGACGACGCCATGGATCATTTCCTTTACCGCGATGGTATGCTGCACGCCGAAGATGTGCCGCTTAATGAAATTGCGGCCGCTGTTGGCACGCCGTTTTATTGCTACTCTACCGCCACGCTGACGCGCCATTTCCGCCTGTTCGACGAGGCGCTGGCGGGCATGGATCATCTGGTATGCTACGCCATGAAAGCGGCCAGCAACCAAGCCATTTTGAAAACCTTGGCGGGCCTTGGTGCGGGTATGGATGTGGTTTCGGGGGGCGAATATGCCCGCGCCCGCGCCGCCGGTGTGCCGGGCGAGCGCATTGTCTTCTCTGGTGTGGGCAAAACCCGCGAAGAAATGCGCGCCGCATTGCAGGGCGGCATTCGCCAGTTCAACGTAGAATCCGAGCCCGAGATGGATGTCCTCAACGAGGTGGCGCTGTCGCTGGGCGTGGTGGCGCCCATCACCATACGCGTCAACCCCGATGTCGATGCCAAAACCCACGCCAAGATTGCCACTGGCAAAAGCGAGAATAAATTTGGCATCCCCATCGGGCGTGCGCGGCAGGTTTATGCCCATGCCGCAGCCTTGCCGGGGCTGCAGGTGGTGGGCATTGATGTGCATATTGGCAGCCAGCTGACCGATTTGCAGCCGTTTCGTTTGGCCTATCGCAAAGTGGCCGAGCTGACGCAGGCGCTGCGCGCCGATGGCCACGATATCCGCCGCCTTGATCTGGGGGGTGGGTTGGGCATTCCCTACCAGCAGGGCAATAGCGCGCCGCCCTTGCCCATGGAATATGGCGCGATGATCCGCGAAGAGCTGGGCCATCTGGGCTGCGAAATCGAGATCGAGCCGGGCCGCCTGATTGTGGGCAACGCCGGGATCATGGTGTCGCAAGTGATTTATGTGAAATCGGGCGAGGGGCGCGACTTTTTGATCATCGATAGCGCCATGAACGATCTGATCCGCCCGGCAATGTATGACGCCCATCACGATATTGTGCCCGTGGTGCAGCCTGCGGTGGGGGTGGCGCAACACCCCTATGATATCGTCGGCCCCGTGTGTGAAACGGGCGATACTTTTGCCCGCCAACGCCCCTTGCCGCCGCTGCAGGCGGGCGATTTGGTGGCCTTTCGCAGCGCGGGCGCTTATGGCGCGGTGATGGCCAGCGAATACAACACCCGCCCCCTGATCCCCGAAGTTTTGGTGCATGGCGATCAATTCGCTGTCATCCGGGCGCGACCAAGCTTTGACGAAATCATAAACCGAGATACCATTCCCCAATGGCTGTAGCGCGGTTGGCGCGCTGTGGCCCTGAAAGGGCACTATGACGCAACGCGAAACCCCAAGCATGCCACAGCTGCGCCGGGCCATTTGGGCCACCTGGGCGGGGCTATGGGCTGAACGGCTGACGCAGGCCTTTTGGCCGCTATGGGCTGTGCTGTGCGTCAGCCTTGCGATGCCGATGCTAGATATCCACAGCACCGCCCCGGTCGAGCTGGTCTGGGGCAGCGCTGTATTGGCGGTGCTGGCGTTGCTGGCGGCCCTGTGGTGGGGGTGGCGCAGCTTTCGTGTGCCGCGCCGCGCCGATGTGGTGGCGCGTTTGGATATGCAGATGCCAAACCGCCCCTTGCAGGCCTTGGCCGACACCCAAGCCACAGGCCAGACAGACCCGGCGGCGCAGGCCCTATGGCAGGCGCATCAGCGGCGCATGGCCCAAATGGCCGCGCGCGCGCGCGCCGTTGGCCCAGATTTGCGGGTTTCCAAAAAAGATCCATTCGCCCTGCGCTATGTGGCGCTGCTGGCGCTTTTGGTGGCGGTGCTTTTCGGCTCGGTCTGGCGGCTTGGCACGGTGGGGCACGCCTTGCCCGGCGGTGGTGGCGATGTGGCCAATGCCGCCAGCTGGGAGGGCTGGATCGAGCCGCCCGCCTATACCGGCCTGCCCACGCTGTATTTGGCAGATCAAACCGCCGATCGGTTGGAAGTGCCGCAGAATTCGACCGTGATCTTGCGGTTTTACGGGCAGGTTGGCGCCTTGGCTTTGGCCGAAACTGTCAGCGGGCGCATTGGCGATCTGCCGCCCGCCTCGGCGGCAGAGCATAGGTTCAGCGTGGCGCAACCCGGTGCCTTGGCCATTTCCGGGGACGGGGGGCGCAGCTGGCAGGTGGCGCTGCGCAGCGATCAGCCGCCGCAGATCAGCACCGAGGGGCAGGTTGAAACCTCGGTTGATGGGCAAATGCGCCTGCCATTTCAGGCCAGCGATGATTATGGCATCACGCAAGGTGTTGCGCAGATCACGCTAGATCTGGCCGCCGTGCCGCGCCACCATGGTTTGGCCATTGCACCCGAACCGCGCCCAACGATCGAGGTGGCTTTGCCAATGCCGCTGACCGGTAAGCGCGACAGCTTTAACGAGACATTGATCGAAGATTTCTCACAGCACCCATGGGCGCATCTGCCAGTTTTGATCACGCTATCGGTGCAAGATGCCGCCAATCAGCAGGCGCAGGCACAGCCTTTGGCCATTGCCTTGCCTGCCCGGCGGTTTTTCGATCCGGTGGCTGCGGCCCTGATTGAACAGCGCCGCGATCTGCTGTGGAGCCGCGAAAACGGCCCCCGCGTGGCACAATTGCTGCGCACGCTATCGCACCGCCCCGGTGAAAAGCTGCTAGACAGCGAAACCGACTATCTGCGCCTGCGCACGATCATTCGCCAGTTAGAGCGCAATTTAGACGTTGGCTTGGGCACCGATCAGCAAGAGGAACTGGCCGCCGCGCTGTGGGATCTGGCGCTGAAGATCGAAGAGGGTGATCTGGACAGCGCGCTTGAACGCATGCGGCAAGCCCAAGACAAGCTGCAACAAGCCATGAAAAACGGCGCCTCTGATCAAGAGATTGCGCGCCTGATGCAAGAATTGCGCGATGCCACCCAAGATTATCTGCGCCAAATGGCCCGCCAAGCCGAGCGCCAGAACGAGCAGGCCCGCGAAAATGGCGAGTTCGACAGCGAAGACGCCATCACCATGTCCCAAGACGACTTGCAAAAAATGATGGACCGCATCCAAGAGCTGATGCAACAGGGCCGTATGGCCGAGGCCCAGCAAGCGCTAGAGGAATTGCAACGCATGCTGGAAAACATGCAGGTGCAGCAGGGCCAAGGCCAAGGCCAGCAATCGCCCGGCGAACAGGCGATGGAGGGGCTGGCCGACACCTTGCGCCAACAGCAGGGCCTGTCTGATCAGGCCTTCCGCGACCTGCAAGAACAATTCAACCCCGGCAATACCCCGCAGGGCCAAAACCAAGGTCAGCAGCAGGGGCAGCAGCAGGGGCAGCAACAGGGCAATGGCCAGCAGGGCCAAGAGGGGCAAAACCCCGGCCAACAGCAGGGCCAAGATCTGGGCCAGTCGCTGGCCGATCGCCAGCGCGCCCTGCGCCAAGAGCTGGACCGCCAGCTTGGGCGCTTGCCCAATATGTCGGGGCAGGCGGGCGACGATGCGCGCGAGGCGTTAGACCGGGCAGGCCGGGCGATGGACCAAGCCGAAAACGCCCTGCGCCAAGATGATCTGCCCGGCGCGATTGACCGCCAATCCGATGCCATGGAGGCGCTGCGCGAAGGTATCCGCAACATGGGCGAGGCAATGGCGCGCGAGCGCCAGCAACAGCCGGGCGGTGAGAACCAGCAAGCCGGCGATGCCATGGGCAGCCAGCGCGACCCGCTGGGCCGCGACCCGGGCCGCCAAGGCGAGCGGCTGGATACGGGGGATGAGATGCTAAAGGGCGAAGACGTGTATCGCCGCGCCCGCGATTTGCTGGATGAAATCCGCCGCCGCACCGGCGAGGCCCAGCGCAGCGATACCGAACGCGACTATCTGCAGCGCCTGCTGGAAAAATTCTAGGCCCTATCCGCTACCGCCATTGGCGGCAATAAGGGCCTGCACGGCCTGAACTTGCGTGTCCAACCACAGCCGGGCCTGATCGACCAAATCGGTATACTGCGCCAAGGGCGGCTGCAGCGGCGCGAACCGATCGCCCAAAAGCGGTGCGTAAATATAAAGCGCGGCCAAGATCAGCGCCACAAACACCGCAAATGTCAGCCCTTGGCGAAACCCGCCACTGTTGGGGTTGGT
>RFQY01000093.1 GCA_009924775.1 Paracoccaceae bacterium | reverse complement strand
CCGCCCCCTCAGCCCAGACGATTTTGATGGGGCCTTCTTGTGATTGCTTTACTGATCCGCGATTTGAAACTGGGCACCCGCGCTGGCGGGGGTTTTGGGCTTGGGCTGTCGTTTTTTCTGATCGTGGTTGTGTTGGTGCCCTTTGGCGTTGGCCCCGAGATGGGGCAGCTTTCGGTGATTGCGCCGGGCATTTTATGGGTGGGGGCGCTGCTGGCCTGCCTTTTGTCGCTGGACCGAATTTTTGCGCTGGATTGGGAAGATGGCAGCCTTGATTTGCTGGCCACCAGCCCCCTGCCGATGGAGGGGGTGGCCAGTGTAAAGGCGCTGGCGCATTGGCTGACCACTGGCCTGCCTTTGGTGCTGGCCGCGCCTGTGCTGGGGGTGCTGTTGAACCTGCCGGTATCTGGCATATGGCCGCTGATTTGGTCGCTGGCCTTGGGCACGCCGGCATTGTCGGTGATCGGCACGTTTGGCGCGGCGCTGACCGTTGGGTTAAAGCGCGGCGGTTTGTTGCTGTCGCTTCTGGTTTTACCGCTTTATGTGCCTACATTGATTTTCGGCGCCGAGGTGGCACGCCGGGGGGCTGTGGGTATGGATATGGCAACGCCCCTGCTGATGTTGGCGGGTATCACCTGCGGCACCATCGCGCTTTTGCCTTTTGCATCGGCTGCGGTACTAAGGGTGAACCTGCGCTGAGGGGACGGAAACATCATGCCGCCCGGCATGTTCTGGAGGGAATTTATGGTGTCGATCTGGGAATATGCGAACCCCAAGAAATTTATCGAAACCACCGATAGGCTGCTGCCTTGGTTCAGCGCCTTGGCGTTGCTGTGCTTGGTGGTGGGCTTGGTCTGGGGGTTTTTCTTTACGCCTGATGATTACAAGCAAGGCTCGACCGTGAAGATCATTTACCTGCACGTGCCCTCTGCTTTGATGGCGATCAACGCGTGGATGATGATGCTGGTTGCCTCGTTGATCTGGATCGTGCGGCGCCATCATGTGTCGGCTTTGGCGGCGCGGGCTGCGGCCCCTGTGGGGGCGATGATGACGGTTATTGCGCTGGCGACGGGCGCCATTTGGGGCCAGCCGATGTGGGGCACATGGTGGGCGTGGGACCCGCGGTTGACCTCGTTCTTGATCCTCTTTCTGTTTTATTTGGGCTATATGGCGCTGTGGTCGGCGATCGAAAACGACGATACCGCCGCCGATCTGACCTCGGTTTTATGTATTGTCGGTTCGGTCTTTGCGGTGCTTAGCCGCTATGCGGTGAATTTTTGGAACCAAGGCCTGCATCAGGGCGCTTCGCTGTCGTTGGACAAAGAGGAAAACGTGGCTGATGTGTTTTACCACCCGCTGCTGATGTCGATTGCGGGGTTTGTGTTGTTGTTTGTGGCGCTGGTGTTTTTGCGCACGCAAACGGAAATTCGCGCGCGCCGCATGCGCGCGCTGGTGGCGCGGGAGCGGTTGCAATGATGCCAGATTTGGGGAAATACGCGCAGGCGGTTTTGTCGTCTTATGCGGTGTCGATCACTTTGCTGGTGCTGTTGGTGGGCATATCGGTGTTGCGGGCGCGCAAAGTGCGCCGCGAATTGGCCGAAACCGAACAGCGGGTGCGCCGAAATGGCTAAGTTCAGCCCTTTGATGATGGCCCCGCCGGTAATTTTTGCCGGGCTGGCGCTGATGTTTGGTCTGGCCATGATGCGCGACGACCCAGACGCGCTGCCCACCGCGCTGGCGGGCAAACCCGCGCCCGCCGTGCAGCTGCAGCCCTTGGGCGATACCCCCCCCTTTGAGGATGCCAGCCTGCGCGATGGACAGGTGAAACTGGTAAACTTTTGGGCCAGCTGGTGCGCGCCATGCCGCGTTGAACACCCTAATTTGGAACAAATGGCGCAGGCCGGCATTCCGATTTTGGGGGTGAATTACAAAGACAAACCCGAAGCGGCGCTGAAATTTCTGGCCGAGCTGGGCAACCCATTTGCCGGGCTTGGTGCCGATACCGAGGGGCGTATGGCCATAAACTGGGGCGTATATGGCGTGCCTGAAACCTATGTGGTGGATGGCAACGGCAATATTATCATGCGCCATGCAGGCCCCATTACCCAGCGCACCATTTCCGAAACATTGCTGCCCGCAATTCAGGCGGCGCAGGCGAAATAACGCCAGCGTCGGCCTTTGCAAGGCACGAAAAAAGGCGCCCTGAGGCGCCTTTTTTATTGTCTGGTTTTGGCCGCTTACGAAGCTTTGGCCAAGTTGCGCAGCACGTAATGCAGCACGCCGCCGTTTTCGATATATTCGATCTCGGGTGCGGTATCGATGCGGCACTTCACATCGATTACCTTGGTGGTGCCATCGGGATAGGTGATGGTGGCCTGTAGCACCTGCAGCGGCGTCACGCTGTCCAGCCCCTCGATGCTGACGGTTTCTGCCCCCGTCAGCCCCAAGGATTTGCGGGTATCACCGCCGGTGAATTCAAAGGGAATAACGCCCATACCCACCAGGTTCGAGCGGTGAATACGCTCGAACGATTCTGCGATGACCGCTTTCACACCCAGCAGCGCCGTGCCCTTGGCCGCCCAGTCGCGCGACGAGCCTGCGCCATATTCGATGCCTGCAAAAATAACCAATGGGGTGCCATTGGCCTGATGCGCCATCGAGGCATCATAGATCGAGGTTTCTGCGCCATCGGGCCCTTTGGTGTAACCACCTTCAACCCCATCCAGCATTTCGTTTTTGATGCGGATATTGGCGAATGTGCCGCGCATCATCACGTGATGGTTGCCCCGGCGCGAGCCGTAGCTGTTGAAATCTTGCACCGGCACTTGGCGGTCGGTCAGGTATTTCCCCGCCGGTGTGGTGGCCTTGAACGAGCCCGCAGGCGAGATGTGATCGGTTGTGATCATATCGCCCAAAATTGCCAGAACCTTGGCATCTTTGATGTTGCTGATGGCCCCTTTTTCGGCACCCATGCCCTGGAAATAGGGGGGGTTGGCGATATAGGTCGAGGTGGGCGGCCAATCGTAGGTTTCGCTGTCGGTGGTCTTAACCGCCTGCCAGCGTTCGTCGCCTTTGAACACATCGGCGTATTTCTTCAAAAACGCCTCGCGCGTGACCACGGCATCGACCAGATCGGCAATTTCTTTGTTGGTGGGCCAGATGTCTTTCAGATAGACATCATTGCCGTCTTTGTCGGTGCCAATCGGCTCGGAGGTCAGGTCGATATTCATATCGCCTGCAATCGCATAGGCCACCACCAGCGGCGGCGAGGCCAGATAGTTGGCGCGCACGTCGGGGGAAATGCGGCCTTCGAAGTTGCGGTTGCCCGACAGCACAGCCGTGGCCACCAGATCCCCTTCGTTGATCGCGGCCGAGATTTCAGGCTGCAGCGGGCCCGAGTTGCCGATGCAGGTGGTGCAGCCATAGCCCACAAGGTTGAAACCGATGGCGTCTAGGTCTTCTTGCAGGCCCGCCGCTTCCAGATATTCGGTCACAACCTGCGACCCGGGCGCCAGCGATGTTTTCACCCAAGGCTTGCGGTTCAGCCCCAAGGCGCGCGCTTTGCGCGCCACAAGGCCCGCGCCGATCAGCACATAGGGGTTCGAGGTGTTGGTGCACGAGGTGATCGACGCGATCACAACCTTGCCCGACGACATGGTATAGTCTTCGCCAGCCACGGGCACTTCTTTGCCTTGCTCGCGCTTGAACGAGGTTTCCATTTCATGGGCAAAGGCCTGCTTGGCGCTGGTCAGGGCCAAATAGTCTTGCGGGCGCTTTGGCCCCGAAATGGCGGGCACGATCGTGGCCATGTCCAGATGCAGCGTCGAGGAATAGATCGGCGCGTAATCGGCGCCGCGCCAGAACCCGTTTTCTTTTGCATAGGCCTCGACCAAGGCCACGCGGGCCTCGTCGCGGCCAGTTTGGCGCAGATAGCGCAGGGTTTCATCGTCGATCGGGAAGAAGCCGCAGGTGGCGCCATATTCGGGGGCCATATTGGCGATGGTGGAACGTTGCGCCAGCGGCAGCTTGTCCAAGCCCTCGCCGTAGAATTCAACGAACTTGCCCACAACACCATGCTTGCGCAGCATTTCCACAACCTTCAGCACCAAATCGGTGCCGGTCGTGCCCTCGACCATTTCACCGGTCAGCTCAAAGCCCACGACTTCGGGAATCAGCATCGAAATCGGCTGGCCCAGCATGGCGGCCTCGGCCTCGATCCCGCCTACGCCCCAGCCCAGCACGGCCAAACCGTTGACCATGGTTGTGTGGCTATCTGTGCCCACCAGCGTATCGGGGTAGGCCACGGTGTCACCGTTTTGGTCGGTATCGCTCCACACGGTTTGGGCCAGATATTCCACGTTCACTTGGTGGCAAATGCCGGTGCCCGGGGGCACAACGCGGAAGTTGTTAAAGGCGTTTTGGCCCCATTTCAGGAACTGGTAGCGTTCCATGTTGCGCTGGTATTCCAGATCGACGTTTTTCTGAAACGCGCGTGGGTTGCCGAATTCATCGATCATGACCGAATGGTCGATCACCAGATCTACCGGCACCAAGGGGTTGATTTGCTTGGGGTTTCCCCCCAGCGCCTTGATGCCATCACGCATCGCGGCCAGATCAACCACCGCAGGCACACCGGTGAAATCTTGCATCAAAACGCGGGCGGGGCGATAGGCGATCTCGCGCGGGTTTTTGCCGCCCTGCTTGGCCCATTCGCCAAAGGCTTTGATATCTTCAACCGATACCGAGAACCCGCCATCTTCGAAACGCAGCAGGTTTTCCAACACCACTTTCAGCGCGGCCGGCAGGCGGCTGAAATCGCCAAGCCCTGCGGCTTGGGCGGCGGGAATCGAATAATAGGAAACGCTTTGATCGCCAACTTGCAGGGTTTTGCGGGTTTTGGCGGTGTCCTGTCCGACTGTAATGGGCATAGGGGCCTCCGTGATGCGCGGATGTGGATTTCTGGCCTGCTTCTGCCGTATCCTGACACGGCGATCAAGGGGGGAGGTGTTAAATTGTATACCGTTGCACACAAAAAATGCAGCAACTTGTCTTCATCACCCTGTCTCGCAATTCCTTGATTGGTTATTTCAGCCCGCAGGCCGTACACCTGTTGGGCAAGATTCGATCAGAAAGGCCAAAATGCGTTTGCTCAAAGCCCTTGTTACAGCTGCTGCCGTGCTGGGCGGTTCTGCGGCCACAGCGCAACAGATGCCTGTGGTGGTGGAACTGTTTACCTCGCAGGGGTGCTCGGCCTGCCCACCTGCCGATGCGTTCATGCAAGATCTGGCCAAAGAGCCGGGCGTTTTGGCTTTGGCGCTGCATGTGGATTACTGGGATTATATCGGCTGGAAAGACCAATTCGCCCAGCCGCAATTCACCGCGCGGCAAAAGGCCTATGCGCGCGCTGCGGGCCAGCGCAGCGTGTACACCCCACAGATGATCGTAGATGGCCAAGACCACGTTGTGGGCACCCATATTGCCGATGTGGTGCGCCTGCTGCGCAGCCATGCCGAGCGCCCGCGCAACCTGGCCCTAAGCGTGGCGCGCCAAGGCGGTGATCTGCAGATCGAGCTGCGCCCAACGGGCCCGCTGTCTGGGGCCATGGCCGTGCAGCTGGTGCGCTATCGCCCCGATGCGGTGGTTGATATTGCCCGCGGCGAGAACGCGGGCAAGCGGGTGCATTATGTGAATATCGTCAGCGACTGGACGCTGCTGAGCGAGTGGGATGGGCGCGCGCCCTTGGCGATCTCGCAGCCGATATCGGGCGATTTGCCTGCGGCGGTCATCGTGCAAAGCATCACGGCCAAGGGCCCGGGGCGGATCGAGGCGGCGGCGCTTTTGCCTTAGCGCACGTTTTTCCAACGGCGATGGATCCAAAACCACTGGCCCATATGCTGGCGCACCAAGCTTTCTAGCTGGGCATTTACCGCCTGTGTCATGGTGACCGGGTCGCTATGTGGCACAGGCGCTTCCAGGCGGATCACAAAATCTAGCCCGTTGTCTTGGCGGATGGCAAAGGTGGGTATCAACACCGCGTCGTATTTCAACGCCATTTCCGCCGTGGCCAGCGATGTCATGGCGGGTTTGCCAAAAAATGGCATGGCCACGCCATTGCCGAAATAGACATCGCTTAAAATGCCCAATACGCCACCGGCGCGCAGGTGTTTGACCATTTGCACCATGCCCCGGCGGCCCTGTTCGAACAGTGGCTGGCCGATTTTGCCGATCGAGCGCACGTAATGGGGGTTGAAATAGGGGTTGTTCATCCGCCGATAAAGCGCGCCCATGTTGTGGCCACGCGCGCTGAGGGCTGCGCGGGCCACGTCGTAATTTCCAAAATGCGCGGTGACCAATATGACGGGGCGGCCTTGGGCGCGGGCCTGTTCCAAGGCGGCCATGCCGGGGCCTTCGATGGGGCTGTCTTTGACGCGCGATACGAAATCGCTGCCCGAATAAATCTCGATCAAGGTGCGGCCGGCATTGTTGGGAACGGCGCGCGCCAGTTTTTCCACCTCGGTCTTGGGCAGCTCGGGGCACACATGCGCCAGATTGGCCCGCACGCGCGCGCGCCAGCCCGCAACCGGCGCGATCACTTGCGCGGCCAGCCAGCCCATCAAGGCCACACGCCGGGGATAGGGCAGGGCGAACAGCAGGGCAAAAATGCTGCGCAGCGCAAGGTTTTCCAAGAAATACCGCGCGTTTCTGCGGGCTTTGACCAAGGCGGAGGGCTGTTTCTTCATTCGGTTTTGTGCTGCGCTTTGCCAAATGTTTCGCGATGCCAGACATAAATGCCTGCCACCACGATCACAAGCGCCCCTATGATTGTCCAAAAATCTGGAAACTCGTTAAAGAAAAGAATGCCCCAAAGCGTGGCAAAAATAAGCCCAGTATAGGCAAAAGGCGCCAGCATGCCGGCCTCGCCCAAGGCAAGCGCTTTGATCAGGCACAATTGCGACGTGGTGCCAAACAACGCCAAAAGCGCCATAAGCGCCCAGCCCTTTGGCCCCGGAGGCACCCAGAAAAACGGCACGATACACGAAAACACCACAGCCCCAAACAGCGCAGTATAAAGCAGCGATGTCCACGGGTCTTCGTTACGCCCGACAAAGCGCGTGGCGATGTTATAGGCCGAATAGCTAAGCGCGGCGATCAGGGGCAGCAGGGCATAGGTGGAAAACACCGCCGATCCGGGGCGAATGATGATAAGCGCCCCGATTAACGAGGCGCCAATGGCAAATGCCCGGCGTGGGCCAATCCGCTCGCCCAGAAACAGCGCCGCCCCCAATGTGATCAAGACCGGGTTGATATCCATGATGGCAGTGGCTTCGGCAAGGCCAATATTGGCCACGCCAAAGAAAAAGAAGGTGGTGCCGAACATCAAGAAAATCGAGCGGGCCAATTGCAGCTTGGGATAACGCGTGCGCGCCACCTGCCGCAGCCGTGGTGCCACGATCGCCAGCACCACCAGCGATTGCCCGGCATAACGCGCCCATATCGCAGGCACGGTGCCCACGACCTGTGCCATTTCCTTGGCGGTGGCATCCATGGCGCTGAACAGCACCATTGCGCAGATCATCAGCATGATAGCCTGGCCTTTTTGGGACAGACGGCTCATCGTGATGGGGTGGGGAAAGGATATATCATGCCCCCGGTTTAGGCCGATGTGCTGGCCCTGTCTATATGGCTTGGCCGGGCTTAGGGCTGTGCCAGTTCGGGGGGGTGCAGGGCTATTTCGCCCCCTTCTTCCAATTGCCGGGTGGCCCCGATGATGGCATTTTGCGCCTCTTCCCCGTGGGTTTCTGGTATCACGCCACGCTCGGCCATTTCTTCGCGCACCGCTTCGGCCATGCGGCGCGACAGGCCCGCCAACAGAAACTCGGCGCTGTCAGCGTCGGCGCCCCCCGATTGCACGCCATATTGCAGCGCCACGACCAAAGTTGGTTGATCCACCTCGCGCAGAACGCGTGCCACAGCGTTTTCGGGCAGGCGTTGGCGCAAATCGGCAAATGTTAGGATCGATTGGCGCACTTCGGCGGCGAAATGGGCATCCGTCGCCTCGATTTGCTGCAACAGCGCATCGCGGGTGGCGGCAGGGGACATATTTAGCATGGCCCCAACCCGGCGGCTGGGGGTTTCGGAAAAGGCGATATCGGGCGTGTCTTGCAGCTGTTCGGCCAAGGCATTGCCAATCCGCGCCACGGCATCGGCGCGAATGCCTGCGGTGCGCGAAATAGACAAGGTCAGCGCGCGGGCCTGATCGCCGGGCAGTTGGCCCAGCAGGTCGGCGGCTTTGCGGGTGTCCAATTTCGACAGCAGCACGGCAGAAACTTCGGGCGCCTCGCGGTTGATGATGTCTAGCAAACTGTCATGGGCCAGCGCGCGAATTTTTTCCCATGGGTCGCTGGCCGTTTGAAGCCCTGCGTCAAGGCGCAGTTTCTCGGCCGCTTCAGGCGCCAGTTTGCCATCCATATCCTGCAGTGCCGCCATCAGACCACGGGGAAATGACAGGCCAAACTGTTCCAGATCCCCGGCAAATTCGCGGATCACGGCGGCCAATGTGGCGCGGTCTATGGCGCGCATTTCCCCCATTTGCCGGATGAGGCTGTCTTGGTGATGGGCTGGCAGATGCGCCAATTCCAATTGCGCGCCTTCGCTGATCAAAAACCGTACAACGATGGCGGCTTTTTGCCGGCGGGTCAGCTGGGGTTTCGCGGCGTTGGCGGGGCCGGGCGTGTGCGGGCCTGCGGGGGCGGTGCGTTGCACCGGGGTGATTTGTGCGATTGCGGAAAGCTCTGCCATCTTGGGCCCCTTGACATGTGGTTGGGGCACTATGCGATGGCAGAGGTAAATTTTCGTCTAATGGTTTAGCTGCTGACCTGTTTTGTGCAGCTGCCGGTTTGGGCATCCCACACCATGCCTTCGGCGCAAGACATGGCTTGGTGTGATTTGTCCGAACACATCGCTTGGGCGAAGGCAGGGAAGCTGGCCAAGGCCAGAACGGCAAGTGCTGTCTTCATTCTTGATCCTCCGGTTGAACAATGGATCAAGCCTAGCATGAATTTCCCAGTCCCAAAAAAACATTTGGGCGCCCAGGGGCGCCCAATGCCAAATTTGTGACCAAAATTGGCTAAAAATCACCCGTTTTCTGCAGGTGCAGCCGGTTTGGGGCCGCTTTTGCCGCTGAGCGGATCGTCTTGGCGTTGAACCGACCCTTCGAAATGGGCACCCGATTCAATGGCAATGGTTTTGTGGATGATGTCGCCCTCGACCCGAGCGGTCGAGCTGAGGCGCACTTTCAACCCGCGCACGCGGCCCACGATGCGGCCGTTGATCACCACATCATCGGCCACAACTTCGCCCTTGATGGTGGCGGTTTCGCCGATGGTCAGCAGATGTGCGCGAATATCGCCTTCAACCGATCCCTCGACCTGAATATCGCCCGTGGTTTTGATATTGCCGGTGATATGCAGATCAGACGACAGCACCGAGGCCGCAGGCTTTGGCTTTGGGGCGCTGGCCTTAAAATCTGTCATAGGCTTGGCCGCCGCGCTATCGGCGGCTGCGGGGGGGGTGGTTTCGGTGGCCTTGGGGCCGGGATCGTTGATCTTGCTTTTAGAAAACATCGTTTGCAGCCTTGATATAGATCATGGGATTTACAGCTTTGCCACCGACACGCACTTCGTAGTGGAGATGGGGGCCGGTCACACGTCCAGACGCACCCATATCACCAATACGTTCGCCACGCGATACCCTTTGTCCTACTTTCACGCGGATTTTGGACATATGGGCATAGCGTGTTTCAATGCCGAATTCATGTTTGATTTTCACCAAACGGCCATAGCCAGAAAGCCAACCGGCATGGGTTACCACGCCGTCGGCAGTGGCATAAAGGGGGGTTCCTACAGGGCCTGCAAAATCCACCCCACTATGCATCCGGCGCCCGCCTGTCTTTGGATCGCGGCGGTAGCCGTATCCGCTGGTAAAGCGGTAGCTGGATTTTACCGGTATCGCAAAAGGTGCGGCCTGCGCGGCGATCCGGTAAAGGTTGAGCCGGTCCATCTGGTCCAGCAGGCGGTTGGCACGTTCGGCGGCCTCGCTGGGCACCTCGCCCCGGGTTGACAGGGCGATGGGTGTCAGGGGGCCACCTTGGCCAGAATAGCCGCGTTTGACCTGTTCGATCAGGGTATCGGTGTTCATGCCAGCTTTGCGAAACATGCTATCCAGCGGGGCCACGGAAATGGCCATGGCTTCTTCTAGCTGGCGAAAAATGGCTTCGTTTTGCTCCTGCATCGAAATGATTTTCTGCGCCATCGTTTCGACATCCACCAGCGCGGTTGCCGCGTTGGTGCGGATCTGGTCGCGTTCGGCTGCCGTGTTGGCCAGCGCCTCGACGACCAAGCCCAGCGTATCTTCGGCCACGGGCAGGGCGGCCAAGCCGGTGCTGGCGCCATTTTGGTTGTCGCCTTCGGACTGCACCTGCGCCAGTTCGGCGCCCAAGGCGTCGCGTTCTTTCATCGTGCGGCGCAGGGTGGATTGGATAACCTCGATGCCTGTTTCCAGCTCGCGGCGCCGGGTCTCGGAGGCCAAAAGCTGCGATTGCATCAACGAGATCTGTTCCAGCGCCGAGTTGAAGCGCTGCTGGGCGGCCAAGGCCTCGGCCGCGCGGGCATCGCGATCGGAGGATAGGAAATTCAGCCGCTCTTCATACATGCGCTGATCGCGTTTGGCCTGTTCGCGGAAATTGCCGGCGCCGATTGAATCCATCAGCAAAACCGAGGTGGCAATGATAGACCACGCCATCACCAAGGCCGTGCCGGTAAAGCCAATCAACTGCACATGTGGGCGCAGGCGGATGAAGCGTGTGTCAACTTCGGAGCGCAGGAATACGCGGCGTTCTGGAAACCAACGTTCAAGAAACGCGTGTGTTTTAATGGCAAGGCGTGAGCGCACGAACCATTCCTTTTTGCTGTTACCCCCAAACACCGATCTGCGCGGTGCCTCGCAAAAGCTGTTAACCCCCCGTTAATTGAGACGCAACATTTTTGGCCCATAGGGGGCGATTTCCGCCCATTGCCACCGCTATGTGGCGAAAACCTGCCGATTGCGGCGCTTAGGGCGTGGGCATACGCACATGGGCCGGGGGCGTTTCATCGGCCAGCGGCCAATAAAAATCGGGGGGCAGCCCGGCCTCGGCGCGCTTTTCTTCGTTGAAAGGGGCTTTAATCGCGCCATGAAAGTAGCGCTGCACCAAATCGTGAAACACATCGCGCGGGTCTAGGTTGTCGCGCCCGCACAGAAAGTGAAACCATTTCGAGCCATAGGCCACATGCGCCACCTCTTCGGCATAGATCACGTTCAGCGCCGCCACGGCCTGCGCCACGCCGCCGCGCTGGAAATGCGCAATCATCCCCGGGGTCACATCCAGCCCGCGCGCCTCGAGAACCATGGGCACAACCGCCAGCCGCGCCAGCAGATCTTCGCGCGTGTCTTCGGCCGTCCGCCACATACCAGCATGCGCGGGCAAATCGCCATAGGCGGCGCCCAAAGCTTCAAGGCAGTCACATATCAGTTTGAAATGCTTGGATTCTTCCTGCGCAGATTTGACCCAATCATCATAAAACCCGATGGGCATAGGCACATGGCCAAACCGCGCCACGATATCCCAATGCAGATCTACCGCATTCAATTCGATATGCGCCACCGCGTGCAGCATGGCGATGCGCCCAGCCGGGCTGCCCGGCTTGCGTTTTGGCACGTCGCGC
>RFQY01000092.1 GCA_009924775.1 Paracoccaceae bacterium | reverse complement strand
GGCCAAGGCGGCCTGCAGCGCTGGCAGGTGCCGCTGGATGGTGCAATCTTCATAGGCGGGGTCGTTGCGCTCGCGCCAATAGGTGTCGTCAAAGGCGCGATTGTCGCGGTTCACATCGCCGCGGTCATTTTTCACCAAATAGCTTTCCAAAGAGCGCAGCGCATAATGGTTCAGCGTGGCAAAGCGGCGCGCGCCTGCGGCGGGAAATTTCCGAATGCGCCGCGGGTTGGCGGCCACCAAAAATTTGCCCGGAACCGGGCGGCCCGCACCATCGCACCACCGCGGCTGGCGCGACACGGGGATTGATTTGCGAAAAAACGGGCGGTGGGCGCCAAAATATTGCAGCGGAAAATCACGATGCACCAAGGTTTTCACCTCGATCGCGCTTTCGCCGCACCACAGGTCTGGGGTGTGGCTGCGGCGAAACTGCGCAATCACCGGCAGGTCTTCGAACCGCTCGACCCCGTCATTGGCAAAAAACTGAAACGTCACGCTGATCGCGGCCGGGGCGTCGCAGGCCGCCACCAGCGCCGCAATGGTATGATCGCCCACGTGAATGTTCAAAAACTCGTCCACATCCGCCACCCATACCCAATCGGCGCCACGCACACTGGGGTGGCTTTGGGCATGTTTCAGCGCCTCCATCTGGTAATTGCGCCCCTCGGCGGGGTTGGGCAAATGATGCACCAACCCGCGCGCGGCCAGCGCATCCAGCAATAAATCGGTGCCATCGGTGCAGTCATTTGAATAAAACAAATGCGCGTTTACACCGATCAGCCGGTTATAGGCGATCCATTCCAACAAGAACGGGCCTTCGTTTTTCACACATGTCACGGCTGTTATGCGCATTGGCGCAGCAAACCCTTTACCAAACCACTCGATCAAACCACTCGATCACAGGCCCAAAAACACTTTAGGCCGGGGAGGCTGCCGCCGCTTCTTGTGCCAGACCATGCCAGCCCCATCCCCCAACGTCAATCGCCGCGCCACGCGGGCTGCAAGGTCTTTGTGGTTTGTGCTGTTGACGCGCCGCGCAACAGATGCACTTCTTGGCACAAGGAGGACCATCATGACCGCATTCAACTCGATCGATGCCGTGCAACAGGGCTTGGCCGCCCAAGGCTATGTCTGTGGGCGCGCCTTGGCGACGCTGGTGTTTTTGTCGCTGCGCTTGGGCCGTCCGCTGTTTTTAGAGGGCGAGGCCGGCACCGGTAAGACCGAGATCGCCAAAACCTTGGCGCAGGCGCTGGGCCGCCCCCTGATCCGGCTGCAATGCTACGAGGGGCTCGATGCCGCCAGCGCCGTCTACGAATGGAACTTCGCCGAGCAAATGATCGCCATTCGCACCGCCGAGGCCACCGGCACCGCCGAACGCGGCGCCCTGAAAACCGAACTGTTTTCCCAAGACTACCTGATCGAGCGCCCATTGTTGCAGGCCATGCGCCCCCACCCCCAAGGCGCGCCGGTGCTGTTGATCGACGAGATCGACCGCACAGACGAACCCTTCGAGGCCTTCTTGCTCGAAGCGCTCAGCGATTTTCAGGTTACGATTCCCGAATTGGGCACCATCCGCGCCCCCGAACCCCCCATCGTCATCCTCACCTCCAACCGCACCCGCGAAGTGCACGATGCGCTCAAGCGCCGTTGCCTCTATCATTGGGTCGACTACCCCAGTTTCGACCGCGAGATCGAAATCCTGCAGGCCCGCGCCCCCGAAGCCGCCGAAACCCTCTCGCGCGAGGTGGTGGCCTTCGTTCAAAAACTGCGCACCGAGGACCTGTTTAAAAAACCCGGCGTGGCGGAAACCATCGATTGGGCCAAATGCCTCTTGGCCCTCGATGTCATCAGCCTCAGCCCGGCGGTCATTGCCGACACGTTAGGCGCCGTGCTGAAATACCAAGACGATATCGCCCGCCTGCAAGGGTCCGAGGCCAAACGCCTGCTCGACGAAGCCCGCGCAGGCCTGCCTGCATGAACTGCGCCCTGCCTTCATCTTGCTCTAAATACTCATCAACGCGGGCCCCGCGCGGGGGCGCTCATGGCTGAATATCTCCCCCTCGATCTGCCGGAAAACCCCAAGCTCACCCATAATATCACCTGGTTTGCGCGCGCCCTGCGCAAGGCCGGGCTGCCCATCGGGCCCGGCCGGGTGCTGGATGCCATCCGCGCGGTGGCCGCCGCGGGGTTCAGTGAAAAGGGCGATTTTTACTGGGTCTTGCACGCCTGTTTTGTCAGCCGCCCCGAACACAGCCGGGTGTTTACGCAGGTCTTTCGCCTCTATTGGCGCGATCCGCGCTATATGGAACATATGATGGCGATGATGCTGCCTGCGGTGCGCGGTGTCCAAGAAGACCGCCCCGCCGCGGCTGCGGAAAAACGCGCCGCCGAAGCCTTGCTTGATGGCGCCAATCACGCCGTCGATGCCCCAGAAGATCCCCAAGACGAGGCGCGTATCGAGGTGGATGCCTCGATGACCATTTCCGCCGAAGAGCGGCTGAAATCGCTTGATTTCGAACAGATGAGCACCGACGAGGTGGCCCAAGCCAAACGCATGTTGGCACGCCTCAGCCTGCCGGTGCAGCCCTTGCGTGCACGCCGGATGCGCGCCGCCCGCCAAGGGGCGATGGTTGATTGGCGCGCCAGCCTGCGCGACAGTCTGCGCCGGGGCGGTGAAATTCACAGCCTTGCGCGCAAATCGCACCGCATCCGCTGGCCCAATCTGGTGGTGCTTTGCGATATTTCCGGTTCAATGTCGCAATATTCGCGGATGGTTTTGCATTTTTTGCATGCCGTCGCCAACGAGAAAGGCGCCGGTTGGGCGCGCGTGCACGCCTTTACCTTTGGCACCCGCCTTACCAATATCACCCGCCACTTGGCCCAGCGCGATGTCGATCAGGCGCTGGCCGCCGCCGGCGCCGAGGCCCAAGATTGGGAGGGCGGCACCCGCATTGGCAGTTGTTTGCGCCAGTTCAATCACCAATGGTCGCGGCGGGTGATGGGGCAGGGGGCGGTTGTGTTGCTGATCACCGATGGGCTTGATCGCGACAGCGCGCAGGATTTGGGCCATGAAATGCAACGCCTGCACCTGTCAGCACGCCGGCTGATCTGGCTGAACCCGCTGCTGCGCTGGGAGGGGTTTGCCCCCCGCGCCGCCGGTATCAAGGCGATGCTGCCCCATGTCGATGCCTTTCGCGCCGGCCATAATATCCAAAGCCTCGAGGCGCTGGGCACCGCCATCAGCAGCACCCGCGACAGCGGCGAAAAAGAGCGGCTGATGGCCATGGTGGCGGGCCAATAGGTTGGGGGCAGATGCGGCTTGCACTTGCCACGGCCTAGGTGTTTCATGCGCCCAAGGGCGCGCCCGCGCGATCCGCGCGTGATCACTGTGACAGGAGGCAGGCATGGATCAAATCCCCGAAACGGCACTGGCGTGGCATGATGCCGGGCGCGGCGCGGTTTTGGCCACGGTGATCGAAACTTGGGGCAGCGCCCCCCGGCGCGTGGGCAGCCAATTGGTGATTTCCGGCGATGGCCAGATCGAGGGCTCGGTCTCGGGCGGCTGCGTCGAGGGCGCGGTTGTGGTCGAGGCGCTAGAGGCGCTGGCGGACGGCGGCCAGCGCCTGTTGGAATACGGGGTCAGCGATGGCGATGCCTTTGCCGTGGGGCTGGCGTGCGGGGGCACCATTCGGGTGCTGTTGGAACCTGTGGGCACCGTTTTAACGCGCGATCTGTTGGCGCAACTGGTGGCGGCGCGCGCGGTGCGTCAACCCGTGGCGGTGGTGGCCGATTTAGGCACCGGCGCTCGGCGGCTGGATCTTGCCGGGCACGCGCCGCGGTTTCGCGCCGATCGGTCGGGGTTTGAAGAGGGCACGCAAACCTTTGTCACCATCCACAACCCGCCCCTGCGGCTGCTGGTGGTGGGGGCGGTGCATATTGCACAGGCCTTGGTGCCCATGGCGCGGCTGGCAGGCCATGATGCCTTTGTGATTGACCCGCGCGAAGCGTTTGGCAACAGCGCCCGCTTTCCGGATGCCCATATCCTGAACGACTGGCCAGACGAGGCTGTGGCGACACTGGGGCTGGATACGCGCAGCGCGTTGGTGCTGCTAACCCACGATCCCAAATTGGATGACCCTGCCTTGGTTTTGGGCCTGCGTTCGCCGGCGTTTTACATCGGCGCCCTCGGCTCGACCCGCACCCATGCCAAGCGCTGCGAACGTCTGGCCGATATGGGCTTTGGCCCCGATGATCTGGCACGTATCCACGGGCCCATCGGGCTGAATATCGGCGCGGCCAACCCGGCAGAGATTGCCGTGGCGATTTTGGCGCAGATGACGGCGGTTTTGCGCGGGGGCCAGCCTTGATTTTTGGCCCCCTGCCCATCGATCAGGCCGAAGGCGCGATTTTGGCCCATTCGGTGGCGGGATTGGCCAAGGGCACGGTTTTGGCGGCCCCCGATCTAGCGCAGCTGCGCGCGGCGGGGCTGGGGCAGGTAACCGTGGCCCAGCTTGCCCCGGGCGACGTGCCCGAAAACGCAGCCGCCCAGCAGCTGGCACAGGCGCTGGTGCCCTACCCGTCGGGCCAAGGGTTGCGCCTGTCTGCGGCGGGGGCGGGGCGGGTGAATTTATATGCCACAGGCCCCGGCATTTTGATGCTGGATCAGGCCCGGTTGGCCGCCCTGAACGCGGTGGACCCGATGATTACCATTGCCACGCTGCCCGCCTTTGCGCGGCTTGGGGCTGGCGCCATGGTGGCAACGATCAAAATCATTTCATACGCGGTGTCGCAGGCCGATCTGCAGCGCGCAGCGGCCCATGCAGCGGGCAGTTTGCGCCTGTTGCCACCGGTGTTGGATCATGCGGTTTTGATCGAAACCACCACAACCGGCACGCCCCCCCCCGATAAGGGGCGGCGCGCCACCCGCACCCGGCTGGAACGTTTGGGCATCTCGCTGGCCGATCGCGTTGTGGCCGCGCACGAGTGTGCAGCCTTGTCGCAGGTCTTGGCCCAATCCGCCCGGGCCACCAAACTGGTGTTGGTGCTGACCGCCAGTGCCACCTCTGATATCCATGACGTGGCGCCGCAGGCGCTGCTGTCTGCGGGCGGCACGCTGACCCGGTTTGGCATGCCGGTTGATCCGGGAAACCTGCTATTTTTGGGGCAGCTTGGTCAGGCCACGGTGGTGGGCTTGCCCGGATGCGCGCGCAGCCCGGCACTGAACGGCGCCGATTGGGTGCTGGAACGGGTGGCCTGCGGGCAAGTGCCCAGCAGCGCTGATATTGCCGCCATGGGCGTGGGGGGGCTGTTGAAGGAAATTCCCACCCGGCCAAGGCCCCGGCGCAGCCCCGGGGGGCAATAATGGCATGAAGGCTAAATTTACGGTTCTCAAGTGGTTAGAGCCGTGCTTAACTCGCCTACAATGACTGCACGAATAAACATTTCTGGGAGGAACTGATGACCGAAATCCAAATGACCGTGAACGGCAAAGCCGTGCGTGGAACAGTTGAAGGGCGGACGTTGCTGGTTAATTTTTTGCGCGAAGATCTGCGTTTGACCGGCACGCATGTTGGATGTGACACCTCGCAATGCGGGGCCTGCACGGTGCATGTGAACGGTGTGTCGGTAAAGGCCTGCACGATGCTGGCCGCCGAAGCAGATGGGGCCGATGTGCGCACCATCGAGGGGATGGCCGCAGCAGATGGCACTTTGTCGAATTTGCAGCAGGCCTTTCAGGACCATCACGGGTTGCAATGCGGGTTTTGCACGCCGGGCATGGTGATGACGGCGGCGGCCTTGTTGAAAGAAAACCCCAAGCCCACCGAGGCCGAAGTGCGCCAATATCTCGAGGGCAATATCTGCCGCTGCACGGGCTATCATAACATCGTCAAGGCGATCTTGGCCGCCTCTGGGCAGGATGTATCTGCAATCGCCGCGGAATAATACCACGCCCGCGCAGGTGCGCAGGGCTGACAGGATTTGGGAGGAGAAATCATGCCAAAAGATTCAGGCATAGGCGCCAGCAGCAAGCGGCGCGAGGATATTCGGTTTTTGACCGGGGCCGGCAATTACACCGATGATATCAACGTATATGGGCAGGCCTATGTGCATTTCTTGCGCTCGGATGTGGCGCATGGGCGGATCGTGTCGATCGACACCGACGCCGCCGCCGCGATGCCGGGTGTTGTGCGGGTATTTACCGGCGCTGATTTTGCCTCTGTGGGGGGCTTGCCCTGCGGTTGGCAGGTGACCGACCGGTTTGGCCAGCCAATGCAAGAGCCGGCGCACCCGGTTCTGGCCCAAGGCAAGGTGCGCCATGTCGGCGACCCGATTGCCGCCGTTGTGGCCGAAAGCCCCGAACAGGCGCGCGACGCCGCCGAGGCAATTTCGGTCGAGATCGAAGAACTGCCCGCGGTTGTGGATATGAAAGCGGCGCTGTCTGCGGATGCGCCCAAGGTGCATGACGATCTGACCAGCAACCTGTGCTACGACTGGGGCTTTGTTGAAGAGAACAAAGACGCGGTTGCCGCAGCCTTTGAAAAGGCGGCGCATGTGACCACGCTAGAGCTGGTGAACCAGCGGCTTGTGGCCAACCCGATGGAGCCGCGCGTGGCCGTGGGCGATTACAGCCGGGCAACGGATGAATCCACCCTTTATACCACCAGCCAAAACCCGCATGTGATCCGCCTGCTGATGGGCGCGTTCGTGCTGGGCATTCCCGAACATAAGCTGCGCGTTGTGGCCCCCGATGTGGGTGGCGGCTTTGGCACCAAGATCTTCCACTATGCCGAAGAGGCGTTTTGCACCTTTGCCGCGCGGCAATTGGCGCGGGCGGTGAAATGGACCTCGTCGCGCTCCGAGGCGTTTATGTCGGATGCGCATGGGCGCGATCACGTCACCAAGATCGAACTGGCGCTGGATGCAGATAATAACTTTACCGCGCTGCGCACGGAAACCTACGCCAATATGGGCGCCTATCTGTCCACCTTTGCGCCTTCGGTGCCCACGTGGCTGCATGGCACGCTGATGGCGGGCACCTATAAAACGCCGCTGATTTACGTGAATGTGAAGGCGGTCTTTACCAACACCGTGCCGGTCGATGCCTATCGTGGCGCGGGCCGCCCCGAGGCGACATACCAGCTGGAGCGGGTGATCGACAAAGCCGCGCGCGAGCTGGGCGTTGACCCGATTGCGCTGCGCCGTCAGAACTTTATCACCCAATTCCCCTATGCCACGCCGGTGGCTGTGGAATATGACACGGGCGATTACCACGCCACGATGGACAAGCTGGAAGAGATCGCCGATCTGGCCGGTTTCGAGGCGCGTTTGGCAGAATCGAAAGCGCGCGGTAAGCTGCGCGGTTTGGGCGTGAACTGCTATATCGAGGCCTGCGGCATCGCGCCGTCAAACCTTGTGGGCCAGCTGGGCGCGCGCGCGGGGCTTTATGAAAGCGCCACGGTGCGGGTCAACGCCACCGGCTCGATTTCAGTGATGACCGGCAGCCACAGCCACGGGCAGGGGCATGAAACCGCCTTCCCGCAAGTGGTGGCCGATATGCTGGGCATCGACGAAAGCATGATCGATATCGTGCATGGCGACACGGCCCGCACCCCGATGGGCATGGGCACCTATGGCTCGCGCAGCTTGGCGGTGGGCGGTTCGGCAATGGTGAAGGCGACGAATAAGATCATCGCCAAGGCCAAGAAGATTGCCGCGCATCTGCTAGAGGCATCCGAGGCCGATATCGAGCTGAAAGACGGCCAGTTCAGCGTGGCAGGCACCGATAAATCGGTGGCTTGGGGCGATGTAACGCTGGCGGCTTACGTGCCACATAACTACCCGCTGGAAGATATGGAACCGGGTCTGGAAGAGACGGCGTTTTACGATCCGTCGAACTTTACCTACCCCTCGGGCGCCTATGCCTGCGAGGTCGAGGTCGACCCAGATACCGGGCGCGTGACGGTCGAACGCTTTGCCGCGGCCGATGATTTTGGCAATATCGTGAACCCGATGATCGTGTCGGGGCAGGTGCATGGTGGCTTGGCCCAAGGGATTGGGCAGGCGCTGCTAGAGGGGGCGGTCTATGACGAGAATGGCCAGCTTCTGACCGGCAGCTACATGGATTACGCCATGCCGCGGGCCAGCGACCTGCCGTTTTACACGGTGGATCACAGCTGCTCGACGCCGTGCACCCACAACCCGCTGGGGGTAAAGGGCTGCGGCGAAGCGGGGGCCATTGGCAGCCCGCCTGCGGTTGTGAACGCGGTTGTTGACGCGCTGCGCCGTCAGGGCCATGACATCACGCATATCGATATGCCATTGTCGCCGTCCCGTGTTTGGGCCGCGATGCAGGGCGAATAGGGAGACAGGACATGTATGCATTCGATTTTGAAAAACCCTCCAGCATCGCCGAGGCGGTTGCAGCGCTGAAAGACGAAGACGCGCAGGCGCTGTCTGGCGGTCAAACCCTGTTGCCAACGCTGAAACAGCGTTTGGCCAGCCCCTCGAAGCTGGTCAGCTTGGGCGGCATTGCCGAGATGCAGGGCATTTGCCACAACGATGCGGGGCAGATCTGCATCGGTGCGGCCACGCCGCATGCGCGCGTGGCGGCCGAAGTGGCGGCAAATTACCCCGCGCTGGCGGCGCTGGCGGGGGGCATTGGCGACCCGGCGGTGCGCAACCGTGGCACGATTGGCGGCAGCCTGGCCAATAACGACCCTTCGGCCTGCTACCCCTCGGCGGCGCTGGCCTCGGGGGCGGTGATTGTCACCAACGCGCGCCAGATTGCGGCAGATGATTACTTCCAAGGCATGTTTGCCACTGCGCTGGAAGAGGGCGAGATCATCACCGAGGTGCGTTTCCCGGTGCCGCAGTCGGCCGCCTATGTGAAGTTCGAACAGCCCGCCTCGCGGTTTGCGCTGGTTGGGGTGTTTGTGGCGCGCTTTGCCGATGGTGTGCGCGTGGCTGTGACCGGCGCCTCTGAAAACGGTGTCTTCCGCTGGGCCGAGGCCGAGGCGGCGCTGTCGGCCAATTTCGCCGCCGATGCGCTGGACGGGCTTGCCCTGCCAGCCGATGGCATGATCGCAGATCTGCACGGCAGCGCCGCCTACCGCGCCCATCTGGTGGGCGTGCTGACCAAACGCGCCGTCACCAACGCGGCCTAAGCGTAACAGAGCCAACAAAAGCCCCGGGAATGCCCCGGGGCTTTTTTACGCCCCCCAACCCGGCCGCCTGCGCTGCTTTCTTCTGCGCGCGCAGATCCCATGCGCACCCGCCATCCGAAAGGGGCCGAAGACGCGCCATGTTGGGCGGTAATTCCATTCTGTGGGCAGGCGGCCAGGCGCCGGTTTTGACCCGCTTGCAAAAGGGCCAACAAACCGATGAGCACCCCGCCCAATGTTTTGTGGATCATGGCAGACCAGCTGCGCTTTGATTACCTCAGCTGCTATGGCCATCCGCACCTGCATACCCCCCATATCGATGCTTTGGCAGCGCGTGGCGTGCGGTTTAGCAACGCCTATGTGCAATCGCCGGTCTGTGGGCCCTCGCGCATGTCGGCCTATACGGGGCGGTATGTGCGCAGCCATGGCTCTACCTGGAATGGCATGCCTTTGCGGGTGGGCGAACCGACATTGGGCGACCATCTGCGCGCCGCCGGGGCGCGGGCGGTGTTGGTGGGCAAAACCCACATGACCGCCGATCTCGAGGGCATGGCCTGGCTGGGGATAGACCCCAAAAGCCAAATTGGTGTGGCGCGGTCGGAATGCGGGTTTGAACCCTTCGAGCGCGATGACGGCCTGCACCCCGATAGTGCACGGCAAAACTGGTCGGCCTATGATGATTATCTGGTGGCGCATGGCTTTGCCTCGGATAACCCATGGCACGATTTTGCCAATTCCGGGCTAGACGCCGATGGGCAGCGCCTGTCGGCGTGGCTGCTGAAAAACTCGCGCCTGCCCGCTAATGTGCCCGAAAAACATTCCGAAACCGCGTATATGACCGATAGGGCCATAGAGTTCATGCGCCAAGCACAGGCCGACGGGCGGCCATGGATGTGCCACCTGTCCTATATCAAACCGCATTGGCCCTATATTGTGCCTGCGCCCTATCATGACATGTATGACGAAACCCATATCGTGCCACCGGTGCGCGATAGAGCCGAATTTGGCACTGACCACCCGCTGCTGCGCGCCTATCTGGATGCGCGCGTGTGCAAAAGCTTTTCGCGCGACGAGGTGCGCGAAACGGTGATCCCGGCCTATATGGGGCTGATCAAGCAGCTGGATGATAATTTGGGCCGCCTGTTTGCCTGGATGCAGGCCGAGGGGCTGGCCGATACGACCATCATCGCCTTTACGTCTGATCATGGCGACTACATGGGCGATCATTGGATGGGTGACAAAGATTTCTACCACGAAATGGCGGTCAAGGTTCCGCTGATCATCGCCGACCCGCGCCCGCAGGCCGACAGCACCCGTGGGAAGGTAAGCGATGCGCTGGTCGAAATGATCGATCTGGCCCCCACCTTCATGTCGGCCTTGGGGGCAGGGGCCAAGCCCCATATCATCGAAGGGCGCGATCTGACCCCCATTTTGCATGGCACAGGCGGGTTTAGCCGCCGCTATGTGATCTCGGAACACGATTATCACTGGTCCGAAATGGCCCAGGCCCTGGGGCAGCCCCAAGAAAATGCCCACACAAAGATGATCTTTGATGGGCGTTGGAAATATATCCGCTGCGAAGGCTTCCGCCCGGTGATGTTTGATCTGGCCGCAGATCCCGACGAATTGCACGATATCGGCGCATCCGATCTGCCCGAGCATCACCAGGTGCGCGCCCGGATGGAGGCGGCGCTGTTGCAATGGGCCAGCCGCCACCATACCCGTATCACCGCCACCCCGGCGGTGCTGGCGCGCCAAAAGATCGCGGCAGAGACGGGCATTTTGATCGGGTTTTGGGACGAGGACGATTACGAGAAAACGGTTGGCAAACCCTTTTCCGCGCTTGTGCCACATGGGCGCCCATAGCCGCGCTGCCACTCCCGCGCTAATACGGTAGTGGGCGATTACGGTTGGCTTGGGTCGGGCCAAGCCCTAGTGCTGGGGCAGACATGCCCCAAACGCCCCAGGTGCCCCAATGATCGCCCGCCCAACATCGCAGCTGTCTGGCTATCTTGCGGCCTGCACCATTGTTTTGGTGTGGTCTTGCTGGCTGATTGTCAGCCGTGTGGCCAATGACAGCGGGCTGACAATCTACGATCTGGCCGCCATGCGCTATGGTCTGGCCTCGATCGTGGCGCTGCCATTGTGCCTGATCTACAAACCTTGGCGGCACTTGCGGTTGGTGCAGATCGCTGTGATCTCGTTCATTTTGGGGCCGGTCTATATTTTGGCGGTCTTTGCTGGGTTTTTGTTTGCCCCTGCTGCCCATGGCGGCATTTTTATGAATGGTCTTTTGCCGTTTCTTAGCATGCTGTTGATGGCGCTTTTTGCCAAAAAACACCCCAGCCTGCGGCAATTGGGGGGGGCGGCGCTGATTTTGGGCGCGACGGTTGTGCTGGCTTGGGATGGCAGTGCGATGGGGCATGCGCAGGCCTGGATTGGCGATGCGCTGTTTGCCGTGGGGGCGCTGTTTTTTGCCGTCTATGTGATGTTGTCGGGGCGCTGGCAACTGGGGGCGATGCAGATCATTTTTTGCGGCACGATTGTAAACGCAGTGATCTATCTGCCCATCTGGTATTTCTGGCTGCCCAGCGGCTTGGCAGATGCGCCGCTGCAGCCCTTGGCTTTGCAGGCGGTCTATCAGGGGTTTGTGCCCAATTTGGTGGGGCTGATCTTTATCGCCCATGCCTCGCG
>RFQY01000091.1 GCA_009924775.1 Paracoccaceae bacterium | reverse complement strand
ACCGCACCACGGTTTGAAATTGCAGCCATCGCGCTGCTTTATGGGCTGGGCGCCCATGGCATCATGACGATCAACGATTTCAAGGCCATCGAAGGTGACAGGCATATGGGCCTGAAATCGCTGCCGGTGGTGTTGGGCCCAACCGATGCAGCCACGGTGGCAGGCACGGTGATGGTGCTGTCGCAACTGGTGGTGGTGACGCTGCTGCTGATCTGGGGCGCGCCCCTGCATGCCGGGCTGATTGGCCTTGGTATTGGCGTGCAGATCTGGGCGCTGGGGCGCTGGCGCCAAGCGCCCGCCGCACGCGCACCTTGGTTCAATGGCACCGGCGTGGGCCCTTATGTTTTGGGAATGATGGTGGCAGCCCATGCGCTGCGGGGGATGGGCCTATGACGTTAAGCTGGCTTCAAATTATCCGTCTGGGGCTGGTTCAGGCCTGCCTTGGCGCGATTGTGGTGTTGATGACATCCACCCTAAACCGCCTGATGGTGGTGGAATTATCGATCGCGGCCATCGTGCCTGGCCTTTTGGTGGCGCTGCATTACGCGGTGCAGATCACCCGGCCAAAATGGGGCCATATGGCAGATAAGGGCGGGCATCGCACCCGCTGGATTGTGGGGGGCATGGCGCTTTTGGCCGCCGGTGGCATGGGCAGCGCTGCGGCCATTCCGCTGCTGGCCACGCATTTCGGCGCGGGCTTGGCCTTGTCGGTGCTGTGTTATGCCATCATCGGTTTGGGCGTTGGGGCCTCTGGCACATCGCTTTTGGCGCTGCTGGCTGCGGCCACCGCCCCCAAACGCCGCCCTGCCGCCGCGATGATTACGTGGCTGATGATGATCGCGGGCATCGCGCTTACCGCCATTTCCGTGGGCAGCGTGCTGGACCCCTACAGCCACACCCGCCTGCTGTGGGTTGTGGCGACCGTGTGTTTTGGCGCGCTGGCCGTCACCGCGCTGGCGGTCATCGGCATCGAACGCGGCCTGACCCCGGCACAGCCCCAAAACGCGCGCAGCAACACGCCTTTTGCCGTCGCCCTGGCCGAAGCATGGGCCGACCCCAAAGCGCGCAACTTCACCATTTTCGTGTTTCTCTCGATGACCGCCTATTTCATGCAAGAGCTGATACTGGAACCCTACGCCGGCTTGGCCTTTGGCTATACACCAGGCGAAAGCACGCGGTTATCGGGCGCCCAAAATGGCGGCGTATTCATGGGCATGCTGGCGGTTGGCCTGCTGTCATCGGGCTTTGGCATCGGCACGCCCCGCACATGGGTGATGCTGGGCTGCGTTGGATCAGCCGCGATGCTGGTAACCATCACGCTGGCCCCGCATCTGGCCGCACCGTTTCAGATGCTGGTCATGGGGCTGGGCGTGTTTAACGGCATTTTTGCGGTGGCCGCGATCAGCGCCATGATGCAACTGGCCGGCGAAGGCGGGGGCCAACGCGAGGGCACGCGCATGGGGCTATGGGGCGCCTCGCAGGCCATTGCCGCCGGGTTTGGTGGGCTGGCAGGCGCAGCGCTGGTCGATATCGCACGCAGCTTTTTGGCACCAAACGACGCTTTTGGCGCGGTTTTCAGCCTGCAAGCGCTGCTGTTTTTGGCCGCAGCCGTCATGGCGGCAACAATCATGGGCGGCAGCCGCCGCCACCAGCTGGTAGCAGGGGAATGAGCATGGATTACGATGTTTTCATTGTGGGGGGTGGGCCATCGGGCGCCACGGCTGCCGATGACTTGGCGCGCGCGGGCCACAAGGTGGCGCTGCTGGATCGGGCTGGCCGGATCAAGCCCTGTGGCGGCGCCATTCCACCCCGGCTGATCGCCGATTTCGCCATTCCTGATCATTTGATCGTGGCGCGTATTTCAACAGCACGGATGATCTCGCCCACGGGGCGCGCGGTGGATATCGCCATTGAAAATGGCTTTGTCGGCATGGTCGATCGCGAAGATTTCGACGAATATCTGCGCAACCGCGCCCAGCAAAGCGGCGCCCAGCGCCTAACAGGCACCTTCGTGCGCATCGAACGCGACAGCAGCGGCACCCGGGTGATCTGGCGTGACAAAGACAGCGGAGAAGAACGCCACAGCCGCACCCGGCTGGTAATTGGCGCCGATGGTGCGCGCAGCAACGTGGCCCGCGCCGAAGTGCCGGGGGGGGACAAGATCCCTTATGTGATTGCGTATCATGAAATTATCAAAGCGCCACCTGCCAATGCCAATTACGACCCGACCCGCTGCGATGTGATCTATGACGGGGCGATTTCATCAGATTTTTACGGCTGGATCTTTCCCCATGGGCCCAGCGCCAGCGTTGGCATGGGCACCGAAGAAAGCAGCACAGACCTGAAACAGGCCACCGCCCGCCTGCGCGATATGGCGGGGCTGGCTGGCTGCGAAACCATCCGCCGCGAAGGCGCGCCCATCCCGCTGCAACCCTTGGCGGTGTGGGACAATGGCCGCGATGTGGTGCTGGCAGGCGATGCCGCGGGGGTGGTGGCCCCCAGCTCGGGCGAGGGCATATATTACGCGATGGCCGGGGGGCGGGTGGCCGCCACGGCGGCGCAGGCCTTTTTGGCCAGTGGCCGCGCGCGCGATTTGAAATTGGCGCGTAAACTGTTCATGCGCGACCATGGCATGGTGTTCAAAGTGCTGCGGCGCATGCAAGACGCCTATTACCGCTCGGATGATCGGCGCGAGCGGTTTGTCAGCCTATGCCATGACATCGATGTTCAGCGCCTGACATTCGAGGCCTATATGAACAAGAAACTTGTGGCCGCACGGCCCATGGCGCATTTGCGCATCGGCATCAAAAACCTATTGCATCTCAGTGGGTTGGTAAAGGCAAGCTACACATGAAATGGCTGATACCAGCATGGGAAAACGGCGCCCTTAAACCGCTGGACAAGGTCGATGTGCACCGCCGCGGGCTGCGCCACAAGGCCATTTCGATTTTCGTCACCGATGGCGACAGGGTGCTGTTGCAAAAACGCGCGGCGGTCAAATACCACACGCCGGGCCTGTGGACCAATACCTGCTGCACCCACCCCCATTGGGGCGAAGACGACATGGACTGCGCAGAGCGCCGCTTGTTCGAAGAAATGGGCATTCGCGACCTGCCGCTTCAGCATGTGGGCCAGATCGAATATCGCGCCGACGTGGGCGATGGGATGATCGAACACGAGGTGGTGCAAGTGTATCGCGCGCGCGCCACGGGCGACCTGCCCATGAAGCTAAACCCGCGCGAGGTGCAAGATGCCACATGGGTCAGCCTGCCGGTTTTGGCCAGCGCGATCGAACGCACGCCCGCACGTTTCACCCCTTGGCTGCAGATCTACATGCGCGAACACACCGGCATGATTTTCCCCGAACTGGCGGCAACCGGGCCTGTGGCCTAAGCCCGGCCCAACCCCAGCTTAGGCATAGGCAGGGTTACGGCGCAGCACCGACAGGTTCAACGCGCCCGCAATGCTGACCCACAGCAGATACGGCACCATCAAGGCGCCGGCCAGCAGGCTGATCTGGCAAAAGCTGATCACACATGCCAGCACAAACAGCCACAGCCCCGCCATGGCAACCAGCGCGGCCCGCATGCGATGCAGGCCGAAAAAGATCGGCGACCACAACGTGTTAAAGGCGATCTGCGCCGCCCAAAAACCCAGCGCTTGCCCGCCCTGCCCGCTTTGCGCAACCAACATAGCGGCATAAGACATTGCAATGTAAAGCGTGGTCCAAACCAACGGAAACACAAAGCCCGGCGGCGTCCAGCGGGGTTTGTTCAGCCCCTCGTACCAGTCGCCCGGCTGAAACATCGCCCCAGTTGCCGCGGCGGCACCACAGGCGGCCAAAAACGTAAAAAAGAGGCCCCAATCCATCATCTAACGCCATGCCCCTTTGCTGGACTTTGCCAATGCCGCAGCGCGGCACCTGTGTTTCTAGCTAGGGGCGATTTCGCCCAGTTCAAGCAGCGCGCCCTATGGGCGGGCCAGATCATCTTGCTGGCGCAAGCGCGTTAGAACATCAATCAATGCGTCCGAGCGGCGGAACTCGCCCGCATCCACCGCAGCGGCCTGCACCAAAAACGCCACTTCGGGCCGGGGGGGCGCATAAAGCGTGGCCATGCCCGGCTGCAAAACGCTGGTGCCCGCCCGCAGCCCCGACCATGCCAAAAGCCGCAATTTAGTGGCAGATGTGGTGCGCGCACGCAGGCCAATACTGTTGCAGCCCTGCGCGCGCAGCGCGGTGCCGATGGCGGCATAGATATGGCGGGCCGCGAAAATGCCGGTGCGGCAATCTAGCGGCAGCGCGGCGATGCCCGGCTCGGCCCGCAGGTACAGCTTGTCTGCCTCGGCCAACAACCGCGCCACCAGCGCCTGCACCTCGGGTGACAGGGCCGGGCGGCGCAAAAACGCATCACGGCGCAGCCCTGCATTTTCAAACCAGTCGTGGGGCAGATAAAACCGGCCATTGCGCGCGTCTTCGCCCACATCGCGGGCAATATTGGTCAGCTGCATGGCCAAGCCCAAATCGCAGGCACGGGCCAAACGGTGGCGATCGCGCACGCCCATCAGCACGCACATCATGACCCCCACCACCGATGCCACCCGCGCCGAATACGACAAGACATCGGAAAACGTGGGGCATTGGCGCCCCTCGGCATCCCATGCCAAGCCCTCTAGCAGCGCTTCGGGCAAGGCACGCGGCATGTCATACTGCGCCACCAAGCGCGCAAACGCGCGATCCACCGGGTCATCAAATGGCTGGCCTGCATAGGCGCAATCAAGACGCTCTTGCAGGTGCAAGACGGCGGCGCTGGGGTGGTGGCCCTCGTCTACCGCGTCATCGGCCAAACGACAAAAGGCATAAAGCACATAGGCCGGGTCGCGCACGCGGTTGGGCAGCAACTTTGAGGCCGCATGAAACGACAACGAGCCGGTGCGAATGGCCGCCCGGCAAAATTCCATATCCGCAGCGGCGCTCATTCGGCGGCCATTCTTGGCGCAACGACAGGATGCAGGGCATCGGGCACCATCTGCGCCATGACCTCGGCGGTGCCAATCACGCCCGGCAGGCCCGCACCGGGGTGGGTGCCCGCCCCGGCCAAGAATAGGCCCGGCAATTCCTCGGATACGTTATGGGGGCGAAACCACGCGCTTTGCAGAATGCGCGGCTCGATCGAAAAGCCGGCGCCCAATGGCGAAAGATAGCGATCGCGAAAGGTTTCTGGCGTGAATACAAGGCTGGGGCCGATATGGCGCCCAAGGCCGGGCAGCAACCGCTCTTCCAGCATGGCTTGCATTTTTTGGCGGTAGGGTTCGGCCATTGCGGCCCAATCTGTTGGGTCGTCATGGCCCAAATGCGGCACCGGGGACAGCGCATAAAACGTATCATCCCCTGCCGGCGCAACCGAGCGGTCGGTAACCGAAGGCCGGTGCACGTATAAGCTCATGTCATCGGCCAGATGGCCGCGCTGAAAAATATCGCGGATATGGGTTTTATAGCGTGGGCCCACGGCGATGGTATGATGGCCCACATCCGGCCACAGTGCACGCGTGCCCTTGGTGCCAAAATACCAAACAAACAGCCCCATAGACCAGCGCATGCCGCGCAGTTTGGCATCGCTCCAGCGTTTTCGGGGGTGATTGCGCAGCAGCCGCGTATAGGTGTGCCCCGCGTCAGCATTCGAGACCACGACATCGGCCCCAATATGCCCCCCGCCCGCCAGATCCACACCCGAAACGCGCCCGCCCGCGGTGGTGATTTCATCTACCTCGGTGCCCATCAACACCTGCCCACCCTGCGCCTCGATCACGCGCACCATGGCCTGTGCAATGGCCTGCACACCGCCCATCGCGTAATGCACGCCAAAGGCTTTTTCCAAATGGCTGACCAGAATGTACATCGAGGTCACATGAAACGGATCGCCGCCAATAAACAGCGGGTGAAACGATAGGGCAAAGCGCAGCTTCTCGTTCTTCACCCGGCGCGCGGCATGGGCATAAACCGAACGATCGGCGCGCATCATGGCAAATTTTGGCAAAACCTTGATCAAATCGGCCAGCTTGTGCATCGGCCTGCGGCCCAGATCCTCGTAGCCAAACCAATAGCGCGCCTCGGCGTCTTGTAAGAACTTGGTGTAGCCCGGCACATCGCCCTTGGCCAGTTTCGCCACCTCTTGCATCATGGCGTCTTCGTCTTGGCGCGCGGCAAAACGGGTGCCATCGGCCCAGCGAATTTCGTAAAACGGGTCCATCGGCACCAGCTGCACGTCGCGGTCAAAATCGCGCCCGCACGCCGCCCACAAATCGCGCAGCCCTTGCGGCACGGTGACAATGGTTGGCCCCAGATCGAACCGGTGCCCCTCTTGGGTGATAGACGACCCGCGCCCGCCGGGCTGATCGAGCCGGTCAATCACCGTCACCTCGTAGCCCTTAGCACCCAGCCGCATGGCCGCCGCCAAACCACCAAGCCCGGCACCAATCACAATGGCACGCGAGGGCATCTGCGCAGAGCGCGGCGTAGCCGGCATGGCAACCTCCTATTTACAGGGCAGATTCAACGCGTTTGGCTGAATGTGTCAATATAAACTTACACAAAGCGCTTTACACTGTCTACACCCCGTGACATTCTTCTTTCGTCAGCAAAGGAACCCACCATGCAGACAACCATGCTTAGCCTGTTCCGGTTTGATCGGACCTCAGATCGCCTGTGGGTGCTGGGGCAAATGGGCTTGGCGCGGTTTCAGATGCCCCGCGCAAAGGGCCTGCAATTTTGGAAATTATGCGGCACGGGCACCGGCGAAGGGTTCACCCCGCGCCCCAACTGGGGGGTTTGGGCGATTCTCACCGTCTGGGACAGCCCCGCAGCCGCCCAAGCGGCCAGCCGCATGGCCCCGTTCAGCCACTGGGCCGCACGCGCCAGCGAAAGCTACACGCTGCGTCTGGCACCGCTGTCGGCCCGGGGGCAATGGGCCGGGCAATCGCCGTTCTCACCCAGCGCAACAGCCCCCAGCCAAGCCGCCAGCCAAGGCCCAATCGCGGCGCTGACGCGGGCCAGCGTGAAACTGGGGCATGCCCTGCAGTTTTGGGGCCGCGTGCCCGATATCTCAGCCAAGATCGGCCAAGACCCGGCGGTGTTGTTCAAAATCGGCATCGGCGAGGTGCCTTTGCTGCACCAAGTCACATTTTCGGTCTGGCCAGATGCCACCAGCATGGCCGCCTTTGCCCGCCGTGGCGCCCATGCCGAGGCCATTCGCGCCGTGCGCGACAATGGCTGGTTTGCCGAAGAATTATACGCCCGCTTTCAGGTGCTGGGCACCGAAGGCCGATGGCACGGGCAAGACCCAATCGCCCGCCATCTTGTACAGGAGGCCGCATGACACCTTTCCCCTTCTCCGCCATTGTCGGCCAAGACGAAATGAAAACCGCCATGATCCTCACGGCGGTTGACCCGCGGATCGGCGGCGTTTTGGTTTTTGGTGATCGCGGCACTGGCAAATCCACCGCCGTGCGCGCCTTGGCCGCGCTGCTGCCCCCCATTGAAGCGGTGCAAGGCTGCCCCGTGAACTCGGCCACAGCTGCCGATTGTCCCGACTGGTTCACCCCGAAAGACAGCGCCACAGAAACCCGCCAAACGCCGGTGGTCGATCTGCCCTTGGGCGTATCGGAAGACCGGGTGACAGGGGCCTTGGATATCGAGCGTGCGCTGACCAGCGGCGAAAAGGCCTTTGCCCCCGGCCTGCTGGCACGCGCCAACCGCGGCTATCTGTATATCGACGAGGTAAATTTGCTGGAAGATCATATCGTTGATCTTCTGCTGGATGTGGCCCAATCGGGCCAAAACGTGGTGGAACGCGATGGCCTGTCTATTCGCCACGCGGCGAAATTCGTGTTGGTGGGGTCGGGCAACCCCGAAGAGGGCGAATTGCGCCCGCAGCTGCTGGACCGCTTCGGCCTGTCGGTCGAGGTGCGCAGCCCAGACGATATCGAAACCCGGGTCGAGGTGATCCGCCGCCGCGACGCTTATGAAAACAACCACGAAACATTTATGGCTGAATGGCACCCCAAAGATGCCGCGCTGCGCGCCAAAATTGTGGCGGCGCGTCAGGGGCTTATGGCGGTCAAAAGCACCTCGATCGCGCTTTATGACTGCGCCGCGATTTGTCTGGCCTTGGGGGCCGACGGCCTGCGCGGCGAATTGACATTGTTGCGCGCGGCGCGCGCCCTTGCCGCCTTTGAGGGCGCCACCGAATTAACCCGCGCCCATATTCGCGCCGTGGCCCCCATGGCCCTGCGCCATCGCCTGCGCCGCGACCCGCTAGACGAGGCCGGCAGCACCACCCGCGTGGCCCGGCAATTGGCCGAAGTGCTGCCCTAATGGCGCTGGATGCCTCATCAGATAACGACAGGCCCGGCCCGGCCCCGGGCACGCCTTGGGCCAATGCGCAATTGGCGCTGGCGCTTTTGGCGATCAACCCGCAGGGGTTGGGCGGGCTGTGGCTGATGGCGCGCGCAGGCCCGATGCGCGACAGGTTGCTGGCGCAGCTGGCCGCTTTTGCCCCACAGCGCCTGCACCCCGCCATGCCCCCCGACAGTTTGGCAGGCGGGATGGACATCGCCGAAACCTTGCTGGCCCAAGCACCGCGTTGGCGCCCCGGCCTTTTGGCCAAGGGTGGCTGGGCGGTTCTAAGCTCGGCCGAGCGCACCAGCGCCGCCACCGCAGCGATGATCCTTGATCAGGCCCGCAAATCCTGTGCCACGGGCCAGCCCACGGCGCTTGTGGCCCTTGATGAAAGCGCAACCGAGGCCGAGGCCCTGCCCAGCCCCTTGGCCGAGGCGTTGGGGCTTTTTGCCGATCTCGATGGGTTGGCCTTGGCCGATTGCCCAGAGGCCGCGCTACCCATGGACAAAATCACCGCCGCCCAAGCAATTTTGGGGGGTGTAACGCTGGCCGAAGATGCGCTGGCGGCCATTGCGGAAACCTGTCAGATCTTGGGCATTGCCAGCCCCCGCGCTGCGCTGTTTTGCATGGCGGCGGCGCGCGCCCATGCCGCCTTGCACGGCCGCCATGTGACCACTGCCAAGGATCTGGAAATTGCAGCGGCCCTGGCCTTGGCCCATCGCGCCACGCGCCAGCCCGAAGCACCGCAAGATCAGGCACCCACCCCCCCCGAGGCCAGCCTCTCACCACCAGCGCCGCCGCCACAAGCCGACAATGCACAGGACAGGGCGGCGCAGGACGACCCGGCGCAGGACACCACAGCCGACGCGCCCCAGCCCGACCCCGCCACCACCGAAATGCTGATCGCCAGCGCCCAAGCCGCCCTGCCCCACGATCTGCTGGCGCGCCTGCAAGCGGGGCGTATCGCGCGGCAAATGGCCAAGGGCGCCGCCGGGGCCGGGGCACGCCAAGCCAGCCAGCACCGCGGCCGCCCCCTGCCCCCGCGCAGCGGCAGGCCCGGCACCGGCCAGCGGGTGGATATTTTCGCCACCCTGCGCCAAGCGGCCCCTTGGCAGAAAATCCGCCGCGCAGCGGTGCAAGCCGCCCAAGGCACAGCCGGGCCGCAGCTGCTGATCTGGCCCCGCGATATCCAGCTAAAGCGGTTCCAAGCCCGCCAAGAAAGGGCATTGTTTTTTCTGGTCGATGCGTCTGGGTCGGCAGCGGTTGCGCGCCTAGCCGAGGCCAAGGGCGCGATAGAGCTGATGCTGGCCCAAGCTTATGCGCGCCGCGACCATGTGGCATTGATCACCTTTCGCGGCACTCAGGCCGAATTGGCCCTGCCCCCCACCCGGGCATTGGTACAGGCCAAACGGCGCTTGGCAGGCTTGCCCGGCGGCGGCGCCACACCGCTGGCCGGAGCGTTGGATATGGCCCGCGCCTGTGTGGCCCAAGCCCGCGCACGCGGGCAAACGCCAGCGCTGGCGGTTTTGACCGATGGGCGCGGCAATATCGCCCTGGATGGCAGCGCCAATCGCCAAGCCGCGCAGGCTGACACCACGCGCATGGCACAGGCCCTGCGCACCATGCGCGTGCCGGCCTTGGTGCTTGACACCAGCATGCGCCCCCGCCCCGATGTGCAAACACTGGCCACCGCGTTGGGGGCCGAATTGGTGCGCCTGCCGCGCGCCGATGCACAGGGGTTATCGGCCACCTTAGGCGCGGCTTTGGGGCGCGATATGGCATGACGGTGCCGCCCCCAGATTGGCCCCGCCGCGAGGCATCGCATTTTCTGCGCCTCTCGCCGCATGAATGGCATGTGCAAATTTTCGGCTCTGGCCCCGATGTTCTGGCCCTGCATGGGGCGGGGGCCTCGTCGCACAGCTTTCACCCATTGATCGCGCATTTGCCGGGCTATCGGCTGATCGTGCCCGATTTGCCCGGCCAAGGGCTAACGCGCGCGGGCGGCACCATGCGGCTGGGCCTTGATGCCATGGCCGATGACCTGAACGCGCTGTGCCAATCGCAGGGCTGGCGCCCGCAAGCCATTTTGGGCCATTCCGCAGGCGCCGCCGTGGCGCTGCGCATGGCCGAAGTCATGCCCAACCCGCCTGCCTCGGTGGTGGGGCTGAACGCAGCGCTTGGCCCCTTTGGCGGCTTCGAGGGCTGGCTTTTTCCCAAACTGGCGCGCGCCATGTCGGCCAGCCCCTTTATCGCCGCGCTGGTCACCCGGTTTTCGGCCAGTGGCCGCCAGGTCGAGCGGCTGCTTGCTGGCACCGGGTCAAGCTTGGATGCCGACGGCGTGGCCAATTATCGGCGCTTGGTGGCGCGCACCAGCCATATCGAGGGCACCTTGGGGATGATGGCGCAATGGCAGCTAGAGCCGTTACTGGAACGGCTGCCCCAAAACTTTGTCAGCTGTTTACTGCTGGCCAGCAGCAACGACCGCGCAGTGCCGCCCGAAGTGTCGAAAAACGCAGCCCTGCGCCTGCCCGATTGCACCTATGTGGAACTGCCGGGCTATGGGCATTTGATGCATGAAGAGGCGCCCGGCGAAGTGGCGCAATTTGTGCGCCCCTTCCTTGACACCCACACCAAGGCCCCACGTTTGGTGCGATAGCGGCTAGGGCATTGGCCCATCAAAGTGCCAATTGCGCCTGCGGGGCACGCGCACCGCCAACATCGGTTTTAGCAGCGGCTGGGCATAGCGCCGCAGATCCAGCGCCTCGTGCACCCCCACGCTTTCACAGCTCTCGATCTGGGTGCGCACGGCCGAGCGGGTGTAAAACGGCGCATCCAGCATGGCCAGCACCTGCGCCGGGCGATAGCCCGGGTCGGCGCGGGTTTCGCGGCGCACCGCCCACAGGCTGCGCGGCAACGCGGCACGGGGCGGCGCCTCGATCTGCTCGGTGCGGCCATCTGCCGTGAACCGCAACGCTTGGGCGCGCGCCGATCCATCGCGCAATTCGGCATCATAAAAACACGTGGCCCCACCCGCAGTGGGAAAGCGCCCCCATGTCCAGTAATTGAAATCCGCCTCCAACGCAGCACTGCCGTAATTGGCATCGAAATAGCCATGCCCCTGCCAGCGATGGCCCGGCGCGATATCGACCTCGATGCGCGCAATCGGGGCAAAGGGCTGCCAATGGTGGCGCCCTGCGTCATCCAGCTGATAGGGCGTGCCAAACAAGGCCTCAGGGTGCAGCACAATGCGCCCGCGCACCCGCCCCACGATGGGCGGCGAAGAGATTTCATTCAGCTCGATCACCAGCTTATCGCCCTGCCAATGCATATGGCTGGGGCCCACCTGCAACACGTCACGCGATTGCCGCAACGCTGGGCGGCCACGATCGGTCATGGTAAAGCGGCCCTGCGGCCCATAGGTGGCCACGTTGATGCAGCAATGGTTTTGCGGGTCGCGCCGCCCCGACCACCGGTACCAAGGCGAAAACACCGAGCCGATAAAGCCAATTACAGAAACCGCCCGCGTGCCACAGTCGCTGATCCCGTCGACATACCACCACGCGTAGCCATCGGGCGCGACCGCGCGGGTGAAATCTGGTCGGATTGCACCGCTTGCGCCGCGTGCTGACCCGACA
>RFQY01000010.1 GCA_009924775.1 Paracoccaceae bacterium | reverse complement strand
GCACCCCATCCAGCCCCAATGGCATCAGGCAAATGCCAATCACCGCCGCGGGCATAATCAGCGCCCCCATCAGCGGCACTGCCGCCAAATTGGCCAGCAAGCCGTAATGGGCAATCTGGTTGAAATGCGCAGCCCCCAAAGGCGCCGTGGCCAGTCCCGCAATACCCGAGGACACCAGCACGCCAAGCGCCAAGCGCAGCCATTTCTGTGCCATCCAGCCGCTCTTTGGCCGGTGCTGGGACAGCCATCCAAACACCACCACAAGGGCGGTGGTGGCGGCAAAGCTCATCTGAAACCCCGGGCCTGCCAGCGCCTCGGGGCGCAAAGCCAGCACCACCAGCGCAGCCACCGCGACCGAGCGCAAAGACAGCGCCCGGCGGTCCAGCAAAACCGCGCATAACATCACAGCAACCATGCTAAAGGCGCGTTCGGTTGCCACGTTTCCCCCCGATAGCGCCAGATAAAACGCCCCGGCCGCCATGGCAAACACCGCCGCGATTTTGCGTGCAGGTAGTCGCAATGCCAATGGCGGGCACAAGGCCAGCCCACCGCGAATAGCGGCAAAAACAAACCCCGCCAACAGCCCCATATGCAGCCCAGAAATGGCCAGCAAATGCGCCAAATTGCTATCGCGCAACGCCTCGAGCCGCGGTTGCGCCACGGCCGAACGGTCGCCTGTTAGGATTGCGGCGGCAAACCCGCCGGCATCGCCCGGAATGCGCGCCTGCACCCGCTGCGACAGGCGGTGGCGCAGCTGGCCCAGCCACACACCTTCGCGGCCCGCCACAGCCAGCACCACCGGCGTGCGGGTATAGCCCACCGCCCCGATGCCCAAAAACCACGCATGGCGCCGAAAATCAAATCCCCCCGGCTCGACCGGGCCCGCCGGCGCCGCGAGATGGGCGTTCATCATCACCCGTTGCCCCGGCGCCAAGGCCACAAAGCCCTGCGGCCCATGCAGCGACACCCGCACGCGCCGGGGCACCTTTTGGGGGGCGGTATCGGCCAGCACCACCTGATCCAAAAGCAGCCGCAAAGCATCACTACCAGAGCGATCCATCGCGATAATCCGTCCCTCGACCGGCCCATATTAGCGAAAGCCCAGCACCGGCCCCGCCACCGCATGCGCGCGCAGGCCCGCCAAAAGCACCCCCAGCACAATCAACGCCACGGCCCCCACCCAAACCTGCACCAAAAGCCCGCCGCGCAGCGCCAGCCCGCTGGCCATTATAAAAATGACAAAAAGCGCCGTATAAGTGGGATGTGTCAGCTCGAATGTTAAGGAAAAATACAGCCCTATCCCGCAGGCTAGCATCACCGGTGCCCAAGGAAACAACGCCCCCCGCTGCAGTGCAAAGGCGGTTTCAAAGGTTTGGAAAACACGCACGCTTGCCCCCTGCTTGGCGCCCCGGTAGACAGGCGGAAAAGCTAGCAACTGAATTCTTACCGAAAGGTTAACTAAACCGCATGTCAGGCCCTGTCGTTACCCGCTTTGCCCCCTCGCCCACCGGCTATTTGCATATCGGCGGCGCCCGGACGGCGCTGTTTAATTGGCTTTATGCACGGGGGCGCGGTGGCAAATTTCTTTTGCGCATCGAAGACACCGATCGCGCCCGCTCAACGCCCGAGGCGACAGAAGCGATTGTAAAGGGCTTGGACTGGCTTGGGCTGGACCATGACGGCGAGATTGTCAGCCAATTCGCGCGCGCCGCGCGCCACGCCGAGGTGGCCCACAGCCTGCTGGCGGCGGGCAAGGCCTATAAATGCTTTGCCACGCAAGACGAAATTCAAGCCTTTCGCGAAGCGGCCCAGGCCGAGAAACGCTCGACCCTGTTTCAAAGCCCGTGGCGCGATGCCGACCCCGCCAGCCACCCTGATGCCCCCTATGTGGTGCGCATCAAAGCCCCGCGCGACGGTGTCAGCGTGATCAAGGACCAAGTGCAAGGCGATGTCACCATCCGAAATGACCAGCTGGACGATATGGTTTTGCTGCGCTCTGATGGCACACCGGTTTACATGCTGGCCGTTGTGGTGGATGACCACGACATGGGTGTCACCCATGTTATTCGCGGCGATGACCACCTCAACAACGCCGCCCGCCAGATGATGATATACGAAGCCATGGGCTGGCAGGTGCCTGTATGGGCGCATATCCCGCTTATTCATGGGCCAGATGGCAAGAAATTGTCAAAACGCCACGGCGCCTTGGGCGTGGATGAATACCAAAAGCTGGGCTACCCGGCGGCAGGCATGCGCAACTATCTGGCCCGCCTTGGCTGGAGCCATGGGGATGACGAATTTTTCACCGATGCACAGGCGCAAGACTGGTTCGATCTGGGCGGCATCGGCAAATCAGCCGCGCGGTTTGATTTTAAAAAGCTCGAAAACCTGTGCGGGCAACATATCGCCGCCAGCGAGGATGCCGCACTGCTGCATGAATTGCAGGCCTTCTTGGCAGTCACGGGCCAAAACCTGCTGGATGCGCAAAAGAGCGCGCTGATGGAAAAAGGCATGTACTGCCTGAAAGAGCGGGCCAAATCATTTCCTGAACTGATTGAAAAGGCAGAATTTATTCTGGCAAATCGCCCCATCGAACCCGATGAGAAAGCGCGTCAGGCGCTAGATTCTGTATCCCGTGGTATACTGAAAGAATTGACGCCGCACCTGCAAAATGCTAGCTGGTCGCGGGATAAGATCGAAGAGGTGGCGTCTGCCTTTGCCGAGGCACAAGGCGTTAAGTTTGGCAAGCTTGCCGGCCCACTGCGGGCAGCGCTGGCCGGGCGCAGCGCCACCCCAAGCGTCTTCGACATGATGCTGGTCCTTGGGCAAGAAGAAACCCTTGCCCGGCTGACCGATGCCGCGGAATGATGGCCCTGCCGCCAGACCGCCGTTTAAAAAGGAACGCCCATACGATCCGCGTATGAGGCCAGTGATGAAGGGATTAAGCCGATGACTGACACTACCAAAAGCGCAACGCTGTCGATTGGCGGGCAAACCGTTGAATTGCCCGTTCTCAGCCCCTCGGTTGGGCCCGACGTGCTGGATATCCGCAAGCTGTATGCCCAAGCGGGCGTTTTCACCTACGATCCCGGCTATACCTCGACCGCAAGCTGCGATTCGACCATCACCTATATTGATGGCGACGAAGGCATTTTGCTGCATCGCGGGTATCCGATCGACCAGCTGGCCAGCAAATCGCATTACCTAGAGGTATGCTACCTGCTGCTTTACGGGGAATTGCCCACCGCCGCGCAGCTGGAAGATTTCGAAACGCGCATCACCCGCCACACCATGATCCACGAGCAGATGCACAACTTCTTCCGTGGGTTCCGCCGCGATGCCCACCCGATGGCCACGATGGTGGGCGTTGTGGGCGCGATGTCGGCCTTTTACCACGATTCGCTGGATATCAGCGACCCGTGGCAGCGCGAGGTGGCCTCGATCCGCTTGATCGCGAAAATGCCCACGATTGCGGCCATGGCCTATAAATATTCGGTCGGCCAACCCTTCGTTTACCCGCGCAATGATTTGGATTACGCGGCCAATTTCCTGCATATGTGTTTCTCGGTTCCGGCCGAAAAATACGAGGTGAACCCGATCCTTAGCCGCGCGATGGACCGTATTTTCACCCTGCATGCCGATCACGAGCAAAACGCCTCCACCTCGACTGTGCGCTTGGCCTCGTCTTCGGGGGCCAACCCGTTTGCCTGTATCGCGGCCGGCATTGCCTGCCTTTGGGGCCCGGCCCATGGCGGCGCCAACCAAGCCTGTCTTGAGATGCTCAAAGAAATCGGCAGCGTCGATCGCATTCCCGAATTCATTGCGCGCGCCAAAGACAAAAACGACCCGTTCCGCCTGATGGGCTTTGGCCACCGCGTGTATAAAAACTTTGACCCGCGCGCCACGGTGATGAAGCAATCGGCCGACGAGGTGCTTGACCTGTTGGGCATCGAAGATAACCCGCTGCTGCAGGTGGCCAAAGAGCTAGAGCGTATCGCGCTGCAAGACGAATATTTCGCCGATAAAAAACTGTTCCCCAATGTCGACTTCTATTCTGGCATTATCCTCGAGGCGATGGGCTTCCCAACCTCGATGTTTACCCCAATTTTCGCGCTGTCGCGCACAGTGGGGTGGGTCAGCCAGTGGAAAGAGATGATCAGCGATCCGCAGATGAAAATTGGCCGCCCACGCCAGCTGTATCTGGGCGCCAATCAGCGCGATTATGTGAATGTCGAAAACCGCTAAGCGGGGTTTTCAACCAACAAAAAAGGCGCCGAAAGGCGCCTTTTTTTATCGGCTCGTCAGGCTTAGCGGCCTTCGAATTTGGCTGGGCGCTTTTCCAAAAAGGCGGTAACGCCTTCTTTGAAATCGCGGCTTTTGCCGCAGGTGCCCTGCAGCCGCCCCTCGAGCGACAGCTGATCTTCTAGGCTGTTGTCCCATGCGCCGCGGATCGACTCTTTGATTTTGGCATAGGCCAAGGTTGGGCCATTGGCCAAATGCGCCGCGCGCGCACGCCATGTTGCCTCGAAGGCATCATCTGCCACAGCTTCCCAGATCAACCCCCAATCATCGGCTTGGCGGGCACTGATTTTATCGGCAAACAGCGCCGCGCCCATCGCCTTGGCCGCGCCCATGCCGCGCGTCATCCAATAGGTGCCGCCAGCATCGGGGATCAGGCCTATGCGGGCAAATGCCTGCAGAAAATAGGCGCTTTCGGTGGCGATCACCACATCTGCCGCCAGCGCAAGGTTTGCCCCTGCCCCGGCTGCTGCCCCATTCACCGCGCTGATGGTGGGAATTGGGCTATCGTAGATGGCGCGCAACATTGGGCCGTATTCGTCGCGCAAGGTGCGCTCCATATCGATTTCAGCGGCGTTGGCCCGATCGCTGAGATCTTGGCCAGAACAAAATGCCCGGCCTTTGCCCGTGATCACCAGCACGCGGGCATGTTTGGGGGCCTCGCGCGCGGCATCGGCAATTTCAGCGCGCATCTGCGCATTCAGCGCGTTCATCTTGCTTTCGCGGTTTAGCGCGATAACGGCGATGTCGTTGGCAACTTCGAATGTGATGGTCTGATAGTCCACGCTTGGCCCTCCCCTTGTGTCTGGCGCAGCATACCCAAGCCATGATGAAGGAAAAGAGGAACTACGCGTCACTTTTCCATAATGTCACGTAAGCGCGCCGCTTCTTCAGGGTTCAGCGCCGCCGCGCCTGCCCCCTCGGGTGCGGCTTGGCGCCGGCGCAAGTAGCTAAACCCAATCACGCCGCCCCCCAGCAACATCAGCGGGCCCGCCCACCACAACAGCCAATTGATGCCGGTTTTGGGCGGGGCCAGCAGCACATATTCGCCGTAGCGCGCCACAACATAGTCGATCACCTGCTGGTCGCTATCGCCAGCCACCAAACGCTCGCGCACCAAAAGGCGTAGATCGCGGGCCAGCTCGGCGTTGGAATCATCGATGTTTTCGTTGCGGCACACCAAGCAGCGCAGCCCCTTGGACAGGCCGCGCGCGCGTTCTTCCAGCCCCGGGTCTGCCAATATCTCGTCGGGTTGAACCGCCCATAGCGGCGCGCCCGGCGCGCCAAGCAGCATCAGCACCAGCAACACCCGTTTCATTCAGCAGGCACCCCCGCGGCTGGCGCACGGCGCCGGGCCCCTGCCGCCACCCGGTAGCGGCGATCAAACAGGCTGAACATGCCCCCCAATGCCATCAGGATAGAGCCAGCCCAGATCCAGTTTGCCAGTGGTTTGTAATAGGTGCGCATGGCCCAGCCGCCATTGTCTTGCGGATCACCGATAACAACGTAGACGTCACGCAAAAACCCGTAATCAATGGCTGCCTCGGTTGTGGGCATACCCGCCACCGGATACACCCGCTTTTCGGGCGTCAAAACCGCCACCTGCGCGCCATCCTTGGTCACGGTGACATGGCCCATCGTGGAGATATAATTTGGGCCTTGCACGCGCTCGACCTTGTCCAAGGTCAGGGTATAGCCGGCGATGTCATAGCTGCCCTTTACCTGCACCACGCGGATATCTTCGGCGTGCCATGCCATCAGGCCCGCAATCCCAATCATCGTCACGCCCAAGCCCGAATGGGCAATCGCCTTGCCCCAATCGGCGCCCGGCAGGCGTTTCATGCGCGCCAGCCGCGACCCAAAGCTGCCCCGCCCCGTGCGATTGAACAAATCAACCGCAGCGCCAGAAATCAGCCACGCGCCCAAAAACAGCCCCACAGGCCCCAAGGCGCCCCGACCGGTTTGCACCGCGAAAGCCAAGGCTGCCAGCGACAGCGACAGGGCGAAAGCCGCCCACAAAGGGCGCGCCGCACGGCCCAAGGTGGCGCGTTTCCACGGCAACATGGCCCCCAAGGGCAAAATCGCCCCCAAGATCACGAAAAACGGTGTGAAAGCGGCGTTAAAAAACGGCTCGCCCACCGATAATTTGCGATCCCACAGCATTTCGGCCACCAAGGGCCAGATGGTGCCGATGAACACCACAAAGGCACTGACCGCCAATAAGATGTTGTTCATCACCAGCCCGCTTTCGCGGCTGACCATGCTGAACACGCCCTTTGCCTCCATCGCTTGGACGCGCGCGGCATAAAGCGTCAGCGCGCCGCCCATGAAGACTGCCAAAATCATCAAGATGAATACGCCACGCTCGGGGTCGTTGGCGAAGGCATGCACCGATGTGATCACCCCAGAGCGCACGATGAATGTGCCAATCAACGAAAAGCCAAAGGCCATGATCGCCAACAAAATCGTCCAGCTTTTCAGCGCTTCACGCTTTTCCACCACGATGGCCGAATGCAGCAGCGCTGCGGCCAATAGCCAAGGCATGAAGCTGGCGTTTTCAACCGGATCCCAGAACCAAAAGCCGCCCCAGCCCAGTTCGTAATAGGCCCACCAGCTGCCAAGCGCGATGCCGATGGTCAAAAACACCCACGCCGCCAGCGTCCATGGGCGCACCCAGCGCGCCCATGCCGCATCAACGCGCCCCTCGATCAGGGCGGCCACGGCAAAAGAAAACGCCATCGACAGCCCCACATAGCCCAAATACAAAAAGGGCGGGTGAAAGGCCAAACCGGGGTCTTGCAGCAGCGGGTTCAGATCTTGGCCATCAAACGGCGGCACCGCAAGGCGCAAAAACGGGTTCGATGTGAACAAAATAAAGGCCAAAAACGCCACCGAGATCGAACCTTGCACCCCCAGCACCCGGGCCTTCAAGGTGGGCGGCAAGTTGTTGCCAAACCACGCGGCGGTTGCGCCAAACAGCGCCAAAATCAGCACCCACAGCAGCATCGAGCCCTCGTGGTTGCCCCAAACACCCGAGATTTTGTAGATCATCGGTTTGGCCGAATGGCTGTTCAGCACCACCAGCTTTAGGCTGAAATCTGATGTCACGAAGGCATAGGTAAGCGCAGCAAAGGAAAACGCAATCAGCAAGAAATGCGCGTTGGCCGCCGGTTCGGCAACAGCCATCCAGCCAGGCAAACGCCGATGCGCGCCAATAAGGGGAACAACCGTCTGCACAATGGCAACGACGAAGGCGAGGACGAGGGCAAAGTGACCGAGTTCTGTAATCATGCCCCAAGTATAGATGTTATGAACAGGCAGGCAAATGCGATTCCTACCCCCCTGTTCAACTTGTCGCAATCAGCGCCGCCCGGCCCCTGTGTTTTGCCACTGCTGCAAGACGGGGTTATCGGCAGGCTCTAGCGCCTGCAACGCCAGCTGGGCATCGGTGCCCGTATCGGCCAAGGCCACAGGCACGGCAGGTGCGCCACCCAAACCATGGTGTGCGGCCCCAGCCTGCCGGGCAAGGGCTGCGCGAAACTCGTGCCCTTTTTGCTGATGGCGCGCCCCAAAATAAAAGCTGACGATCACCCCCAACAACCACCACAGCGGTTCGGGCACAGTGGCCAGCCCCGCCATACGCTGCGCAAACCACGCAGGCGCCACCATGGCGGCCACGAACAATGCCGCAGTGCCAAGCGCGAACAACGGCCGGGGAAGGCGGTTCAAACCATCCATGGCCCGATCAAAGGCGCTGCGTTGGGGCTGGCCAAATTCGGCGGCAAATTGCGCCAAGGCCGCACCTTGCAGCGCCGAGGCGCGGGCATCTGCGCCCTCGGGGTTGGGGCGCAGCAAATCGGCGGTGTCGCGCAGCAGGTTGCGCCCCCCCCAAACACCATATCCAAAACCGATGTGATCAATGCCATGCCGCCACCCTTGCGTTGAACTGTGCCTGCGACAGGTGAAACCGGGGCTGCATAAACGCCTCGGCGCGGTGAATCCACCCGCCCTTGCCGCCTTGTTTGTTGCGCACGAATTTTCGGCTGGCGGGGCGCAGATCGGCCAGACGAAAATAATAATTGCGCCGCGCTGCGCCATAGGCGTCGGCCAACAGCGCGCAGTGCTGCGCCATCGCCACGGCCGCCGCCGCGGTTTTAGGACCGATCACCCCATCCACCTGCAAGCCCTGCCCCATATCCACCAAAAGACGCTGCAAAATGCGCACGGCATTGGCCCCTGCATTGACATACATATCAAAAACCGGGGGCTGCAGGCCCGGGGGCAGCAGGCCAATATTTGGCGCATGGAAATACTGTGCCACCAAAACCGCCTGCGCCGCATCAGCGCTAAGCGCTGCAATATCGGCGCGGGTGATCTGGCCATCGCCTGTCAGATCCTGCCCAAACCGGCGCCAAGTGGCCAAGGTTATGCCGTATTTCGTGGCACCGCCCGGGTCGTCTGGGTCGTCGACGAACCCGCCTTCGCGCGCAATGATCTGGCGCGCCATTTCCGCAATCTGCTGCATCATTGCCCCTTTGCTTTTGGTGAGCAAACGGTGCGCAGCGCGGGTTAAAGCCGTGTTTAGCTATCGTTCGGTTCTTTATAAACGCCTTGCGCCTTCAGCGCGTCCACCACTTCTTTTGGCATGTATGTTTCATCATGTTTTGCCAATATTTCAGAGGCTTCAAAGACACCGTTGATGTATTTTCCAGTGCCCACCATACCCTGATTTTCGGCAAACAAATCGGGTAAGATACCCGTAAACACAACCGGCACAGTGGCCCCACCATCGGTGACGTTGAACTGCACAGTTTCGCCTTGCCCGCGCACGATGCTGCCCTCTTCGACCAGCCCGCCAATGCGGAACACCTCGGTTGGGCTGGGGGGGTCTGCCATCACTTGGCTTGGGGCGCGGAAAAAATTGATGCCGTCACGCATGGCATAGCCAATCAACCCGGTTGAAATGATCAACGCAACGAATGTCAGCGCGATGATTTGTATGCGGCGTGTCTTTTTCAGCGATTTCATCGCATCCTCACTTGGCTGTGCACCTACCCATGGCCCTTTGCGGACCTTGGCCCAACATATCGGCAGCATTGGGCCCCAGCGCAAGCCCTGCCGCCGCCAAATGCGGCAATTGGCCTTTCAAGACCACCAGCTTAGGCTTGGGTAAAGCGCACCTCGCGGCGCAAAAACTGTGTGGCGCGGTCAGATACGCGGCGCGGATCGCCGGTTGTGAGGTATTTTTCCTCTTGGCCCGTGCCGCGCATGCTGGGATGGCGCTGCAGATAGTCGGCCAAGCTTTCGGCCACCAAATTGGCCTGGCTGAACACCATCACATCGGCGCCCAACGCATCTTGAAACACGGTTTCCATCAGCGGGTAATGCGTGCAGCCCAAAATCGCGGCTTGCGGCGTGGGCATTTTGCGTTTGAGCGCATCAACATGGCTGCGCACCAAGGCTTCGGCCAAAATCAGATCGCCCTCTTCGATGGCATCGACCACCCCACCGCAGGCCTGGGCCTCGACATCGACGCCAATGGCGCGAAACGCCAGTTCGCGCTGAAAGGCACGGCTGGCCACGGTGGCGGGCGTGGCAAACAGCGCCACGTTCTTCACCGCCACTTCGCGGGGCGGGCTGTTATCGCCCCATTGCCGTTCTGTCAGCGCCTCGATCAACGGCACAAACACCCCCAGCACGCGCTTGTCGCGGGGCACCCAGCTTTCTTGCATCCGCCGCAACGCCGCCGCGCTGGCGGTATTGCAGGCCAAAATCACCAGATCGCAGCCTTCATCCCACATCCGGCTAACCGCGCTGCAGGTTAGGCCGAAAATATCGTCGCTATCGCGCACCCCATAGGGGGCGTGCAGGTTATCGCCAAAGTAAACAAAAGGAACCTCTGGCAAACGCTTGCGCGCTGCCTCTAGCACCGTCAGGCCGCCCAGGCCCGAGTCGAAAATGCCAACAGCCATATTTTCCGCCAAATCACCCGCTTAGGCGCGGTATTTTTCCTCGAATTCGAAGCCGTAGCTTTGCGTATCTAGCGGCTTTGGCGACAAGTCATAGGTGGCTTTGCGCAGAAAATCCATCATCGCTTTTGAATCATGCGCGCGCGCGTCGATTTCCGCCTGCGCGATGGGTTTGCCGATCACCACCCGCACCGGGGTATCGACACGGGCGCGAAACTCTTTGATCAACAGCCCCATGCGCAATGTGGTATGCAGATGGCTGGCCAATTGGAACAAGCGGCTGGTATGGCCATCGAAATACACCGGCACCACGGTGGCCCGTGATTTTGCCACCATCCGCGCGGTAAAGGCGCGCCAGCCCGGATCCATCGGCTGCGCGAATGGGCGCGCCGCGGTTGATACGGTGCCGCCGGGGAAAATACCAATCGCCCCCCCCGCCCCAAGATAGCGCAGCGCCTCTTTGCGGGTGTCTAGGTTAAGCTGCACCGCCTCTTTGGTGGCATCAAAGGAAATGGGCAAAATCACCCGGTTGATATCTTCGGCCTTGCGAAACACATGATGCGCCATGATCCGAAAATCGCCGCGCACGGTGGCCAGCATATGGCCCATCATCAGCCCATCCAAAATACCATAGGGATGGTTTGCAATCAGGATCAAAGGGCCGTTGGCAGGAATATGCGACAGGCTGCCCCCCATCACATCCAGCGTCAGGCCATAGCGTTCGACCATCACTTGCCAAAAATCGCGGCCCTGCGCCACGTCTTGCTCGTAGCCCTGCGCGCGGCGGATCAGGCTGTAACGGCCTGTGACATTTTCCAACACCCGTATCAGGGCGCGCCCACCTTTCGAGCTGGCAGAATGCGCATAGCTAATATCGCGGGCAATTTTCGGGGGCAGACGCATGGGGCACAATCCAAAACCGGCGTGGCGCAGGAAAACACGCCACCTGTTGGGGTCTGAATGTGCAACAGTTTTGCGACATCTCTATGACACAGATCGCGCCCGCCAGATCACCGCGCGCCTAAAATTACTGCGCCTCGGCCCTTGAGCACAAAAAATTATGCCCTTAATGGCGATAAGGCAGTGCTGGCCGTTACGTCATCACGGAACATTCTGTGATTATTTTATATTTTTCTCTATAGTGCTAATGCGAACAAGGAATGTGGCGACCATGGATTGGGATAAACTGCGAATTTTTCACGCTGTTGCCGATGCAGGCAGCCTGACCCACGCAGGCGATGCCCTGCATCTTAGCCAATCGGCCGTCAGCAGGCAGGTGCGCGCGCTGGAAGAAAGCCTGAACACCACCTTGTTTCACCGCCACGCCCGCGGCCTGATTTTGACCGAACAGGGCGAGTTGCTGTTTGACGCCACATCCGCCATGGCCAAACGGCTAGAGGCGGCATCGGCCCGCATTCGCGACAGCGAAGACGAGGTTTTTGGCGAATTGCGCGTCACCACCACCACGGGCTTTGGCAGCTTGTGGTTGGCCCCGCGCCTGCCCGCGCTATACGAGAAATACCCAGATCTAAAGATCGAATTGATGCTGGAAGAGCGGGTGCTGGATTTGCCCATGCGCGAGGCAGATGTGGCCATTCGCATGAAGGAACCCAGCCAAGCCGACTTGATCCGCAAGCGCCTGATGGCGGTGAAAATGCGCCTTTATGCCTCGCATGCCTATATCGAACGCAGCGGCATGCCCACGGTGCCCGATGACCTGCGCCACCACCGCCTGATTTGCCAAAACCCCACCTCGGCGCAGGTTGGCGCGGGCGCGCAGCTGGTGCAAACCCTGATGGCCCATCAGCCCCGCTCTACCCTGACGGTGAACAACTACTTTGGGGTTTTGCAGGCGGTGCTGCACGATTTGGGAATTGGCGTTTTGCCCGACTATCTGACCCAAGATTTTCCCGATCTGGTCGAGGTATTGCCCGAAGTCGAATCAACCGATGTGCCGGTGTTTTTGGCCTATCCCGAAGAACTGCGACACTCAAAACGTGTTTCAGCCTTTCGGGAATTCGTGCAAGACGAGATTATTGCCTATCGCAAACGGGTGAAAGATCAGGCAGTTAGCCAATAAATTAAGCAAGCCATGCATTCGCTGCATACCGGGCATGCTGCACCTGCGGCATGTTTTTTCTTGATTGGACAGGAACAGATACCTAATTGAGCACCTGACGGTGGTGACGACTAGTTTCTCATCATCTTCATACCTCCCTGTTGGACTTCGGCCGAGCTTAGCGCTCGGCCTTTTTTTGGCCTTGACCCGGGCAAAACGCGGGGCGGTGGCGCAACGGTCTTTTTTGTCTTGCCTCTTTCCCAATCCGCGCCCTTCCGCTATGACCCGCGCAACCGCGCAGCCTATGGGGAACCACATGCAAGAACCCGCCATCACGCCCGACCTGATTGCCGCTCATGGCTTAAAGCCCGACGAATACGAGCGCATTCTAGAGATCATCGGTCGCGCGCCCAGTTTCACCGAGCTTGGTATTTTCTCGGCCATGTGGAACGAGCATTGTTCTTACAAATCGTCGAAAAAATGGCTGCGCACCCTGCCCACCAGCGGCCCACAGGTCATCTGCGGCCCTGGTGAAAATGCCGGTGTTGTGGATATTGGCGATGGTCAGGCCGTGGTGTTCAAAATGGAAAGCCACAACCACCCCAGCTATATCGAACCCTATCAGGGCGCGGCCACAGGTGTGGGCGGTATTTTGCGCGATGTATTCACCATGGGTGCGCGCCCGATTGCGGCGATGAATTCGCTATCCTTTGGGCAGGTCGATCACCCGAAAACCCGCCAGCTTGTGCATGGTGTGGTCGAGGGTATTGGCGGCTATGGCAATTGCTTTGGCGTGCCCACCGTGGGCGGCGAGGTGCGTTTCCACCCCGCCTATAACGGCAACTGTCTGGTCAATGCCTTTGCGGCGGGCTTGGCCGATGCCGATAAAATCTTCTATTCCGCGGCCTCGGGCGTGGGAATGCCTGTTGTTTATCTGGGCGCCAAAACCGGGCGCGATGGTGTTGGCGGCGCCACGATGGCCAGTGCCGAATTCGATGACACGATCGAAGAAAAGCGCCCCACCGTTCAGGTTGGTGACCCGTTCACCGAAAAGCGCCTGATGGAAGCCTGCCTCGAGCTGATGCAAACAGGTGCGGTGATTTCCATTCAAGATATGGGCGCCGCAGGCCTGACATGTTCGGCCGTAGAAATGGGCGATAAAGGCGGGCTTGGCATCAAGCTGCAGCTTGACGATGTGCCCCAGCGCGAGGCCAATATGACGGCCTATGAGATGATGCTTTCGGAAAGCCAAGAGCGCATGTTGATGGTGCTGCGCCCCGAAAAAGAGGCCCAAGCGCGCGCCGTTTTTGAAAAATGGGATCTGGATTTTGCCATCGTGGGCGAAACGATCCCCGAAGACCGCTTTCTGATTTTGCACAAAAATCAGGTGATGGCGGATTTGCCGCTCTCGAAACTGTCCTCGTCAGCCCCCGAATACGACCGGCCTTGGGTGCCCACCCCTGCCGCAGAGCCGCTGCAAGATGTGCCCGCAATCGACCCGATCGATGGGCTAAAGGCGCTGCTGGCCACGCCCAACTATGCGGCCAAGCAATGGGTTTACGAACAATACGACTCGATGGTGATGGCCGACAGCCTGCGCACCCCCGGCTTGGGCGCGGGCATTGTGCGCGTGCACGGCACGGACAAGGCACTGGCCTTCACCTCGGATGTTACGCCCCGCTATGTGCGCGCCAACCCCATCGAGGGCGGCAAGCAAGCCGTGGCCGAGGCCTATCGCAACCTCGTGGCCGTGGGCGCACGGCCCTTGGCCACAACCGATAACCTGAATTTTGGCAATCCGGAAAAACCCGAAATCATGGGTCAATTCGTGGGCGCCATTCAGGGCATTGGCGCCGCCTGTCTGGCGCTGGATACGCCCATCGTTTCCGGCAATGTCTCGCTTTACAACGAAACCGATGGCCAGCCCATTCTGCCCACCCCCACCATCTGCGCCGTGGGCCTGATTGACACGCCAGAACAGGCCATTTTGGGCACCGCCCGCGATGGTCACGTGGCGCTGCTGATTGGCGAAACCGCCGGGCATCTGGGCCAATCGGCCCTGTTGGCCGAGGTGTTCAACCGCGAAGATGGCGACGCGCCCGCCGTGGATCTGGACGCAGAAAAGCGCAATGGCCAGTTTATCTTGGACAACCACGCCCTGATCACCGCCTGCACCGATCTGGCAGATGGCGGTTTGGCCATGGCCGCCTTTGAAATGGCCGAGGCCGCAGGTGTTGGCATTGTCTTGGATGATACGGATATGGGCCAGCTTTTCGGCGAAGATCAGGCGCGCTATCTGGTGGCATGCAACTTTGACAAAGCCGAGGCGCTGATGGTGGCGGCCTCTGGCGCGGGCGTTCCCATTCGCAGCGTTGGCCGCTTTACCGGCGACAGCGTCAAACTGGGCAATGCCGAGGCCCCGCTGGCCGATCTGGCGGCGCTCTATCGTGGCGCTTTTGCCCAAGCCTTGGCCTAATAGCCAAAAACGCGCGCGCGCCCTGCGGCACAAATAGTGGGGCGCGCGCATGGCGATCATCTGGCCTGCCGCTTCTTGCACATAAGGCATCTCAGGTTTACATCTTTCAGCACAGCACAAAACAGGAGCCGCCGATGCCAATGCATGCCCATGAAATCGAAGACCTGCTGCGCCAAACATTTCCGAACGCTCAGATCACCGTGGATGGGAATGATGGCGTGCATATGTCAGCGATGGTGATTGATGAAAGCTTTCGCAGCATGAACCGCGTGCAACAGCAGCGCGCAGTTTACGCGGCACTCAAAGGGGTGATGGACGGGCCAGATGGCGCCCTGCACGCCCTTGCACTGACCACGCGCGCGCCAGACTAGGGGGGTGGGGCCATGCAGCAGTTCAGCATCCCGATCCTGATCGCGCTGATCACCGCTGTGACTGTGGCCATTGCCATTTTGCGCATGCGCGGCGAGCATCACGCAAAACGCGGCTCAAAGCCCGGCACCGGGTTTCACGTTTTGCATTCAAATTACAGCTCGGGTTTGGGGGGTAACAGCACCAGTTGGAAAGTGCCCCGCGACCCACAGGCCTATGCCCGTTCTTTCGTGCCCAAAGGGCACAAAGACTGAACCGTAAAGGGAAAAAACATGAGCGACGCAAAGACACGCATCGAAGACACGATCAAGGCCAATGACGTTGTGCTTTTCATGAAAGGCACCAAATCCATGCCCCAATGCGGCTTTTCGCAGCGCGTGGCAGGTGTTTTGAATTACATGGGCGTGGATTATGCCGATGTAAACGTTCTGGATGATGCTGAAATTCGCCAAGGCATCAAAGAGTTTTCAGATTGGCCCACCATCCCCCAGCTTTATGTGAAGGGCGAATTTGTGGGCGGTTGCGATATCGTGACCGAAATGACCCTGTCGGGCGAGCTGGACACGTTGCTTGATGGCTGCGGCGTGGCCTATTCCAAAGACGCGGCAGATAAAATTCGCGAAGCAAACGCCTGATATAAAAACAAAAAAGCAGCCCCACCTGCGGCTGCTTTTTTACCAATTCCCATGCCGTCAGGGCCCCGCGCTATGCGGGGCCTGCGGTTTTGTCTTCCAGCTGGGCGGCCAAGGCCTCGGCCCGGGCGGTTAATTCCGCCAAGGTTTCTGCCACCCCTGCGGGCATCACCGGCACCTCGATACGCTCGGGCGGCGGCGGCGGGGCAGATTTTATCTGCGCCAATTCCGCCTCTAGCGTGGCCAGCTTGTCTTGCATACCAGCGGTGCGGTCGGCCAGCATAAGCCCCGCCATCAACAGCATTCGCGCCTCGGGCAGGCGCCCGATCTGGCTGCTTAGCACGCTGGCCTCGGCGTCCAGCATGCCGGCGGCGGCTTGCAAATATTGCTCTTCGCCATCTTGGCACGACACTTCAAAGCTGCGTCCGCCAATACGAATTTCCACCTCAGGCATTGGCTTCCTCCGGCTGGTCGTTTTGCTCTTGCGTCAAAAGCGGGGTGATCGTGGCGATAATGGCATCGGCCTCGGCCATATCGGCGGCGCGGGCGGCGCGCAGGGCCTCTAGCTGGGCCAGCAGCGATGCGTTGATCAAATCTGGCTCGGCCACGCCCGCATGGGCCGCTTCGCGCAGCGCCTCCATCGAGGCCTGCATCTGCGCGCCCGCCGCGCGCAGGCCTTGCACCTGCGCATCCAAGCTGGTTGCGGTGGCTTGCGCGGCCTCTAGCTGGGCGTGCAGTTGCGCCACATCCGCTGCGGGTTCGGGCGCAGGTTCAGGCGCCGGGGCGGCCTCTGCCGCCTCTAGCCGCGCTTTAAGCACCTTAATGCGCTCTTCCAACTGGGCCGTCACCAGTTTTTCATCTTCCAGCGCTTGGCGCAGGTTGGCCAGCTCTGCGCTATCCTCGGCCGTGGCTGTGGCCCCATCCTGTGCGGCAATGCTATCTGCGCTGGGGCGCGGGCCCAACCCATCCAATGCCTGCGCGATGCGGTCCATGGCCGCCGTCATGCGGCGTTCAAGCTCTGCGATCTCGCTCATTTACCCTCACTTTTGCCCAATGGCTTTGCACCTGTGGCTGTCTTTACCCGACAGATGCGAATCGCGCCGCCCTGCCGTTCGCGCCAGTTTAGACAACGAATACCGAAAATGCGCCCCCTTTGCGCCCAAAGACTTGCAGGCTTTGCTTGAACTATGGGCGGGGGGTGGTATGAGGCTGGCCAACAACATGCTTAGCCAGAGGACTGCTCTCGTGGATATTTCTGCCCTGCGTTCAGCCAACCCCGACCATTGGATGCGCGCCACAGCTATTCGTGCCCTAACCCTTGATGCGGTGGCTGCCGCCAATTCGGGCCATTCCGGCATGCCCATGGGTATGGCCGACGCGGCCACTGTGCTGTTTGAAAAGCACCTAAAATTTGATGCAAAAGCCCCCCATTGGCCCGATCGCGACCGCTTTATTCTGTCGGCGGGCCATGGATCGATGCTGCTGTATTCGCTGCTCTATCTGACTGGCAACCCAGATATCACGCTGGATCAGCTGCGCGCCTTCCGCCAATGGGGCGCCAAAACTGCGGGCCACCCCGAATATGGCCATGCGGCGGGCATCGAAACCACCACAGGCCCCTTGGGCCAAGGGATTGCCACCGCCGTGGGCTTTGCCATGGCAGAAGAAATTCAACGCGCCCAGTTTGGCCGCAAAATCGTGGATCACCACACCTATGTCATCGCCGGTGATGGCTGCCTGATGGAGGGCGTCAGCCAAGAGGCCATCGGCCTTGCCGGGCGCCACCAGTTGGGCCGCCTGATCGTGCTATGGGACAATAACAACATCACCATCGATGGCACGGTCGATCTGTCTGATCGCACCGATCAGGTGGCACGTTTCAAAGCCAGCGGTTGGCATGTGCAAGAAATCGACGGTCATGACCCCGCAGCGATTGACGCGGCGTTGACGGCGGCCAAAGCCAGCAAGCGGCCCTCGATGATTGCGTGCAAAACCCACATCGCCTTGGGCCACGCGGCCCAAGACACCTCGAAAGGCCATGGCGCGCTGACCGATGCCGCACAGCTGGCCGCGGCCAAGGCCGCCTATGGCTGGCCCGGTGGCGCCTTTGAGGTGCCCACAGAGGTCAAGGCCCAATGGGAAGCCATCGGCACCCGTGGCGCGGCCGAACACAGCGCCTGGGCTGGCCGTCTGGCCGCCCTGCCCGCCGCCAAACGCGCCGAATTCGAACGGCGCTACGCGCTGGAGGTGCCCAAGAAATTGGCCAGCACCATTCGCGCCCTGAAAAAACAGGTCAGCGATACCACGCCAAAGGTGGCCACGCGCAAATCCAGCGAAATGGTGCTGGAAGTGGTGAACCCGATCATGGCCGAAACGGTGGGGGGCTCGGCCGATTTGACCGGCTCGAACAACACCAAAACCGGCGATCTGGGCATGTTCGATATCGAAAACCGCAAGGGCCGCTACATCTATTGGGGCATTCGCGAACATGGCATGGCCGCCGCTATGAACGGCATGGCCCTGCATGGCGGCATGCGCCCCTATGGTGGCACATTCATGGCCTTTACCGATTACGCCCGCCCCGCGATGCGCTTGGCCGCGCTGATGCGTATCCCCAGCGTGTTTGTCATGACCCATGACAGCATCGGGCTGGGCGAGGATGGCCCCACCCACCAGCCGGTGGAACATCTGGCCATCAGCCGCGCCACGCCCAACACGTGGGTGTTCCGCCCCTGCGACACGGTGGAAACCGCCGAAGCATGGGAACTGGCGCTTAGCACCAAACAAACGCCATCGGTTCTGTCGCTGACCCGGCAAAACGTGCAAACCCTGCGCACCGAGCATAAAACCCGCAACCTGACCGCCCAAGGCGCCTATGTTCTGGCCGAGGCCACCGGCAAGCGCCAAGCCATCTTGATTGCCACCGGTTCGGAAGTGGAAATTGCCATGGCCGCCCGTGCCGCGCTAGAGGCCCAAGGCATTGGCACCCGCGTGGTATCTATGCCCTGCATGGAACTCTTTGCCGAACAAGACGAGAGCTATCGCAAGAAAGTGCTGCCCGCAGGCCCCGTGCGCGTAGGGGTCGAGGCATCGGTGCGCCAAGGATGGGACCGTTGGTTGCTGGGCGAACGTGGCCGCGAGGCGAAAGCCGGCTTTGTGGGCATGGAGGGATTTGGCGCCTCGGCCCCGGCAGAGGTGCTTTACGAAAAATTCGGCATCACCGCACAGGCGGTGGCCGAAAAGGTGAAAAGCCTGCTGTAATCGCACCGGCGCACACCCCGATATGATAAAGGCCCCAGCGCTGCTGGGGCCTTTGTTGCATTTGCGCAGGCGTCAATGGCACGCGGGGCGGGTGCCGGGCAAAAGAACCTTGTCGATCACATGGATCACGCCATTGTCAGCCTTGATATTGGCGATGATCACATTGGCGCTTTGACCCGTGCCATCGGCAATCGACACGCCAGATGCGTTGCGCGTGATGCACAAACGCTCGCTCGCCAAGATCGGTTTGAAATAGTTCGATCCATGCGGAATCATTTCAGCGGTCAGGTGGCGATCATCAACATGATACAGCAAAATATTGGTCAGCTGCCCCTTGTTTTCAGGCTGCAACAGGGTTTGCACCGTGCCCTCGGGCAATGCGGCAAAGGCATCGTTTACCGGCGCATAAACGGTGAATGGGCCCGGGCCCTGCAGGGTTTCAACCAGCCCTGCGGCGCTGACTGCGGCCACAAGCGTGGAAAAACGCGCATCGCCCGATGCGATCTCGACAATGTCTGCCGCGCTTGCAGCGGTGCCAAGTGTCATTGCGGTGGCCGCAACAGCGGCGAATTTGCGAATAAAAGTCATGAAAAACGTTCCCTCTTTACTGTCCACTTACTGTGCACGCTGATTTGCATGTGAAAGGGGTACGTGCCCATGCGCGACCTTGGATTACATCCTCACGTAAACGTCAGAAATTGGCCCCAAAACCCCGAAATCGAGGCCAAAAATCTGTGAAATTTGAAACAATTCACCCAAACATACCGCCGCCCGCAGGCAGGGGGGCATCAATGCCCGCGGGCCTTTTTGCCCGTCAGCGCCGCAATCACAGGGCCCAGCACGCGTGTGGCAACAGGTATCAACAACACCCCCACGATCAGCCCAAACACCCCATCCAGCGCCGCCGTGACCAGCCATTGCACCGCGCCCGCGCCTTGCGTGACCATGGCGGCGGCGCTGTCTGCCAGAACCTTGATCGTATGCCCCGGCTCGTCGATATGAAATTCATGCAGCCCGTGTTCGATGATCGACCCGCCCACCCACAGCATGGCCGCCGTGCCGATCACCGACAGCGCCCACAGCAAGCGCGGCATGAATTTGACCAAACCGCGGCCCAAGGCACGCAGCATGGCCAGCCGCGACTGGCGCGCCATGAACAGGCCCACATCATCCATCTTAACGATCAAGGCCACCGCGCCATACACCGCAATGGTGACAGCTGCCCCAACAACGGCCAATGTGGCCGCCTGCATCCAAACATTCGGCGCCTCGATTGCGGCCAAGGAAATGGTCATGATTTCAGCCGATAAGATGAAATCGGTCTTGATCGCGCCACGCACTTTTTCTTCTTCCAGATGGGCGGCATCTGCCACGCTCATATCCGCTTCGATTTCGGCATTGGCATGGGGAAACAGGCTGTGAACCACCTTTTCCGCCCCCTCAAAACACAAATAGGCCCCCCCCAACATCAACAACGGGGTGATCGCCCAAGGCGCGAAATTGGCCAGCAGCATGGCCACCGGCAACAGCAACACCAGTTTGTTGAAAAACGAGCCGCGCGCGATTTTCCAAATGATCGGCACTTCGCGCGCCGGGGCGAACCCTTGGACATATTTGGGCGTGACCGCGGCGTCGTCGATCACCACGCCTGCGGTTTTTCCCCCGGCCTTGGCGGCTGCGGCGGCAATATCATCCACGCTGGTTGCCGCCACCTTTGCGATAGCTGCCACATCATCCAACAGCGCCAATAACCCGCTCATACCACCACCACCTTTTGCCAAATGCGTGGCCCCCACCCTACCCAAGCACAGCGCCAGAACAAGGGCCTAATACCCAAACGCCAGTTTTGCGCTAACATCCCGATATTCTTGCAAAACAAGCTTTGCAGCCCCTGCCCCGTGCCGTTATACCGCCGGTGGTTTACCCAAACAGGAGACGCATCAATGACCATCACACTGGGGATCAATGGTTTTGGCCGCATCGGCCGCAGCACGCTTATGCATATCGCCGAGAAAGCCCGCCAAGATGTTCGTGTGGTGAAGGTGAACGCCACGGGCCCGCTGGAAACAGCCGCCCATCTGGTGCGCTATGACAGTGTGCATGGGCGTTTCCGCAACGAGGTCAAAATTGGCAATGGCACCATGGATCTGGGCCATGGCGAAATGCAGATGATGTCCACTTACAACATGGACGAACTGGACTGGTCGGGCGTTGATGTGGTGCTGGAATGCACCGGCAATTTCAACGATGGCGACAAGTGCCAAAAGCATCTGGAACGGGGCGCCAAGGCGGTGCTGATTTCGGCACCGGCGAAAAACGTTCAAAAAACCATCGTGATGGGTGTGAACGACAGCGCATTGGCCCGCGGGGATGTGATGATCTCGAATGGGTCATGCACCACCAATTGCTTGGCGCCAGTGGCTAAGGTGTTGCACGAAAATATCGGCATCGAGTCGGGCATCATGACCACGATTCACGCCTATACCGGCGATCAGCCCACGTTGGACCGCCGCCACAAAGACCTTTATCGCGCCCGCGCCGCCGCGATGAGCATGATCCCCACCTCAACCGGCGCCGCCAAAGCCCTGGGCGAGGTGCTGCCAGCCCTGAAAGGCAAGCTGGATGGTTCGGCCGTGCGCGTGCCCACGCCCAATGTCTCGGCCGTGGATCTGACCTTTATTGCGCAAAAAGACGTGACCGAAGCGGATGTAAACGCCCTGATGGCCGAAGCAGCCGCTGGCCCGCTGAAAGGCATTTTGGGCTATACCGAAGAACAGCTGGTGTCGGTAGATTTCAACCACACCGAAGAAAGCGCGCATTTTGCCGCCGATCAAACCAAGGTCATCGGCGGGCGTTTGGTGCGCGTGCTGGCATGGTATGACAACGAATGGGGCTTTTCGTGCCGCATGGCCGATGTGGCCGCAGCCATGGGGCGCCTGCTGTAAGCGCAGCGCCCTGCGGCTTGCACTGCCGGGCACCGACAGGCATAGAGAAAGGGCCCAGCCATTGGGCCCTTTTTTGTTATCTTGTGTTCGAGTGCCACCATGACCAACCCAATTGCCCTTGTGCTGGCCACGCTGATTTTGACCGGCTTGATTTTGGACATGCTCTTGAACGGCGGCGGTGCCTTTTTGTTTTTGGCCCGCAAATTTGCGCAATTCATCGAATGGTTGGCCTTTTGGCGCTGATCCAAGAAAGGCTGGTCAGCCGCCGCATTTGCCCGTAGCTTTTGCACAGATCAGGGGGCAAATCATGGAAATTTTGGCAATTTTAGCGGCTGTCTTGGCCTTTGGCGTGGCAGTTTTGGCGGCGCTGGTTGGCTACAGCTGGTGGGTCAAGCGCCGGGTCGAGGCCGCCGTGCCACCGCGCGGCAAATTCGTGCATATCAGCACAGGCCCCCTGCATTACGTGGAAAAAGGCCAAGGGCCCAGCATCGTGATGATCCATGGTTTGGGCGCACAATTGGGCAATTTCGACCAGTTTTTGATGGATGAAATGGCCAAAACCCACCATTGCATTGCCATCGACCGGCCCGGTATGGGCTGGTCCGAAAGGCCGGCAAACGCCCCGGCCAACCCACGCGCGCAGGCGGCCTATATCGCTGAGGCGATCGAGGCCTTGGGGCTGGATCGCCCGCTGCTGGTGGGCCATTCCTTGGGCGGGGCCATTGCGCTGTGTTTGGCCATCGATTTTCCCGAAAAAACCCGTGGGCTGGCCCTGTTGGCACCCTTTACCAGCCGCGGCGATCGGCCCTCGCCCGCCTTTTCGGGGCTGGCCATACCCCGCGCATGGCGGCGCAAATTCGCCGCATGGACGGTGGCCACCCCCTTGGGCATGTGGCGCTCGGCCCCGGTATTTGACCTTGTCTTTGGCCCAGACCGCGTGCCCAGCGGCTATGGGCGCGCAGGCGGCGGCATGCTGGGCCTGCGCCCGGGCAGTTTTGAAAACACCAGCCGCGACTATCTGGCCTCGCTGCGCGATATCAAATGGATGCAGGCGAATTACGCCCAGCTACAGGTGCCTGTGCATATTCTATTTGGCCGCGACGATCGGATTTTGTCGCCCCAGCTGCATGGCCGCGACGTGGCCGCCAGCCATGACCATATCCACTATCACGAAATCGAGGGCGGGCATATGCTGCCCCTAACGCAGCCTGATCGCTGCGCAAGCTTTCTGCGTCAGGCAGATCAGACCGAATAGATTATGATAGAAATATCAAGACTTTCCAAGCTTATTTAAAAGCTTTGCCTTAACCGCTGGCGGGACAAATTTTGTTACATCGCCATCCAGCCGCGCGATTTCTTTGACCAGCTTCGATGCAATCGCCTGATGGCGTGCATCGGCCATCAAAAACACTGTTTCGACAGTGCTATCCAAGGCGCGGTTCATGCCGACCATCTGAAATTCGTATTCGAAATCGGCCACCGCCCGCAGGCCACGCACAATCACCTGCGCGCCCACTTCGCGGGCACAGTTGATCAGCAAATTCTCAAAGGGATGGGCCACAATTTCCGTTCCGGTTTCGTGGCTTAGGCTGGCACATTCATCCTCGATCATCGCCACCCGCTCTTCGAGCGAAAACAGCGGGCCCTTGTCGCGGTTGATCGCCACGCCAATAACCAAACGATCCACCAAAGGGGCGGCACGGCGGATAATATCCACATGCCCCAAAGTGATTGGATCAAAGGTGCCCGGATAAAGGCCAATGCGCATCGCGTGTCCCCCGCTACTTGGGTGATAAGGTCATTTTATGGGGGGCACGCAATATTATTGCACAGCGGAATGCAACCAGTTTTTCTGGCGCGGGCCTAATGGCCCATGATCATGCCTTGCAAAGCGGTTTTTTCCATATCCAGCTCTTGCAGGCGCGCCTTGACCACATCGCCAATGGTCACAATACCCACCAACACGCCATTTTCCACCACCGGCATGTGGCGAAAGCGGCCATCGGTCATGCGCTGCAGCACGCTATCGGCGCTGTCATCAGGGGCGCAGCAGGTGGGGTTGCGCGTCATCATGTTGGCCACGGTTTCATTCAGGCACGCCCCGCCCCGCACCGCCAAGGCGCGCACGATATCACGCTCGGACAAAATGCCTTCGGCGCCCTGCCCGTTTTGCGATACAACCACGCCGCCAATGCGCCGCTCGGCCAGAATTTCGGCCACAGCCGCCACAGATGTCTCTGGGCTTACAGTGATGACCGAACGATCGCCCTTGGCGTTTAAAATCTGATGAACAAGCATGCTGTGGTCCTCCTTGTGCAAAGCCATAAGCCCAGCGTCCCCAAGGTGCGACATTCTGTCAAGCATTCTTGGCCCTAACCTGCCGCCTCTTCCAGCCGCGCCACCTCGGCGCGGATGCCATCACACAGCGCAGCCGCGAACCGGTTCAGCCGCTCTAATCGGCGGTCATCGGCATGGCGGATCAGGTAAAAACTGCGCGTCAAACTAACGGTTTCAGGCAGAATTTTGCGCAAGCCACGGCCAAAGGGCATGGCGAAATCATGCACAACGCCAATGCCCGCCCCATTGCGCACCCAGTTGAACTGCACCGATACCGAATTCGAGGCCAAGGCCACGCGGGGCACGCCAATTTCGGCCAGATAATCCAGCTCTTTGTCGAAAATCATATCAGCAATATAGCCCACCACCCGATGCTGGGCCAAATCTTCAAGGCAGGTAATCGGCGGGGCGTGGCGCAAATAGGCGCGCGAGGCCGCCAAATGCAGCCGGTAATCGGTGATTTTTTGCACGCTTAACCGCCCAGCATTTGGTGGGCTGACACCAATGGCCATATCCGCCTCGCGCTTTGACAGGTTAAAAACCCGGGGCAAGGCCACGATTTGCACATCCAAATCGGGGTTATCCGCCATAATCGCGGCACAGACCTGCGGCAACAGGAAATTGGCACAGCCATCTGGCGCCCCAATGCGAATTTGCCCCGCCAAAGTGCCGGTTTGCCCCTGCAGCTCGGCCACGGCGGCGCCCATGGCCTGTTCGGCGCGTTCGGCATGGGCCAACAGGCGCTGGCCGGCATCTGTCAGCGCGTAGCCTTGCGGAGATTTGGCAAACAGCGGGCTGCCCAGCATTTCTTCCAGCCGCGCAATGCGCCGGCCCACGGTGGCGGGATCAACCCGCAAAATCTTGCCCGCCGCCGACAGGCTTTCGGTGCGCGCCACTGCCAAGTATATGCGCAAATCATCCCAATGAATATCCATTGCCACCCCTCACCATGCAAAAATGCAAAACCTTTTTGGAATCTTGCCCCTATCGCGCGGATAAATGCAAGCCTATCTTAGCGGCAATTCATCAGGAGGATCCCATGCAGGAACTGACCCATTACATCAATGGTGCCCATGTCAAAGGCACGTCTGGCCGTTTTGCCGATGTCTATAATCCCGCCACCGGCGAAGTGCAGGCCAAGGTGCCTTTGGCCAATGCCGAAGAAATGGCCCATGCCGTGGCCGTGGCCGAAGCCGCCCAGCCTGAATGGGCCGCGGTAAACCCCCAGCGCCGCGCGCGGGTGATGATGAAATTCGTCGACCTGCTAAACCGCGACATGGACAAGCTGGCCGAGGCGCTAAGCCGCGAGCATGGCAAAACCTTCCCCGATGCCAAGGGCGATGTGCAACGTGGTTTGGAAGTGGTGGAATATTGCATCGGCGCGCCGCAGCTGCTGAAAGGCGAATTCACCGACAGCGCCGGCCCCGGCATTGATATGTATTCCATGCGTCAGGCGCTGGGTGTGACCGCTGGCATCACGCCGTTCAACTTTCCCGCGATGATCCCAATGTGGATGTTTGCCCCCGCCATTGCCTGCGGCAACGCCTTTATCCTAAAGCCGTCCGAGCGCGACCCCTCGGTGCCCTTGATGCTGGCCGAACTGATGGAAGAAGCAGGCCTGCCCAAAGGCATCTTGCAGGTGGTGAACGGCGACAAAGAAGCGGTGGATGCCATTCTGGACCACCCCGTCATTCAATCGATCGGCTTTGTCGGCTCGACCCCGATTGCCGAATATATCTATGGCCGCGGCTGTTCGAACGGCAAGCGCGTGCAGTGTTTTGGTGGCGCCAAAAACCACATGATCATCATGCCCGATGCCGATCTGGATCAGGCCGCTGACGCGCTGATCGGCGCAGGCTACGGCGCTGCGGGCGAGCGGTGCATGGCCATCTCTGTGGCGGTCCCCGTGGGCGAGGAAACCGCCGATCGCCTGATCGAAAAGCTGGTGCCGCGCATCGAAGCGCTGAAAGTAGGGCCCTACACCGCTGGCAACGATGTCGATTACGGCCCCGTCGTGACCGCCGCCGCCAAGGCCAATATCCTGCGTCTGGTGGAAACCGGCGTGGCGCAGGGGGCGGAATTGGTGGTTGATGGCCGCAACTTCCAGCTGCAAGGCTATGAAGACGGTTTCTTCGTGGGCCCGCATCTGTTTGACCGTGTCACCAAGGACATGGATATTTACAAACACGAAATCTTTGGCCCGGTTCTGTCGTGCGTGCGCGCCAAAACCTACGAAGAGGCGCTGGGTCTGGCGATGGACCACGAATATGGCAACGGCACCGCGATCTTTACCCGCGATGGTGATACCGCGCGCGATTTCGCCAACCGGATCAACATCGGGATGATCGGCATCAACGTTCCGATCCCGGTGCCGCTGGCCTATCACACCTTTGGCGGCTGGAAGAAATCCGCCTTTGGCGATTTGAACCAGCACGGGCCCGATGCGTTTAAATTCTACACACGCACCAAGACCATCACGTCGCGCTGGCCCAGCGGCATCAAAGAAGGCGCAGCCTTTAACTTTAAGGCTATGGACTAATCCTACCGGTGCTCTGCCTTGCCAATAGCATCGGCAAAGCCATGGTTTTTGTCGCGGTGCCCTGCCTCGTCGGCGCGCACCGCGATGATCAAATCACGCAGCCGTGCATCGGCGGGCAGGTTCCAATAGGCAATCGCCATGGCAGGGGCCGGGATGTTTTCAACCCGGCCCTCGTCGACCTCGGCCAGATAATGGGTGTAGCTGATCACCGCCTCTTCCTCGAGATAGCCAACAACGCGGTGGGCGGTGCGCGGAAAGAACAGATAGATCGCGAAATACAGGTTAAAAAACACCCCCTGCGCAATCAAGATCAAGATCCGCTCGAAAAGCGATGGCTTGGCAATCTCGATAAAGGCCATCAGATGCATGCGCTCGTTTTCGGCCTCGTCCAGCAGTTCGCGTATCCAGCCTTGGTCGTCACGAAAGCGCCGCAGCGCCTTCAAATGCTGCAACACCCCCCCCACCATGCCCGGCACCGCCGCCACCGTTTCCAGCACCACCGCACGGTGGCCATAGCGGCGCGCAAAAAAGGCATCTGCGAAAAAGCGCATGAATTTCACAACGCGCAGGGCAATACGGTCGGGCAGGTCCGCCGGCGGGCGGTGGGTAATCAGCGTTTGATCGGGGCCAGATTGGTCAAACATGCGTCTCTCCTATACCTTTACCTACCGCAAGTGGGGCACACCCCACCCCCCAACAAGGGCCTGCGGCAACGCGCCCCGGGCAAAATAGCCGCCCGCACAAACCAAAGCTTTTGCCACAGCCTGCTTGCTTGGGGTTGAAAAACTCCTGTAAGAATTTCGAATTAAACATACGTTCAATTATGCGTCGCCACCCAGCGAGAGGAGACCAAGATGGACTTTGCACTGACCGAAGAACAAACCGCCATTTTCGACATGGCCCATGCCTTTGGCCAAGAGCATATCGCCCCCCATGCCCGCGCATGGGAGGCGCAGGGCACCATCCCCAAAGACCTGTGGCCCAAGGTGGCCGAACTGGGGCTGGGGGGCATCTATGTATCCGAGGAATGGGGCGGCTCTGGCCTGTCGCGGCTGGATGCAACCTTGGTCTTCGAGGCGCTGGCCATGGCCTGCCCTTCGGTGGGGTCTTTCTTGTCGATCCACAATATGTGCGGCGGCATGATCGATAAATTCGCCAGCCCAGAAACCAAAGAAAAATGGCTGCCTGATCTGTGCGCCATGACCAAAGTTTTCTCTTACTGCCTGACCGAACCGGGCAGCGGCAGTGACGCCGCAGCATTGCGCACGCGGGCCGAAAAAACCAACGCAGGCTATCGGCTGAACGGCACCAAGGCGTTTATTTCGGGCGGCGGCTATTCAGATGCCTATGTCACGATGGTGCGCACCGGCGATGATGGGCCCAAGGGCATTTCCACCGTTGTTGTCGAGGCGGGCGCGGCGGGCCTGTCTTATGGCGGGCTCGAGGAAAAAATGGGCTGGCGCAGCCAACCCACCGCCCAAGTGCAATTTGACGATTGCCTTGTGCCATTGGACAATTTGATCGGCCAAGAGGGGCACGGGTTTTCCTATGCCATGGCCGGGCTGGATGGCGGGCGGCTGAACATTGCCGCCTCGGCGTTGGGGGCGGCGCAAAACGCGCTGGATATCACCCTAACCTATATGGGCGAGCGCAAGGCCTTTGGCAAAACCATCGATCAGTTTCAGGCGTTGCAGTTCAAACTGGCCGAATTTGAAACAAAGCTGCAATCGGCCCGCATTCTGCTGCGCCAAGCCGCATGGAAGCTAGATACCAAAGCCCCCGACGCCACCAAATTCTGCGCCATGGCCAAGCTGATGGTCACCGACAATGCATTCGAGGTGGCCAATGGCTGCCTGCAAATGCATGGTGGCTATGGCTATTTGGCCGATTATGGTGTGGAAAAAATTGTGCGCGATTTGCGCGTGCACCAAATTTTGGAAGGCACAAACGAAATCATGCGCCTGATCATCAGCCGCCAAATGCTGGCCGATCGTGGCTAGCATGCAGCACATATAGGCCCGGTATGAGCGATATCTTGATCCGCAGCAGCGGCCACGCAGGCCGCATCACGCTAAACCGTCCGCAGGCGCTGAACGCGCTGACCTACGAGATGGCCATGCAGATCGATGCTGCGCTGCAGGCGTGGGACACCGACCCGCAGATCGCGCGGGTGATTATTGACGCCACTGGCGACAAAGCCTTTTGCGCTGGTGGTGATATTGCCCAACTCTACAGCACCGGGCGCGCGGGTGATTTTTCCTATGGGCGCAGATTCTGGCGCGATGAATACCGCATGAACGCGCGTCTGGCGGGCTTTGCCAAGCCGGTGATCAGCTTTATGCAAGGCTTCACCATGGGCGGCGGCGTGGGCGTGGGGTGCCATGGGCGCCACCGCATCGTGGGCCATAGCAGCCAAATTGCCATGCCCGAGGTTGGCATCGGTCTGGTGCCCGATGTTGGTGGCTCGGCTTTGCTGGCGCGCGCGCCGGGGCAGCTGGGCGCCTATCTGGGCACCACGGCCAGCCGCATGGGCGCGGGCGATGCCATTTTGGCGGGTTTTGCTGATTATTTCGTGCCCGAAACCGCCTGGCCTGCCCTGATCGAGGCGCTGTGCACCAGCCCCGATTTGGCCCCGCTAGAGGCGGCAAAAGCCCCGCCGCCACCGGCGCCGCTAAAGGCCATCGAGGCGCAGATCAACGCGGCCTTTGCCAGCCCAAATCTGCCCGATATTCTGGCCCATCTCAGCGATCAAGACAGCGAATTTGCCCAAAACACACTGAAATCGCTTGGGCGCAACTCGCCATTGGCCATGGCCTGCGCGCTGGAAATGGTGCGGCGTTTACAAAGCCAAGACAGCGACATGCGCACCGCGCTAGAGCTGGAATACCGCTATACGTTCCGCGCAATGGAACATAGCGATTTTCTAGAAGGCATTCGCGCCGCCATTATCGACAAAGATCGCAACCCCAAATGGCGCCATGCCCTGCACCAAGATATGCAGGCCGATATACAGGCCATGCTGGCCCCGCTGGGCGCCGATACGCTGACATTTGAACAGGAGTAAACCATGAAAATCGGATTTATCGGCCTTGGGAATATGGGCGCGCCCATGGCGACCAATTTGGCAAATGCGGGGCATCAGGTCACGGGCTTTGACACCGCCGCTGTGCAGCTCGACGCAGTCACCCCCGCCGCCACCGCGGCCCTGGCCGTGGCGGGCGCCGATGCGGTGATCACAATGCTGCCAAACGGGCAAATCCTGCGCGCCGTGGCCGCCGAGATCATCGCCCATATGCGCCCCGGTGCCGCCTTGATCGATTGTTCCACCGTCGAT
>RFQY01000090.1 GCA_009924775.1 Paracoccaceae bacterium | reverse complement strand
TGCATCTTGCAGGCCGCAATGAGTCTTAAATAAGCACTCTACAACTTTAGAGACAGCTTGACTTTGACCAACTACATCTTTCAAAATTCTCGACTCTAGGTTTAGAAGTTTTTCAGAACTAGTTTCGTTTAAAGACTCGATAGGGATAGATAAATTTTTGGACAAAATCATACGAACATCTTGACTAGAAACTGTAGCTGGCTTTTTAACCTTTCTTAGACTCCATTTTTCTAATATAGACTTATACTCTTCATACAGTTTCGATTTAACGTCAGCATCAATCGAGTCATTAATTAAAGCTTTTTCAATATTTTTTGCTGATTTTGGTTTTTGGTCTGGCACTGCTGCAGGCCATCCCTGTGCGCGAATTGCCAGATGTCGATAATGCGGTGGTGACAGTAACCACAACGTATCGCGGGGCGGCCCCCGAGGTGATTGACACCGATATCACCGAGCCGATCGAGGGGGCTGTGGCTGCGATTACCGGGATCCGGTCGATCAGTTCGGAAAGCCGCCAGGCGCGCAGCCAAGTGACGATTGAATTCGAGGTTGGGCGCGATCTGGACGTGGCGGCCAATGATGTGCGCGATGCGGTGGGCCGTGTGCGGGCGCAATTGCCGATGGGAGCCGATGAGCCGCGGGTTGAAAAGGCCGATGCCGATGCCGACCCGGTGATGCGCTTGGCGGTGACATCGCCCAACATGAGCACGGCGGAAATTACCGATTATATCGACCGCTTTATCGCGGATCGTATCGCCACGGTGAATGGCGTGGCCTCGCTGCGGATTTATGGCGAGCGTCCCTTTGCGGTGCGGGTGTGGTTGGATCAGCGGGCGCTGGCGGCGCGCAAATTGACCGTGGCCGATGTGGAAGCTGCCCTGAAGCGCAACAATATCGAGCTGCCCGCAGGCGAGATCGTGTCCAAGAACAGGCAGTTGACGGTGCGTTTGAACAGCCGTTTGAAAACCTTGGATGATTTCCGCGATGTGGTGGTGACGCGTATTGGCGGCTATCCTGTGCGCTTGGGCGATATCGCACGGGTCGAGCCCGGTGTGGCCGATGATTCCACCATCGTGCGCACCAATGGCACCGATGCGGTGGGCATTGCGGTGCAACGCCAAAGCCAATCGAACACGCTGGAGATTAGCCAAGCGGTGCGCGCAGAAATTGCCCGGCTGGAACCTACCTTGCCCGAGGGGATGGAGATCATCATCGGTTCGGATGATGCCTTGTTTGTGGGGGCCTCGATCCGCGAAGTGGTGATTGCGCTAAGCATTTCACTGGTGCTGGTGGTGGCGGTGATTTTGTTTTTCCTACGCTCTTGGCGGGCCACGTTGGTGCCGTTGGTGGCGATCCCGATTTCGCTGATTGGGTGCTTTATCTTGATCAGCCTATGGGGCTTTTCGTTGAATACGCTGACGCTGCTGGCGCTTCTTTTGGCCATTGGTTTGGTGGTCGACGATGCCATTGTGGTGCTGGAAAATATCCAGCGGCGCATTGAAATGGGCGAGGCGCCGGTGGCGGCCAGCTATCGTGGGGCGCGGCAGGTGACTTTTGCGGTTATCGCCACATCGTTGACGCTGATGGCGGTGTTTGTGCCTTTGTCATTCATGCCGGGGCAGGTGGGGCGTTTGTTCGTGGAATTTGGGTGGGTTATGGCCGGTACTGTGGCGATTTCCACGTTTGTGGCGCTGACGGCTTGCCCGGCCTTGGCCTCGAAGATTTTGAAAAAACGCCCGGTTGCCATGGTATCGGCGCCCGAAACCCTAAGCCTGCCGCAGCGCTGGTACGAGGCGCTGTTGCGGCGTGCTGTGGCCATGCCTTTGGTGGTGCTGGTGGTGGCGGGCACGCTGACGGGCGGGGCGGGGCTGCTGTATAATGGCTTGGCGCGCGAATTGGCCCCGCGCGAAGACCGCGGCGTTGGCTTTATTCCGCTGACCGCACCGCAGGGCAGCACCGTGGGCCATACCGATATGGCGGCCCAACAGATCGAGGCGATTTTGGCGCCGCTGCAGGAAGAGGGCATCATCGAGACGACCTTTACCTTCACCGGCTGGGGCAATCGGCCGTGGCGGTCTTTTGTGGTGTTTCGTCTTGTGCCCTGGGAAGAGCGCGACATCACCGCCGAGCAAACCGCAGGCCGGATTGCCCGCCAAATCGGGCAGGTCACCATTGCGCGCGGCTTCCCGATTACCCCGGCGGGGCTGGGGCTGCGGGGCAATTCCACCCCGGTGCGGGTGGTGATTGGTGGGCCCGATTTTGACAGCGTAAAGCTGTGGGCGGCGGCAATGTTGGAGCGGGCAGAAAATATCGAAGGCTTGGTCAACCCATCGATCAATTACGAAGAAAACCTGCCGCAGCTGGATATTTCCATCGATCGTGCCCGTGCCGATGACTTGGGCATCTCGGTCGAGGTGATTGCCAATACGCTGCAAACCATGCTGGCCTCGCGCGAGGTGACGGGCTTTGTCAGCCGTGGGCGTGAATACCCCGTCATTTTGCAGGGCGAGGAAAACGCACGCAACACGCCGTCGAGCATTGAAAACATCTTCGTGCGCTCGGCGGATGGGGCCACTTTGGTGCCCTTGTCTGCCTTGGTCAGCTTGGGCGAAAACGCGGCAGCGCCATCGTTGCGCCGCTATGACAGGCTGCCCTCGATCGAATTGTCCGGGGCCTTGGCGCCGGGGGTGAATTTGGGCAGTGTTCTGGCCGAAATCGAGGCAGCCGCGCGCGATATTTTGCCGGTCGAGGCCAAGCTGGGGTTCGAGGGGCAATCAAAAACCTTCAAAGATACCTCTTCGGGGGTTGGGTTGGTGCTGGCGCTGGCGCTGTTGGTGGTGTTTTTGGTGCTGGCCGCACAGTTCGAAAGCTTTGTGCACCCTGTCACAATCATGCTTACCGTGCCTGCGGGTATCGCCGGGGCGATTTATGCAATGGCGGCCAATGGCATGTCGCTGAATGTGTATTCGCAGATCGGTATCATCTTGCTGGTGGGGTTGGTGGCTAAGAACGGTATCTTGATCGTGGAATTTGCCAACCAGCTGCGCGACGAGGGGCTGGACCGGCGGCAAGCGGTTATTCGCGCCTCGGTGTTGCGGCTGCGGCCCATTGTGATGACGGTTGTCTCTACCATTTTGGGGGCGGTGCCGCTGATCATGGCCACGGGCGCGGGCGCCGAAAGCCGCAACGCCATAGGCACGGTGATCGTGGCGGGGCTAAGCATGGCCAGTATATTAATGCTATTTGTCACCCCCGTTTTGTATGATCTGCTGGCGCGCTATACCCGCCCGCGCGGCACGTTCGAACGGCTGTTGAAGCGCGAATTGGGCCGTAAACCGCGCGCCCATTAAACAGTTTGCAGGCGGCCCCTTTCGGGGTGGCCTGCAAAATGCAACCAAAAATAGCAAATATTTTAAAAAATTAACCTCAAGATGTGCGCTTGGGGGGATTTCGACGTGCAAATGCAACAGTTCCCCCCAACTTCCCGCCATGCGTTAACGAAGTGTTAATTCCCCACAGAAACGGGACTTTCATTTTGGTATCACCCAAGCGTTAGGCGCCGGGCATATCCGGCGCGTTTTTGCAGTGCTGGCGGGGGGCGGTGTGGTGGCCCCTGCCAATTGGGGTAAGTGATGCATCGCGCAAGGCTGAATTCTGTGTTGGGGTTGATTGTGGCGCTGGGGCTGGCGGCTGGGTTTGGGCTGGGTGCGGCCCAAGCGCAAACCGCGCCTGCGCCCGCCGCTGAAACCACCGAGGCGCTGTTATCGGTGGCCATGGCGGGGTACACGCTGGTGCCGGTTTTGGGCGATGACGGCACCCAAACCCGCGATGATCAGGGCCCCCGCCCGCGCGCCATTTGCTTGGGCGTCATGGCCATGGGCAACAGCGCGCTGGCAAAGCCGCACAGCACGGATGCACCCCGCCCAGAAAACTGGCGCTAGGGTGGGAACTTGGGGAAAATAGGGCCAAACGGGCGCGTCACCCCGCCCGCGCGTTACGCCACATAGCATAACGCAACGGCCCAAAAGCCATAGGATACAAATGATTTCAGGGGAAAGGTGGCAGCCCGTAGGGGAATCGAACCCCTCTTTCCAGGTTGAAAACCTGGCGTCCTAACCGATAGACGAACGGGCCATCGCTGTGGCGTGAGGCGGGTTCTAAGAACATACGCGCAGTAGCGCAAGAGAAAAAAACGCGCGGCGCAAAGATTTTTTTCATGCCCCCAGTTGGGCTTAGTTTTGGGCTGGTGCGGCGTCTTCAAGGCGCAGCTGCGCGCTGCGTTTGCCGCCCCATTCGTTGATTTCCAGCCGCCCCGCCAGATGAAACCGCGCGCCGGCATGCCCGCTTAGCGCAGCGCCCAAGGGGCCATCGAAGGCACCAAAGCATATCGCCTCTAGCCGGGGGCCGGTGGTATCGCCAAAGCTGAGCTTCAGATGCCCGCTGCCCACCGGTTTGGCAAAGCGGATGGCCATATCGGCAAAGGCATGGCGCGGGGCGGGGGCGCCTTGGCCAAAGGGGCCCGCCGCTTCGAGCATGTCGATCAATTCGGCTGTGGCGGCTTGGGGCATCAACAGCCCATCCAGCCGCAGATCTGCTGGCCCGCCGCTGCCTGCACCTTGGCGCGCCAGTAATTCGCCCAGTCGGGCCATCGCTGGCTCTAACATGGCGCGGCTTAGGCTAAGCCCTGCAGCCATGCGGTGGCCACCGCCCTTTTCCAGCAGCCCTTCGGCGGCCAAGCGTTGCACGCTGGCGCCCAGATCTACCCCGCTGACCGAACGCCCCGAGCCCTTGCCATGATCGCCATCAAAGCCAATGACCACTGCGGGGCGGTTGGTCAGCTCTTTCAGGCGGCTGGCCACAATGCCCACCACGCCGGGGTGCCAGCCTTCGCCTGCGGCCCAAACCAAGGGCGCATCCAGCCCGCGCACTTCGGCCTGGGCCAGGGCAGCATCGCGCACCGCGGCCTCGATGTCGCGGCGCTCGGTGTTTAGCTGATCCAGCCGCTCGGCCATCGCTTGCGCTTCGGCCGGGTTGGTGCAGGCCAAAAGCCGGGCCCCCAAATCTGCCGCGCCGATGCGCCCGCCCGCATTCACCCGCGGCCCCAGCATGAAGCCCAAGTGATGCGCGCGCGGGGCGCTATCAAGGCGCGCGATATCGGCCAGTGCCACCAGCCCGGGCCGCTGGCGGCGCGCCATCACCCGCAGCCCTTGGCGCACCAGCGCGCGGTTCACCCCGATAAGCGGCGCCACATCGGCCACAGTGGCCAGCGCCACCAAATCCAACAGCGCCATCAGGTCGGGGCCGGTTTGGCCCGCGACCCGCAATTGGCGGTTGGCCTCGACCAGCATCAAAAACACCACAGAGGCCGCGCATAAATGGGCCAATGCGCCGGTTTCATCTTGGCGGTTGGGGTTCACGACGGCCACGCATTGGGGCAAGGTTTCGCCGCCCAAATGGTGGTCCAAGATCACCACATCGGCGCCTTTTGCGGCGGCCACCGGCCCATGGCTAAGGGTGCCGCAATCGACGCAGATAATCAGGCTGTGGCTGGCGGCCAGCGCGGCCATGGCGGCATCGTTTGGGCCATAGCCCTCGTCGATACGGTCGGGCACGTATAGCGTGGCTTGCCGCCCTTGGGCGCGCAGCCACCAGATCAGCAGCGCCGCCGAGCTGCCCCCATCCACATCGTAATCGGCAAAGATGGCAATTTTCTCGCCCCGCGTCACCGCCTGTAAAAACCGCGCGGCGGCGGTTTCCATGTCTTTCAGGCTGCGCGGGTCTGGCAAGAGATCGCGCAATTGCGGTTCTAAAAACTGCTGCGCCTCGTCTGGGGCCACACCGCGCTGTGCCAAGATCAGGCACAGCGCCAAGGGCAGGCCGGTTTGCTGGGCCATGGCTTGGCCCATGCGCTGCACCTCGCCGCCCGGCCCCAGCCAGCGCCGCCCGGTAAGCGAGCGTTCAACGCCCAAAAAGGCGGGGTCTGCGGCGCCCGCGATCACGCCACCGGGGTGCGGTAGCTCATGCGGCGGACCGAGCCTGTGCGCGAGCGCATCAAGATGGTTTCGGTTTCCACAAAGCCCGGGCTGCGTTTGATGCCGGCCACGATACTGCCATCGGTGACGCCGGTGGCGGCGAAAATCACGTCGCCTGTGACCAGCTCGTCGCGGCTGTAAATGCGGTCGAAGTCGGTGATGCCTGCCTTGCTGGCGCGGGCTTTTTCGTCGTCGTTGCGAAACACCAGCCGGCCCCAGAATTGCCCGCCCATGCATTTCAGCGCGGATGCGGCCAGCACGCCTTCGGGGGCGCCGCCGGTGCCCATATACATATCGATCCCGGTTTTTTCAGCCTCGGCGCAATGAATCACACCGGCCACATCGCCATCGGTGATCAGCTTGATGGCGGCGCCGGTGGCGCGCACGTCGTCGATCATTTCTTGGTGGCGGGGGCGTTCCAGAATGCACACGGTGATATCTGATGGCGCGCAGCCGCGGGCCGCGGCCAGTGCCTCGACGCGTTCTTTCGCGCTCATCTGCAGCGACACCACGTTTTCGGGGTAGCCCGGGCCAACCGCCAGCTTGTCCATATAGGTATCGGGGGCGTGCAGCAGCGTGCCCCGGGGGGCCATGGCGATGACGGTCAGCGCGTTTGGCATGGCCTTTGCGGTCAGCGTGGTGCCTTCCAGCGGGTCAAGGGCGATATCAACGGCGGGGCCTGCGCCGGTGCCGACCTCTTCGCCGATATAGAGCATCGGCGCTTCGTCGCGCTCGCCCTCGCCGATCACCACGACACCGGCGATATCAAGCAGGTTCAGCTGGTTGCGCATGGCGGTGACTGCGGCCTGATCGGCGGCTTTCTCGTCGCCACGGCCCACCAAGGCTGCGCTGGCGATGGCGGCTTGTTCGGCCACGCGGGCCAAGCCCAGCGAAAGCAAGCGATCGTGAAATTCGGGGCTGTCTGTCATTTCGGCTTCTCCTGATGTCGCGCGGCTTAGACGTTTTCGATACGCAAGGCCACGGGGCTTTCTGTCACGACACCTGTCGCATTCATGGCCGCCAGCGCCTGATCCAGCGCAGAGCGGGTGGTTTTATGTGTGACGATCAGCACAGGCGCGCTGTCGTCGATGTGATCATATTGGCGCATACGGTGGATAGACACGCCCGCCTCGCCCAGAACATGGGCAATTTTGGCCAGCGCGCCGGGTTTGTCTTGCAAGGCCATGCGCAGATAAAACGGGGCTTGCGAGGTGCTGATGGCGCGGGGTGCGCTGTGCAGGCTGCGGGCGGCTTGGCCAAAGGCGGGTATCACCAGCCCACGGGCAATATCGGCCACATCGCCCATCACCGCGCTGGCGGTGGGGCCTTCGCCGGCGCCGGCACCGCGCAACACGATTTGACCCACGCTATTGCCTTCTAGCACCACCATATTGGTGCCCCCCTCAAGCTGACCCAAGGGCGAGGTGGCTGGCACCAAACAGGGCGCCATGCGCTGTTCTAGCCCATGCTCGGTCATTTGTGCCACGCCCAGCAATTTGATGCGATAGCCCATATCGGCGGCGTGGCGGATATCTTCGATCTTGACCCGGCCAATGCCCTCCAGCTCGACCCCGTCGAAATCGACGCGGGTGCCAAAGGCCAGCGCGGCCAGCAATGTCAGCTTATGGGCTGCGTCAATGCCGCCCACGTCCAATTCTGGATCGGCCTCGAGATAGCCCAAGGCATTGGCTTCGTTGAACACCTCTTGATAGCTCAGGCCCGCGCTTTCCATCCGCGTCAGGATATAGTTGCACGATCCGTTCATCACCCCCAGCACCCGGGTCATGCTGTTGGCGGCCAGCCCTTCGGACAGGGCCTTGATCACTGGGATGCCGCCGGCAACCGCCGCCTCGTAGCGCAGGGCCACGCCCTGATCTTCGGCCAATTCGGCCAAGCTTTGGCCGTGAATGGCCAAAAGCGCCTTGTTCGCGGTGACCACATGTTTGCCCGCGCGCAGCGCGGCTGTGGTTGCGTCGCGTGCGGCACCTTCGTGCCCGCCCATCACCTCGATGAACACATCTACATCATCGCGCTGCGCCAGCGCCACGGGGCTATCTTCCCAGCCCAGACCAGACAGATCAACGCCGCGGTCCTTGGTGCGGCTGCGCGCAGATACGGCCGATACCGTGATCGGGCGGCCACAGCGGGCAGCCAACAGCGCGGCTTGGCCCTGCACGATACGCAGCACGCCCACGCCAACGGTTCCCAGACCAGCAATGCCAAGGCGCAGGGGGGTATTCATCTGGGACTCCGTCGCTTCTTTTGATTGTGGCGGGATGTATCGGTTCTGCCGGGGCCTTGCAACGCGGCAATTTCAGCTTTTTGGCTTAAAACGCCCGGGTGCGCCCGAAAAAAGCCGAGATGCCCGCCGCGCTAGTCTTGGGTTTGCAGCGTTTGGGCGCGCTGGCGCAGTGCTTCGGCGCGGTTTTCTACGGTGGCAATGCTATCCGCGCCTAGGCTGCCGGGCAGGGCGCTGGCCAAGATCGGCGCAACCGGGCGCAGGGGCGCGTAGCTGGCGGTTTTGTCGTCGCGATCAAGCTGGGTGTTTTGCACCGGAAACGGCGTGCACCCCGCCTGCCACAGGGTCAGGCCCAGACAGGCAGCAAGGGGGGCAAATATTTTGGGCATTCGTAACGCTCCGGCATAAAATTTTCGCGGCTTGGCGCTGTTTTGCCCCAGAAAGGTGCAGCGGTGCAAGGTGGGGCTTTTTTCTGAACGATTGTTCAGTTACACAAGGCCATGGCCAGAACCGCAGGATCGCATTCAGATATCACCGGGCCCCGCCTGCAACAGGCGGCGTTGCAGCTGTTTGCGCGCCACGGTTATGCGGCGGTTTCGATGCGCCAGATTGCCGCCGAAGTGGGGGTGCAGGCGGGGGCGCTGTATAATTACATCCCCGACAAGCAAACGCTGCTGTTTGAGTTGATGCGCGGGCATATGGATGCGCTTTTGGCTGCGCGCGCCCAGCATGGTGGGCAGGGCGGTGCCTTGGCCCGGCTAGAGGAATTTACCCGCTTTCACATCAGCTTTCACTTGGCCCGGCCCGATGCGGTTTTTGTCTCTTATATGGAGCTGCGCAACCTAAGCCCGGAAAACTTTGCCGCCCTTGAAGATCTGCGCCGGCGCTACGAAGACGAGTTGGAAGGCATTTTGCGCGCCGGTGTGGCCGAAGGTGCCTTTGCAGTGGCCGATACCAAAATTGCCACGCTTGCGGTGATTGCCATGCTGACCGGGGTTACCACGTGGTATCGCCCAAAGGGGCGGTTAACGGTGGCGCAGGTAGAGACGATTTATTGGGATATGGTGCGAAAGGCCGTGGCGCGGTAGGGTTTTGCTGCCACGGGGCTTGGCAAGCGGGGCCGCGCGGCGTATAGGCGCGATCTGACAAACAGGAGCCGATACCGATGCAAGGCAGCGCAAACCTCAACATCATGATCAAAGCCGCCCGCAAAGCAGGGCGTTCGCTGGTCAAGGATTTCCGCGAGGTCGAGAACCTGCAAGTCTCGATGAAGGGCGCGGGCGACTTTGTGTCCAAGGCCGATCTGGCCGCCGAACAGATCTTGAAAGAAGAGTTGCTAACCGCGCGCCCCACCTATGGGTATCTGGGCGAAGAAGGGGGCGAGGTGCAGGGCCAAGACCCAACCCGCCGCTGGATTGTAGACCCGCTGGATGGCACCACCAATTTTTTGCACGGTCTGCCGCATTGGGCGATTTCCATCGCGCTGGAACACAAGGGCCAGATCGTGGCTGGTGTGGTCTATGACGCGGCCAAGGACGAGATGTTTTTTGCCGAAAAAGGCGCCGGCGCGTGGTTGAATGACAGCAAACGCCTGCGGGTTTCGGGCCGCAAACGGATGATCGAATGCATTTTTGCCACCGGCGTGCCCTTTGCCGCCAAGCGCACGCTGCCTGCCACGTTGCAAGATCTGGCGCGCCTTATGCCTGAATGCGCGGGCGTGCGCCGCTTTGGGTCGGCGGCGCTGGATTTGGCCTATGTGGCCGCAGGGCGGTACGATGGCTATTGGGAACGCGAGTTGAATATTTGGGATGTGGCCGCAGGCACCTTGCTGGTGACCGAGGCCGGCGGCCTGCTTGAAGGGCTGCGCCCAGATCAAAACCCGCTTGATGGCCAAGTTTTGGCCGGAAATGGCGAAGTTTTCGCAAGCTTCGCCAAAATCATCCGCAACCAGGCCTAAGCGCACCGCTTACTTGGCATCGGATGGGTGGTTCACCCCATCGACCCAAGGAATTGACATTTCGGCGGGGTTTACCCCGTCGATTGCGCCAAGATTGACGCCATATTGATTGGGATTGGACCGGCGCTGGTGGTGGGTATAGATGCCGCAGATGCGGCAAAAATAGTGCTTTGCGGTTTTAGTGCCCCATTGGTACAGGCGCAACGCCTCGTGGCCTTGTAAAATCTCGATCCCGTCCAGCGGCGCCGACACCGCGGCTGCCCCGCGCCTGCGGCAAAAGCTGCAATCGCAATGCCGGACGGTGTTTAGCCCATCCGTCAGTGCCACTTGTAAAACAACAGCGCCGCAATGGCAGCTTAGGCGAACAGGCGGTGGTGACAGGGGGGTATCGGTCATTTTTTCCTCCGAATGAGGGGAATGGCGCTGGCGCTTTTGCGGCGCAGGGTTGGAATGCGGCTGCGTGCGGTGACATAGCGCGCCTCGGGGTGGGGCGGGCGGCCATGGGTGCGCTGCCAAAATGCAGGCCCCCCCAGCCGGCTAAACAGCGGCAAGCACAGCACCAGCCCAATCACAAACCCGCCCGCATGGGCCCAATAGGCCACGCCACCGGTGGTTGGGTCAGTGCCCACACCATTGAACAATTGCAACGCAAACCATGCGCCCAGCATCAGCCATGCTGGCACCGAAAACACCCTGAAAAAGATCAAGAAAATAAATAATATGTCCACTTTGGCGCGGGGAAACAGCAGCAAATACCCGCCCATCACACCGGCAATCGCGCCCGATGCCCCAACCGTGGGCACCGCCGAATAGGGGGCTGCGATTGGCCGTTGCTGATGCGGTTGGGGTGCATGGCCCAGCTGTCGAAAAACCCCATCACGGCCCGGCCATCGCCAGCGCCGGGCCAATAAGACAAAAACACCGCCACATTCACGGCAATCAGCGCGTAGGTCACGAAGGGCGTGCTGCTTGAGGGGTTATGGTCGCGGATCGGAAACATACCTCAGGCTTGGGGGCAAATCTGTGCAGCGTCAAGCGCGCTCGCGCAGTGGTGACTTGACCTGGGGGAAAACTGTTGCACAATTTGTCCATGAAACATGTCTTGCAAGCGTTGCTTTTTGGTCTTTTGCCGCTGGCGCCCGTGCCCGGCTGGGCCGGTGCGTGCCCGCCCGTGCCCGAACATACAGCCCAGATGCAAGGGCTGATTGCGCAGCTACAACAGGCCGAAACCCAGATAGAGGGCCAGCGCCTTAGCGATGCGCTATGGGCGCTGTGGGCCGATGCCCCCGACGAGGGCGCCCAAGCGGTGTTGGATGCCGGCATGAGCAAACGCACCGTCTATGATTACGCCGGCGCCATGGCCGAGTTTGACAGGCTGGTCGATTACTGCCCCGATTACGCCGAAGGCTATAACCAACGCGCCTTTATCCACTATTTGCGCGGCGATTATACCCCGGCCTTGGGCCAGCTGGACGAGGCGTTGCAGCGCCAGCCCCTGCATGTTGCCGCCCTTGCCGGTAAGGCCCTGACCTTGATTGCCATGGGCCGAGAAGCCGAAGGGCAGATGGTTTTGGCGCAGGCGCTCAAGCTGAACCCTTGGCTGCCCGAGCGCGGCCTTTTACGCCCCGAGCTGCTGGGCGAGGAACTTTAACCCCCCACAGGGCCCGCGCGGCGCTGGTTTTGCACCGGGCCTCTGGCCCCGCAGGGGCGGGGCTGGCGGATGTGGCCCTGCAAATGCCCAACTGGGCTTTCCCTTTGCGCGTTTGCTTGCTAAGTCAGCCAGACCAACCAGAATCTGGGCGCAGCCCAGCTCTGGCGGCACGGTGGTATGCGGGCGTGGCGGAATGGTAGACGCA
>RFQY01000089.1 GCA_009924775.1 Paracoccaceae bacterium | reverse complement strand
CATTGGGCAAATGCCCCGAATAGGGCTGGTTTTCGCCAACACACAGGTCGGGCTGGGCGCGTAAACCTTGCAACAGCGGCTGTGACAGCCGTTGATCTGCGGCATAAAGGATGCCCACATGCCATGGCCGGGGCGGGCGCCCGCGCAGCTGCGGGGTAAAGCTGTGGATGGCCACAATCACCGTTTCGGGGCGGCGCGCGGCCAGCCGTGCCAATGCGCTGTGATAGGGGCGATGGCAGCGGTTTAGCCGCTCTTGCAGCGCCTCGGGGCCGGCATGGCGGTTGGCGGGGATGATGGTGCCATCATACAGTTTCATCAGCAGCGTTGGGTCATCTTCGCCGCGGTTCGGATCGATCACAAGGCGCGAGAAATTAGACAAGATCGCGCTGCATCCCAAATGCTGCGCCAAGGCCCGGCTTACCCCGGCTGCGCCAATGTCATAGGCGATGTGGCGGTTCATATCTTCGGCCGCAATGCCCAAATCGCCCCCGCCCACAAAGGCTGGCACGGTGTTTGCCGCGTGGTCGCAGGTGATCAACCAGCGCGAATTGGCGGCTTCATTCACAATTTCGAATGGTGCGTATGTCATAGGGCTGTCTTTTCCTTTGTGCAGGCTCTAGGACAGAACGCAGCAAATTGGAACTACCGCCAATCGCGGGCGCGCGGAAAATTGCGCTCAAGCTTTGGCACCACACTGCCGTTTGTAAGGCAAAAGGAATTGATATGAGACGCAATCGCAATGTCAAAATCGTGGCCACACTGGGCCCGGCATCGGATGGCTACGAGATGATCCGCACCCTGCACGAGGCGGGGGCGGATGTGTTTCGCCTGAACATGAGCCACGGCAGCCATGACGAGATACGCGCCCGCCACGCGGCCATTCGCAAGGTCGAATCCGATCTGGGCAGCCCGATTGCCATTTTGGCAGATCTGCAGGGGCCGAAACTGCGGGTTGGCACATTTGCAAACGACGCCGAAGATTTGGCCGAAGGGGCGATGTTCCGCCTTGATCTTGACAGCGCCCCGGGTGATGGCAGCCGCGTGTGCCTGCCCCATCCAGAAATTTTTGCAGCCCTTCAGCCGGGGGCAACCTTGCTGGTGAACGATGGTAAAATCCGCCTGCAAGTGATTGAATGTGGTCCAGATTTTGCCAATTGCACCGTTTTGGTGGGGGGCGTCATCTCGAACCGCAAGGGGGTGAATGTGCCCGATGTTGTGCTGCCTTTGGCGGCGCTGTCGGAAAAAGACCGCGCCGATCTGGAATTTGTCTGCCAGCTTGGCGTGGATTGGCTGGCGCTGTCTTTCGTGCAACGCCCCGAAGACGTGCAAGAGGCGCGCGCCTTGGCGGCGGGCCGCGCGGCGGTGCTGTCGAAAATCGAAAAGCCCGCGGCGGTAAAGGCCTTTGATCAGATTTTGGCGGTCAGCGATGGTATCATGGTGGCGCGCGGCGATCTGGGGGTTGAATTGCCGGTGCAAAACGTGCCGCCCATTCAAAAGCGGCTGGTGCGGCAATGCCGCTCGGCGGCCAAGCCCGTGATCGTGGCCACGCAAATGCTGGAATCGATGATCGAAAGCCCCATGCCCACACGCGCCGAAGTGTCGGATGTGGCCACCGCGCTTTACGAGGGGGCCGACGCCATCATGCTGTCGGCAGAATCGGCGGCAGGCCAATACCCGCGCGAGGCCGTGGAAACCATGAATAACGTGGCCATCGAGGTGGAAAGCGACCCAACCTACCGCGAAGTGATCGAGGCCAGCCGCCGCGTGCATCGCCATACCGTGGCCGATGGCATTGTGGCTGCGGCACGCGAAATTGCCGAAACCACCGATATTCGTGCGATTTGTTGTTACACAGAAAGTGGCACAACCGCCGCCCTAACCGCGCGCGAGCGCCCCCGCGTTCCCATTATCGGCATGACATCGGTGCGCGCCACCGCGCGCCGGTTGGCGCTGACATGGGGGGTAAACAGCGTGATGACCGGCGATATGACACGCTTTAAGATGGCGGTGGTCAATGCCGCACGGGCCGCGCGCGATGGCGGCTATGCCACCGAGGCAGACCAGATCTTGGTCATCGCGGGCGTGCCATTCAATGTGCCCGGCACCACCAATATCTTGCGGGTGGCCCCCTGCGAAGAGCGTTTGATTTTCGCCACTGATCCGGGCTAATTTGCAGTGGTTTTTGGGTAGGGGGTGCACAGATGTGGCAAGATGCCGATGGTATTTTGGTCGTGGGCCTGGTGCTGCTGGTCTTGTCCATTCCTTCGATCGTGGCGGCCTATGCTGACAGGTATATTCCGCGCCTATCCGTTTTGCTGTGCCTGTTGGGGGTGCTGGCGGTTGGCTGGGCCTATTGGGCCAGCCCCACGGGCTATGGGCTGGCCGATATTCCAACGGTTTTGGTGCATGTGATCGCCCGTTTTCTTTAGGGAAATGGCCCCAAACAGCCGTTTTTGCCCCTTGCATTAGCCCCCAGCCCCCCCTATACGGCGGCTTCGTGTTGCGCGTCCGGCCAAAGTGGCATGCCGAGTCGCGCTAAAACCGAACCCAAATCTAAGGAGACGGAAATGCCCAAGATGAAGACCAAGTCGAGCTGCAAAAAGCGGTTCAAGGTGACCGCAAGCGGTAAAATCAAAGCAGGTCAGGCCGGCAAACGCCATGGCATGATCAAGCGCACCACCAAATTCATTCGTGACGCACGCGGCACGACCGTCCTGTCAAAGGCTGATGAACAGATCATCAAGCCAATGATGCCATACGCACGCTAAGGAGGTCTGAACCATGTCGCGAGTAAAAGGCGGAACCACCACCCACGCCCGTCACAAGAAGGTCATCAAGGCCGCAAAAGGCTATTACGGCCGTCGCAAGAACACCTTCAAGGTGGCGCGTCAGGCGGTAGACAAGGCCAACCAATACGCCACCCGTGACCGGAAGGCGCGCAAGCGCAATTTCCGCGCATTGTGGATCCAGCGTATCAATGCGGCCGTGCGTATGCACGACGAAACGCTGACCTACTCCACCTTCATCAACGGCCTGTCGAAAGCCGGTATCGAGGTGGACCGCAAGGTTCTGGCCGATCTGGCCGTGCACGAGCCCGAGGCCTTTGGTGCCATCGTGGCCCAAGCCAAAGGTGCACTGGCCTAAGCCAGCGCCGCCACAGGCAGACAGAATAGACAGCCCGGTTGCACCCCTGTGCAACCGGGCTTTTTCATGCGCAGCCCGGGCCGCTTGCGTGGCAGTGCTTGCGCTTTTGTGGCAGGCCCGCTAGTCAGGCGCCAAACGCAATAAGGGGCCGGTTATGCAAGAGCTGCGCAACACATACATCGCCGCCGTGGCGGCTGTGCAAGACGAGGCCGCGCTTGAGGATCTGCGGGTTCAGGCGCTGGGTAAAAAGGGCGAGATCAGCCTGAAAATGCGCGAATTGGGCCAAATGAGCCCCGAAGAGCGCCAAGTGGCAGGCCCCGCGCTGAACGCATTAAAAGACGAATTGACCAGCGCCATTGCCGCCAAGAAAGCCGCCTTGGCCGATGCAGCCCTTGATGCCCGGTTGCGCGCCGAATGGCTGGATGTCAGCCTGCCCAGCCGCCCCATGCGCCAAGGCAGCCTGCACCCCGTGTCGCAAGTCACCGAAGAAGTGCAGACGATTTTCGCTGATTTGGGCTTTGGCGTGGCCGAGGGCCCGCGCATTGAAACCGATTGGTATAATTTCGACGCGCTCAATATCCCGGGCCACCACCCCGCCCGCGCCGAGATGGACACGTTTTACATGCAACGCGCCGAGGGCGACGATCGCCCGCCGTTCGTGTTGCGCACCCACACCAGCCCGGTGCAGATTCGCGCCCTCGAGGCGCATGGCGCGCCCATCCGCATCATCTGCCCCGGTGGTGTGTATCGCGCCGACTATGACCAAACCCACACGCCCATGTTCCATCAGGTCGAAGGGCTGGCGATCGACCGCGATATTTCGATGGCGCAGCTGAAATGGGTGTTAGAGGAATTTTTCAGCGTCTTCTTCGGCACCAAGGTCAAAACCCGCTTCCGCGCCTCGCACTTCCCCTTTACCGAACCCTCGGCCGAGGTGGATATCCAGTGCAGCTGGGAAGGAGGCACCGTCAAGGTGGGCGAGGGCGATGATTGGCTCGAGGTGCTGGGCAGCGGCATGGTGCACCCCAAGGTGCTGGCCGCGGGCGGCATTGACCCGAACGAATGGCAGGGCTTTGCCTTTGGCATGGGCATCGACCGGATTGCCATGCTGAAATACGGCATCCCCGATCTGCGCGCCTTCTTTGACAGCGATTTGCGCTGGCTGCGCCATTATGGGTTTGCGTCTTTGGACGTGCCCACCATTCGCGGCGGGTTGAGCAGGTAAGCTTATTAATTGAAGTGCTTTTGACAGGGGGGCGCTGGGTCAGTGGACCCACGGCTTTCTATTTTTTAGTTTGCGGCAAGTGTTTTTACCGAGGCGGTCGCAAGCGGGACAGGGTGCGATGTTAAACCTGTTCTGTCATCTCTGCGAAACGACCTACGCAAAGAGCTTGGCTTAGAAGACATCGACACCACAATTCGCATTGTTCGAATGACAAAAGACGCATCAAGCAAATAGATGCGCTGGGGTGCTGGCTGAAAAGACGGCTAGAAAGCCCTTAATTTTAGAATTTTCTGATGGGATCACAGGGTTTGTCCAGCGCTAAACAAGGCCGGTAGGCCCCCGTGCATCGCCAACCTACCCCGCGGGGCGGCGCTGCGCGGCTGATCGCTTTGCCGCAATCCGCGCGCCCCTTGTCGCGGATTGGCCAGCGGGGTTTTGGCCATAAGCTAGGCCTTGGGCCGCCCCCTATGCGCAGCCAGTGCATGCCGATCAGCTAAAGGGTTGTCAGGCCGTGGTTTTCACCGGCTCGGGCGTGGGCTGGGGCGTGGACGCCCCCCAAGCCGCACCGCTGCGCGCAGCCTTTGATCTGGTGGCCACGGCGGGCCTGCCCATGTGGGGCAGTTGCAATGGCTTGCAGCTGGCAGCGTTTATGCTGGGGGGCGCGGTTGGCCCCTCTGACCGGGGGGTCGAGCTGGGGCTGGCGCGCGACATGCGCCTGAGCGATGCAGGCCGCACCCACCCGGCGATGGCGGGGCGCGAAAACGGGTTTTCGGCCCCGTGCATCCACCGCGACGAGGTAACAGCGCTGCCCCCTGCCATGATGGTTTTGGCCAGCAACGCCCATAGCCACGTGCAAATGGCGGTCTGCGAAGGGCAGGGCGTGCAATTTTGGGGCAGCCAGTACCACCCCGAACTAAGCCTTGCCGATATCGCCGATTATCTGCGCCAGCGCGATGGGGTGTTTGCCCAGCACGGCACGGCCTTGGCGCAGCTAGAGGCGGTTGCGCAAAACCCAGATGCCGCGCCCAGCTTGGGGGGCGCGCCCGCCGATTTGGCCATGCCGCAGCGCGCACGCGAATTGACAAACTGGCTGGTGCATATTGGCATGGCCGAAACCCTTTCGTCTGCTGCAAGGATCGGCTAAGAGCGGCAGCAACAGTTCAAGCAACCCGTAGCAGGCCCATGAAATTCACGCTTTCCTGGCTGAAACGCCACCTCGACACCACCGCGACGCTGGACGAGATTGTAGAGACCCTGACAGATCTGGGCCTTGAGGTAGAGGGCGTTGAAAACCCCGCCGCTCGGCTGGCCAGCTTTACCTTGGCCAAGGTCCAAGATGCGCAACCCCACCCCGATGCCGACAGGCTGCGGGTGTGCACCGTGGAAACCGACGAGGGTATCAAGCAAATCGTTTGCGGTGCCCCCAATGCGCGGGCCGGCATTACGGTGGTTTTGTGCAAACCCGGCGATTACGTGCCCGGCATTGATGTCAAGCTGAGCGTTGGCAAGATCCGTGGCGTTGAAAGCCACGGCATGCTGGCCTCGGAACGCGAGTTAGAGCTATCGGACGAACACGATGGCATCATCGAATTGCCCTCGGGCGAAGTGGGCCAGAAATTTGTTGACTGGCTGGCCCTACACCGCCCCGAACGGGTGGACCCGGTGATTGAGATTGCCATCACCCCCAACCGCCCCGATGCGTTGGGCGTGCGCGGCATTGCCCGCGATCTGGCCGCGCGCGGCTTGGGCCAGCTGAAACCCTTGGAAACTCCAACGATTGCGGGCGAATTTCCCTGCCCCATAGGGGTGGAAATTGCCGAAGATGCGCGCGAAAACGGTTGCCATGTTTTTGCCGGGCGTTTGATCCGGGGCGTCAAAAACGGGCCCAGCCCCGAATGGCTGCAAAACCAGCTGCGCGCCATCGGCCTGCGCCCCATTTCGGCGCTGGTGGATGTGACCAATTTCTTCACCTACGACCGCAATCGCCCCTTGCACGTGTTCGATGCAGATAAGGTGCAGGGCAATCTGCGCATTCACCGCAGCGAGGGCGGCGAAACGATTGTGGGTCTGGACGAGAAAACCTATCAGTTTGCCCCGGGCATGGTGGTGATTTCTGATGATCACGGGGTGGAAAGCATTGCGGGTATCATGGGGGGCGATGCCACGGGCTGCACCGATGATACGGTCAACGTGTTTCTAGAGGCCGCAGTTTGGGATACGGTGCAAATTGCCACCACTGGGCGGGCGCTGAAAATCAACTCTGACGCGCGCTATCGCAACGAACGTGGCATCGACCCGGCCTATAATATGCAAGCCCTAGAAGACGCAGCCGCGATGATCATGGCGCTGTGTGGCGGCACCCCATCTGATGTGGTGGTGGCCGGCGCGGTGCCTGATGTGGCGCGCGCCTATGCGTTAAACCCTGCGCGCGTGGAAAGCTTGGTGGGCATGTCTATCCCAGCCGAGACCCAGCGCCAGACGCTGACCAACTTGGGCTTCCGTCTAGAGGGCGATATGGCTTGGGTGCCCAGCTGGCGCCCCGATGTGTTGGGCGAGGCGGATCTGGTGGAAGAGGTGGCACGCATTGCCTCGTTGACCAAACTAGAGGGCAAGCCGCTGCCGCGCATGCAGCCCGGCGTGCCGCGCCCCACCATGACGCCTGCGCAAAGGCGCGAACAAACCCTGCGCCGCACCAGCGCCGCCTTGGGCTATAACGAATGCATCAGCTACAGCTTTATCGATCAGGCTGCAGCGGCGCTTTTTGGGGGCGGCACCGAGGCCACAATGCTGGCCAACCCGATCTCGACCGAGATGAGCCATATGCGCCCCGATCTGTTGCCCGGCCTGCTGCAGGCGGCGGCGCGCAATCAGGCGCGCGGGCAGATGGATCTGGCGCTGTTCGAAGTGGGCCCCGCCTTTCACGGGGGCGAACCGGGCCAGCAGCATTTGCAGGTCGCCGGCCTGTTGGTGGGGCGCACCGGCCCCAAAGATGTGCATGCCAGCACCCGCGCGGTAGATGTCTTTGACGCCAAGGCCGATGCCGAAGCGCTGTTAAGCGCCATTGGTGCGCCCGAAAAAATGCAAATCCTGCGCGATGGTCCGGCGTGGTTCCACCCGGGGCGCCATGGCGTGCTGTGTTTGGGCCCGAAAAAGCGGATGGCGGTTTTTGGCGAAATTCACCCAGGGGTTTTGGCCAAGCTTGACGTGAAAGGCCCGGCTGTGGGCTTTACCATTTTCCCCGCCGAAGTGCCTGAACCTAAGGCCAAATCGGCCAGCCGTGGGGCGCTGACTTTGCACGATCTGCAGGCGGTCGAGCGTGATTTCGCCTTTGTCGTGGATCGCGATGTCGAAGCGCTGACGCTGGTCAATGCTGCAGCGGGCGCCGATAAGGCGCTGATCGCGGGCGTGCGCGTTTTCGACGAATTCACCGGCGACAAGGCCGAGGCGCAGATGGGGGCGGGCAAGAAATCGATCGCCATTACAGTGCGCCTGCAGCCCACCGAAAAAACGCTGAAAGAGGCCGATATCGAAGCGGTCAGCGCCAAGATCGTTGAGAAAGTATCCAAAGCCACCGGCGGCGCGCTGCGCGGCTAAGGTGGGGTGGGCGCAATGCACCGGCCCTGTCTTGGGGCCGGTGGGTTTGCGCGGCACCAAAGCCACGGTTGAGATGCCACGCGCCCCGCGATAGGGTGGGCCAAGCAATGGAATGGGGCAGGCATGCTTAGGGTTTATCTTTCGGGCGAAATTCACACCAATTGGCGCGAGGAAATTGCCCATGGCGCGCAGGGGCTGGATGTTGTCTTTAGCGCCCCCGTTACCGATCACGCCGCCAGCGACGATTGTGGCGTGGCCATTTTAGGCGCCGAAGCCGACAAGTTTTGGCACGATCACAAAGGCGCCAAGCTGAACGCCATACGCACCCGCAAGGCGATTATGGATGCCGATATCGTGGTGGTGCGTTTTGGCGATAAATATAAGCAATGGAACGCCGCATTCGATGCGGGCTATGCCAGCGCGTTGGGCAAATCCTTGATCATCTTGCAGCCGCCCGAACATGACCACGCCCTCAAAGAGGTAGACGCCGCCGCCTTGGCCGTGGCGCGCAGCCCCGCGCAGGTGGTGCAGATGCTGCGCTACGTGCTGGATGGCAGTTTGCCGGCGTGAGCGGGCGTATCGTCACCCCCGAAGACGTGGCCGAAGGGGCCGAGTGGTTGGCGGCCAATTGCCCCCGCATGGCCCATGCCTATGGCTTGACCGGCCCCTTGCCGCTGCGCCGCAACCCCGATGGGTTTGCCCAACTGCTGCGCGCGATTGTCAGCCAGCAGGTCAGCGTGGCCTCGGCCCGCGCCATTTGGGGGCGGCTGCAGGCCGCCGGAATGGTTGTGCCCGAGACCATCTTGGCGGCGCAAATCGATGATTTGCGCGCCCTTGGGCTGAGCCGCCAAAAAGCCACCTATGCCCATGCTTTGGCCGACGCCGGCATTGATTTCGAGGCGCTGCGCACCGCCCCAACGCAGCAGGTGGTTGACCGGCTGGTGCAGGTCAAAGGGGTGGGGGTTTGGACAGCTGAAATTTACGCGATGTTCAGCTTGGGTCATGCCGATGTATTTGCCCCGGGCGATTTGGCGCTGCAAGAGGCGGCACGCCTGCTTTATTCCCTGCCAGAGCGCCCCAAAGAGCGCGCCTTGCGCGATATGGCGCAGCGCTGGTCGCCGTGGCGTGCCGTTGCGGCACGGCTGCTTTGGGAATATTACCACATAGAAAAACAACGCGAGGGAACCCTATGACACGCGTCTTGACCGCTGGCCGCAAAGAGCCGGTTTCTGGCGAAACCCGCTCGGTTGTGGTGTTTTTGCACGGCTATGGTGCCAATGGCGCCGATCTTTTGGGGCTGGCCGATGTTTTGGGCGAACATTTGCCCGACACGCTGTTTGTGGCCCCCGATGCGCCTGAAACCATTGCGGGCCTGCCAAATGGCTACCAGTGGTTTCCGATTCCCTGGCTTGATGGCTCTTCCGAGGAAGAGGCCGAACGCGGTTTGCGCGCGGCAAGCGATGATTTGAACGCCTTTTTGGATGCGCTGTTGGTGGACGAAGATTTGCTGCCCGAACAAATGGTGCTGTTCGGCTTTAGCCAAGGCACAATGATCAGCCTGCATGTGGCGCCGCGCCGCGAAGATCCGGTTGCAGGCATCGTGGCTTTTTCGGGGCGCTTGCTGTCGCCTGAATCGCTGGCCGATGAAACCCGCGTGCGCCCGCCCGTTTTGCTGGTGCATGGCGATGCTGATGACGTGGTGCCGGTGCAATCGCTGCCCGCTGCGGCCGAAGCCTTGCAAGAGGCGGGCTGGCAAGACGTGTTTGCCCATATCATGAAGGGCACAGCCCATGGCATTGCCCCCGATGGGCTGTCTGTGGCCTTGGCCTTTATGCGCGATAAATGCGGGCTTTAAGCGCAGCCGCTTAAAGCGGCCCTTGCGTCATATGCCTGTTAACTGCCTGTGCAAACCTGCGGCAGGCCCCACGATATGGGGGTTGCCGGATAAAATGCTCGAGATATAGTGGCGGTATCTGGGGCGGGGCGTCCCGCCTTGGTGCCTCATGGGCAGACAGGGCAAAGGGCAATTCGAATGGATGGCGACTTTAGAACCGAATTTACCAGAGACCCCAGCGCGCTTAGGCGCCACCCCGCGCTGGTGCTGAACGCCGATTACAGGCCGCTTTCCTATTATCCTTTGTCCTTATGGCCATGGCAGGATGCGATAAAGGCGGTCTGGTTGGACAGGGTCAGCATCGTGGCCGAATATGACGATGTGGTGCGCAGCCCCTCGACCAGGATCAAGATACCGTCGGTTGTTGTGCTGAAAGATTACGTAAAACCCCAAAAGCGCGTGGCCTTCACGCGCTTTAATCTTTTCTTGCGCGATGAATTCCGCTGCCAATATTGTGGCGCCAAGGGGGATTTGACCTTTGACCACGTGGTGCCGCGCGCGCGCGGTGGCCTGACCAGCTGGGAAAACGTTGTGGCCGCATGCAGCCCGTGCAACCTGCGCAAAGGGTCCAAAAGCCTGTCGCAGGCCAATATGCACCTGCGCAAACCGCCCCGGGCGCCGATGTCAGAGGAAATGCGCAATCTGGGCCGCAAATTTCCGCCCAATCACCTGCACGAAAGCTGGCTGGATTTTCTGTATTGGGATGCCGAGCTGGACGCATAAAAAAGCGCCCCGAAAGGCGCTTTTTGGGGGGCTTAGCTTTCGCCAAAGACCCGTTTGAAAATGGTATCCACGTGTTTGGTGTGGTAGTCCATGTCGAATTTTTCGTTGATCTGCGCCTCGCCCAAGGCCGCCACAACCTCGGCATCGGCCAAAAGCAACTCGCGGAAATCAACCCGGTCCTCCCAGACCTTCAGCGCATTGCGCTGCACCATGGCATAGGCGTCTTCGCGGCTGACGCCGGCCTGCGTCAGCGCCAATAGAACCCGCTGCGACATGACCAGACCTGGGAATTTATTCATGTTATCCAGCATGTTCTGCGGGAAGATCAGCATTTTTTCGACCACGCTGGTCAGGCGGTGCAGGGCAAAATCCAGCGTGATGGTTGCGTCGGGGCCGATGCCGCGCTCGACCGAGGAATGCGAGATATCGCGCTCGTGCCAAAGCGCCACGTTTTCCATGGCAGGGATCACCGCCATGCGCACCAGCCGCGCCAGCCCGGTCAGGTTTTCGGTCAGCACCGGGTTTTTCTTATGCGGCATGGCAGAGCTGCCTTTTTGCCCCATCGAGAAGAATTCGGCCCCCTCTAGCACCTCGGTGCGTTGCATGTGACGAATCTCGATGGCCACGTTTTCGATGCTGCTGGCGATCACGCCCAGCGTGGCAAAGAACATCGCATGGCGGTCCCGCGGGATCACTTGGGTGCTGATCGGCTCGGGCTGTAGGCCCAGCTTGGCGCAAACATGTTCTTCTACGCGGGGGTCGATATTGGCGAAGGTGCCCACAGCGCCGGAAATGGCGCCGGTTGCTATCTCGTCGCGGGCCATTTTCAAACGCGTCAGGTTGCGGTCCATTTCGGCGTAGAAACGCGCAAATGTTAGGCCCATGGTGGTTGGCTCGGCATGGATGCCATGGCTGCGCCCAACGCGCACAGTCATTTTATGTTCCATCGCGCGGGTTTTCAGGGCCGCCAAAAGCGCGTGCATATCTTCGATCAAGATATCTGCGGCGCGGGTCAGCTGCACATTCAGGCAGGTATCCAACACATCGGACGAGGTCATGCCTTGATGCACAAACCGCGCCTCTTCGCTGCCCACATGTTCGGCCAGATGGGTCAGAAACGCGATGACATCATGTTTTGTCACGGCCTCGATTTCATCGATCCGGGCAACATCGAATTCGACATCTTTCGCGCGCCATACCGCATCGGCGTTCTCGCGCGGGATAACACCCAGATCCGCCATGGCGTCGCAGGCATGGGCCTCGATCTCGTACCAAATGCGGAATTTCGTGGCAGGTTCCCAGATGGCAACCATCTGCGGGCGGGAATAGCGGGGGATCATCGGCAGCCCTCTTTTTTAGCGTGATGCAGCCTCTTACCTGCCACCGCGGCGCGCGGCAAGGCAATGCCACGCGCATTTCTTGCCCACGCGTCAGAATGCCATGGCCAGAAAGAGCATGGGCAACAGCAACAACAGGCCGAAATCCGCACCGGCGCTGGCGGCCTCGGCCTCGTCGGGTGGGGGGCATCATCTGCTGGGGC
>RFQY01000088.1 GCA_009924775.1 Paracoccaceae bacterium | reverse complement strand
GGCGCCACGCCCTCGACGCCCAAGCGCCAGTTTTCGCGCCCGTCCGCCGTGCGTTGCAACCGGATCACGGGGTTGACAGCCTCGAACCCGGTAATGCGCACCGCGCCCTGCAACAGCCCCGCCACATCGACGCTGATTTTCAAGCTATCGGCCTGCAGCAGCGGCCCGCTATCGGCAGCCCATGGCGCATTGGCCAGCGCCATCGGCCCCGTGGCCACGCCCAAAACCGGCCAAAGGCTGACACGGGGCTGGCCGCTTATCGTAACGGCGCGCCCGGTTGCGGCCTCTATCTGATCGGCTGCGATCCGCGCCAGCCGGTCTTGGGGCAGCAGCAACACAGCGCCCACCACCAACACCAGCGCCAAAACCATTGCCCCGAAAATGCGCCAAACCACCCGCATTGTGCCACCCGTCTGTTACCACGCGCCCCTAGGGCGCCACCCTCGAAAGGATACACAGCCCACCCCAAACAGCAAGCATGCTGCACCCCCTAGGCAGCGGCACAAACTGGATGTATCACCAGCGCATGCAGAATCCGCCCAGCCTACGCCCCGATCTTGCCCGCGCCCGCGTGACCGAAACCCGCCGCGATGGCCAGCCCACCATTGGCATGGTGTCTTTGGGCTGCCCCAAAGCGCTGGTCGACAGCGAGCGCATCCTGACCCGCCTGCGCGCCGAGGGCTATGGCATCTCGTCCGATTATGCCGGGGCCGATGCCGTGATCGTGAACACCTGCGGCTTTCTCGACAGCGCCAAGGCCGAAAGCCTAGACGCCATCGGCGAGGCCTTGGCCGAAAATGGCCGGGTGATTGTCACCGGCTGCTTGGGCGCCGAGCCAGACTATATCACCGGCGCACATCCGCGGGTCTTGGCGGTGACAGGCCCACACCAATACGAACAAGTCTTGGATGCCGTGCATGCCGCGGTGCCACCCGCGCCCAACCCCTTTGTCGATCTGCTGCCCGCCAGCAGCGTGCAGCTGACGCCGCGCCACTACAGCTATTTGAAAATATCCGAAGGCTGTAACCACAAGTGCAAATTCTGCATCATCCCCGATATGCGCGGCCGTCTGGCCAGCCGCCCAGCCCATGCCATCCTGCGCGAGGCAGAAAAGCTGGTGCAGGCGGGGGTCAAGGAACTGCTGGTCATCAGCCAAGATACATCGGCCTATGGCGTTGATATCAAACACGCCAGCGCGCATGGCCATCGCGCCCATATCACCGATCTGGCGCGCGATCTGGGCAGTTTGGGCGCATGGGTGCGGCTGCATTACATCTACCCCTACCCGCATGTCAGCGACCTGATCCCGCTGATGGCCGAGGGGCTGGTGCTGCCCTATCTGGATATCCCCTTCCAGCACGCCCATCCCGAAACGCTGAAACGTATGGCGCGGCCTGCGGCGGCAGAACGCACGCTGGACCGCATTGCAGAATGGCGCGGCATTTGCCCCGATATCACCCTGCGATCCACCTTTATCGTGGGCTATCCCGGCGAAACCGAGGCCGAATTCCAAACCCTGCTGGATTGGCTGGACGAGGCGCAACTGGACCGTGTGGGCTGTTTTCAATACGAAAACGTGGCCGGTGCGCGCAGCAACGCGCTGCCCAACCACGTGCCCGACGACGTGAAACAAGAGCGCTGGGACAGGTTCATGGAAAAGGCCCAAGCCATTTCACAAGCCAAGCTGGCGGCGAAACTGGGCCAACATCTGCAGGTCATCGTGGATGATATCGATGCAGACGGCATTGCCACATGCCGCAGCTGGGCCGACGCCCCCGAGATTGATGGCAATCTCTTTATCGATGACAACACCCAAGGGCTGGCCCCCGGCGATATCGTGACCGTCGAGGTAGACGAAGCCGGCGAATACGACCTGTGGGGGCGCAGGCTGTAACGCCCAAGCTGTGGCAGGGGATCTGCGCGAGATAGCCGAGCGGCGTATAGAACAACTTGAAAAACGGCTTCTCGATGCAAACATGCGGCCCGAAGACGATGCCGATTATGCGAAGGCCATCACGTGATGACCAGTACCCAAGCCACAAAGGCACAATCTGAATGAGCGATGGTGCGCCAGTTCACCCAAACGCCGGGGCAGCCTTTGGTGAAACTGATCCGCACCCTAGGCCTGTCTTATGACGAGGTTGAAATGCCTGCAGGCCAATCAGGGGAAATCCGGTATGAAAACGGGCGCTATAAGATTCTGATCAACGCAACCGAAAGCCATGCACGCAGGCGCTTTACGGCTGCGCACGAGCTGGCGCATTACCTTTATCACCGTGATATGCTGGATGATGTCGGCAGTCTAAATCGCCATTCCGACTGGCTGTTTGGCACCCGCGAAAACGACGCGCGCCCTTTTAGCCCGCAGCACAAAACCGAAGCAAATCGCATCGCCGCGCAGATTTTGATGCCAGCCGAGCAGGTGCGCGCCGAATTCGAAAAAGCCAACGGCGATATCGAGCTTTTGGCAGATCGGTTTGACGTGTCGGAAGCCGCTATGAAAATTCGGCTGAAAGTGCTGAAGCTAGGCGACTAACCCCCCTTGACACCACGCCGCCCAGCCCCAGCTTTGCTGCATGGCAAAGCTGCGCATCCTTCACAATGAAACCTGCCCCATCTGCGCCCGCGAGGTGGGGATCTACCGCCGCCATGCGGCGCGTGCCGGGGTGGATATGCAGGTGGATGGCTTGGCCCAAGCGCCCGAATGGGGCCTTGCGGCCGACCGGGCCGCACAAAGCTTTCACGCCGAGCTGGATGGCCAGCGCTTGGAAGGCATGGCGGCGTTTCGCGCGCTTTGGGCCCAGCTGCCGGGCTGGCGCTGGTTGGCCTGGTGCATGGGCCTGCCCGGCGTTGCATGGCTGGCAGACCGCCTTTACCGGCACGCAGCCGCCCCCGCCCTTTATGCCCTGCATCGGCGGCGCCAACGCCGCACCAAGACACCCGTTAACCCAAACTAAAGGTTTCACCATGACAGACGCCCCCATCATCGCCCAAAAAGCCCCCTACCCAATCGAGGTTGAGGCCGGAAAAACCTATTTTTGGTGCGCTTGCGGAAAATCGGCCAAACAGCCCTTTTGCGATGGCAGCCACAAAGACACCGGAATCGCGCCGGTAAAGTTCACCGCCGAGGCCGATAAAAAGATGTTTTTTTGCGGCTGCAAACACAGCAGCAAAGCCCCGTTTTGCGACGGCGCGCATTCCAAGCTGTAAAACCACCCAAGCTGCGTGGCGCAGGTGCCGCCACGCCTTTTTACATAAGCAAACATCGCCCAAGGCAGATGGTGGGTGCCGCCGCGCGCAATCCACTTGACCGGCACAGGTTTCCACATCATATCGCCAGTTATGACCGATCTCGCCCATATCAGAAATTTCTCCATCGTTGCCCATATCGACCACGGGAAATCCACCCTGGCCGACCGGCTGATCCAATCCACCAACACGGTGGCCGAACGCGATATGAAAGCCCAGCTGCTGGACAGCATGGATATCGAACGCGAGCGGGGCATCACCATCAAGGCCAACACCGTGCGCATCGATTACGTGGCCGATAACGGCGAGGCCTATGTGCTGAACCTGATCGACACCCCCGGGCATGTGGATTTCGCCTACGAGGTCAGCCGCTCTATGCGCGCGGTCGAGGGCTCGCTTTTGGTGGTCGACAGCACCCAGGGCGTTGAGGCGCAAACATTGGCCAACGTGTATCAGGCCATTGATGCCAACCACGAAATCGTGCCGGTGCTAAACAAGATCGACCTGCCCGCCGCCGATTGTGCCCGCGTGGCCGAGCAGATCGAAGATGTCATCGGCATCGATGCCAGCGACGCAATCCAAGTCAGCGCCAAAACCGGCATCGGCATCAAAGAAACGCTAGAGGCCATCGTACACCGCCTGCCCGCCCCCAAGGGCGATGAAACCGCACCGCTGACGGCGATGCTGGTGGACAGCTGGTATGACAGCTATCTGGGCGTTGTGGTATTGGTGCGCATCATGGATGGTCGGCTGAACCCGCGTCGGTGACACCATCACCCACGAGAAAAAGGGCACAGACAAACCGCTGCCGGGCTTCAAACCTGCCCAGCCGGTGGTGTTTTGTGGCCTCTTCCCAGTGGATTCTGCCGAATTCGAAGACCTGCGCGACGCGATCGAGAAATTGGCGTTGAACGATGCCTCGTTCAGCTTCGAGATGGAAACATCGGCGGCCTTGGGGTTTGGGTTTCGCTGCGGTTTCTTGGGGCTTTTGCACCTCGAGGTGATCCGCGACCGGATCGAGCGGGAATACGATATCGACCTGATCACAACCGCGCCTTCGGTGGTCTATCATGTCTATATGAAAGACGGCAGCATGATCGAGCTGCACAACCCCGCAGACATGCCCGACCTGACCTATGTAGACCATCTGCAAGAGCCGCGAATCAAAGCCACCATCATGGTGCCCGACGAATTTTTGGGCGATATCTTGAAACTGTGCCAAGACCGCCGCGGCATTCAGATGGATCTAACCTATGCGGGCGCGCGCGCCATGGTGGTGTATGATCTGCCGCTGAACGAAGTGGTTTTTGATTTCTACGATCGCCTGAAATCGGTGACCAAGGGCTATGCATCCTTCGACTACCAGCTGACGGGCTATCGCCAAGACACGTTGGTAAAGATGCAAATTCTGGTCAACGAAGAACCTGTTGATGCGCTCTCAACCATGGTGCACCGCGACCGCGCGGAAATGCGGGGCCGGGCGATGGTGGAAAAGCTCAAAGATCTGATCCCGCGCCATATGTTTAAAATCCCCATTCAGGCAGCCATTGGCGGCAAGGTGATCGCCCGCGAAACATTGGCGGCCCTGCGCAAGGACGTGACCGCCAAATGCTATGGTGGCGACGTGACGCGGAAAAAGAAACTGCTGGAAAAGCAAAAGGCTGGCAAAAAGAAAATGCGCCAGTTCGGCAAGGTGGATATTCCACAAGAGGCGTTTATCAACGCCTTGAAGATGGACAATTAAGCCACACAAAACGGGCCGCAGGGCCCGTTTTTTTTGGCCCACGCTTATGGGCTGACGCAGATCAAGGCGCCAAGGGCGCGCCGGGCCTATACTGGCCCTGAAACGCGCGCTTATCGTTGGAGGCCCATCATGATGCGCTTGGCATCCCTGCTTTATTCGTTGATCAGCACCACCTTGGCTGGTTCATTCGTCATTGCCGCGTTGGTCACAGGCTATGACACGTTGACGCCCATCTTGGTGGCGGCGCTGGCCGGGTTTTTGCTGGCCCTGCCCGTGGCATGGGCGGTGGCACGCCAGCTTTATTCCAACGCCTAAATCCCGTTTGCCGGGGTGGCGGCCAGCCAATGGCGCACCGCCGCCTCAAAGGCGCGTGGGCGCTCGGCGTGCAGCCAATGGCCCGCGCCCGGAATTTTGGCAAATTGCGCCTTGGGAAACAAAGCCTTGATCAGCGGGCGGTGGGCCGGTTGCACGTAATGGGAATTGGCCCCCGATAAAAACAGCACTGGCCCATCGAAACGGGCCTGCCCGAAATCGGGAAAGCCCAAGATATGGGGCATTTCCGTGGCCAGCACATCAAGGTTAAAGCGCCACGCTTTAGCCTGCACATCCAGCGACTGGGTAAAAAACACCGGCAATGTCGGGTCGTCGATATGCTGGCGCAGCTGCGCCTCGGCATCCGAGCGGCGGCTGACCTGCGACATATCCACCGCCTGCATCGCGGCGATGAATTGGCTTTGGTCATGATCATAAGCCACCGGCGCGATATCGGCCACAATCAGGCGGCGCACCAGATCTGGGCGCATCAGCGCGCAGGCCATGGCGGCTTTGCCCCCCATCGAATGGCCCAAAACATCCATCACACCGCCTTGGGCGGCAATCACGTCGGCCAAATCTTGGCCCAAATCGCGGTAGTTGTGGCTGGGCGCCCAAGGGCTGTGACCGTGGTTGCGCATATCAACCGCCGTCACCGCGCGCTGATCTGACAGGCGCTTGGCCACCACACCCCAATTGCGCCCCGAGCCAAACAAGCCATGGGCAATCAACAACCCCGGCCCCGGTTCTGGGCTGGGAAAAGAAAGCGTGTTCAGGTGCATCACTCGTGCCGCTCCGTATTTGCCAAGGCCTGCTGGCTGCGCTAGCCTGCGCCGAAACAAGATGATGGCCATGACCCAAGAAGAGCTGGCGCAGAAAACGGCGCATTTAAACGACTTGCTGGAGGAAAAACTGGGCCTGCGCAAGGGCCCATTGGCCCGGCGTGCCGCACGCGCGGGTCGCCGCCTGCCGGCTTATGTGCGCAAATCACTGCACAGGCTATCACAGGCACAGGCGCTGATGGCCCATCCCAAACTGGCCCAGCAGGTAAATACCGCCGAGCTGCAGCGCAGCTACGCACAGGCCTGCGCCCATTTGCAGGCCATTGACCCGGGCGCAAGGCGTAAAACCGCCGCGTTGCGCTTGGCGGCGGGGCTGGCGTTTAACATTTTGGCACTGGGCGCGTTGGTGCTGGCGCTGCTGCACTGGCGCGGGTTGTTGTAAGCGCCCCAAAAGAAAACCGCCGCAGGGCTGGCCCGCGGCGGCATATTTCCCAAATGGGGCGATTTACAGGTTGGGGTAAATCGGGAAGCGTGCGCACATTGCCTCGACGCTGGCACGCACGCGCGCCTCGACCTCGGCATTGCCATCTTCACCATTGGCGGCCAAACCATCGACCACCTCAACAATCCAATCCGCGATCTGGCGGAACTCGGCCTCGCCAAAGCCGCGCGTCGTGCCGGCGGGGGTGCCAAGGCGCACGCCGCTGGTGACGGTGGGTTTTTCGGGGTCAAACGGGATGCCGTTTTTGTTGCAGGTGATATGGGCGCGGCCCAGTGCCTTTTCGGTGGCATTGCCCTTCACGCCTTTGGGGCGCAGGTCCACCAGCATCACATGGGTGTCGGTGCCGCCGGTCACGATATCTAGCCCGCCTTTCATCAGCTGATCAGCCAAGGCTTGGGCGTTTTTGATCACTTGCGCCTGATAGTCTTTGAAATCGGGGCGCAGCGCCTCGCCAAAGGCCACGGCCTTGCCCGCGATCACATGCATCAGCGGGCCACCCTGAATGCCGGGGAAAATGGCCGAATTGAATTTCTTCGCCAGATCCTCGTCATTGGTCAAAATCATGCCGCCACGTGGGCCACGCAGGGTTTTATGCGTGGTGGTGGTGGCCACATGCGCATGCGGGAAGGGGCTGGGGTATAGCCCTGCCGCGATCAGACCGGCAAAATGCGCCACATCGGCCAAAACCAAGGCGCCAACAGTATCGGCAATCTCGCGGATGCGGGCAAAATCGATGACGCGCGGAATGGCCGAGCCGCCCGCGATAATCATCTTGGGCTTGTGTTCGGCGGTCAGCGCGGCGATTTGTTCGTAATCGATCTGGCTGTCTTGCTGGCGCACGCCATATTGCACCGCGTTGAACCATTTGCCCGATTGGTTGGGCTTGGCGCCATGGGTAAGGTGGCCACCGGCATCTAGGCTCATGCCCAAAATCGTATCGCCCGGCTGCAACAGCGCGGTGAACACGCCTTGGTTGGCTTGGCTGCCCGAATTGGGCTGCACATTGGCAAAAGCGCAGTTGAACAGCTGGCAGGCGCGTTCGATCGCCAGATTTTCCGCCACATCAACAAACTGGCACCCGCCATAATAGCGCCGCCCAGCATAGCCTTCGGCATATTTGTTCGTCATCACCGAACCCTGTGCCTCCATCACCGCGGCAGACACGATGTTTTCCGAGGCGATCAGCTCGATCTCGTTGCGCTGGCGTCCCAGCTCGTCGGTGATCGACTGGTAAAGGGCGGGGTCGCGCGTTGCGAGGGATTCGGTAAAGAAACCGGGATTAGACATCAGGCGCTCCGTTTTCCATTCAGGTTGCGTTGGCGTTGTCCTAGGGGAAAACGCCGCCGACAGGAAGTGTTGAATGCGACGCAGCACCCCCGCAAGGCGGCAGGGCTGGCACAATCGCGCCAGTTATGCTTTTTTCAACCCCAAGACGCCCCCAACACGCAATCAAAAGGCCAGACATGCCCATCGCGATAGCATTTGCCGCCTCTGAGGCGCCGCTGGCCCAAACTGCGCGCGCCGCACTGGTCGGCCAATATGGCAATGTGCCCGAAGATCAGGCCGATGTGATCGTGGCGCTGGGGGGCGATGGGTTTATGCTGCAAACGCTGCATCGCACCCAAGAATTGGACCTGCCCGTTTACGGCATGAACCGCGGCACGGTGGGTTTTTTGATGAATGCCTATTCCGAAAGCAATTTGGTGCACCGCTTAAAGGACGCTCAAGAAGAGGTGCTAAACCCGCTGCGCATGCATGCACAATGCGCCGATGGCAGCCATCACAATGCCTTGGCCATCAACGAAGTGTCGCTGCTGCGCCAAGGGCCGCAGGCCGCCAAGCTGCGCATCACCGTCGATGGCCGGTTGCGGATGGAGGAATTGGTTTGCGACGGTGCGCTGGTTTCTACGCCCGCAGGCTCGACCGCGTATAACTATTCCGCCCACGGGCCAATTTTGCCCATTGGATCGGATGTTTTGGCATTGACCGCGATTGCGCCCTTTCGGCCAAGGCGCTGGCGCGGGGCGTTGCTGCCCAAAAATGCCAAGGTGCGCATAGATGTGACCGAGCCCGAAAAGCGCCCGGTGATGGCCGATGCCGATTCGCGCTCGGTGCGCGATGTGGTGTCAGTGGAAATCAGCAGCGCCCCTGAAATTGCCCATCGCATTCTGTTTGACCCGGGCCATGGGCTGGAAGAGCGGCTGATCCGCGAACAATTCGCCTAAACGCCTGCCCCAAGCTCGGCAAACAGCTGTCTATTCTCACAGCCCGCCAAGGCCTGTTCTTCTTTGCGCCTGTTGCCTTTCAAAAACGCTTTGCATGGCTGCACATGCTCGCAGCTGCGGCAACGGGTCAGCAAAGCGGACCAATCATCCAAGCTTAGCGCGCCACTGCGCCGCGCGGCCACCAGATCGGCCCCTTGGGCGCGGGCCATATCCTGTACCAGCCAGAAATGGGTAACGGCATCGCCCAAGGGCTTTGGGCGCGTGGGTGAGGATGGTTTGGCATAAATCGTCATCAAAACACCTCTCGATGATGGCTGGCACCAGACTGGGCCAGCGCGGCGAAGGGGGCTTTGATCTTGATCAAGGCGGCGCAGTTAGATGCTTGGGTGCTGGGCCAGAAAGTCCTCGACGCAGGTTTGCACATGGCGAAACCTGTCGCCGCCCAGATGTTTGCCGCCATACCAACGCGTCACCACCACCAGCAGATTGCGCCGCTCGGCGCGCTCTAGCATGCGCAAAATCACCATGCCGGCGCCCGCCTCGCCATCGTCGTTTTTCAGCTGGGTGCCATCGGCCAACACCGCCGCCCATGTGTTATGCGTGGCCTTGGCGAATTTCTTGTTGCGCTTCAACGCTTTCAGAAAATCGGCAATCTCTGCCTCGGTTTCTACCCCCTGCCCCGATACGGCATAGCGCGAGCCGCGGTCGGTTAACACATGGGCAATCTGAAACATGGCTACAGCCCCGCGGCCACACGGCGCACGGTTTCAATGCGCTGCGCATTCGGGGGGTGGGTGCCCAAAAAGCGGTTTCCGGGGTCTGGAATGCGGGTGAAAAACGCAGCACCACGAATCGGGTCAAACCCTGCGCGCATGGAAATAACCGTGCCCAGCGCATCTGCCTCTAGCTCGAAATCCTTGGAATAGGTGCGCGCGCCCACCGTGGCCCCCAGCTCTTGGGCCGAGCGGATACCGTTCGAATCGGCCCCTGTCAGGCTGGCAAGCCCTGCAAAAATGACCGCCCCTGCAGTGGCTGCCTCGCGCTGGCGGGCCAGATGCCCTGCAATATGGTGCGCCGCCTCGTGGCCCATCACAAAGGCCAGCTCATCGGCATTTTGGACCGTGGCAATCAAGCCCAAGTTGAAGGCCAGCACCGGGCGCCCCTGCGCATCCAGCGTTTGAAAGGCGTTGGGGGGCTGGCCGGGGCGGTCATCGACCACGATCTTGAAATCGCAATTGGCGCTTGGCAAACGCAGGCGGCATTCTGCCTCGGCCACGGGTTCTACCTGCTGGACCACGCGGATAAATTGCTGCGCGGCCTGATCTGGGGGCAAGCTGGGCGCCAAGGCCGGGCGCGGCTGCGGCGCGGGGGTGGGGGCTGTGCCCATACAGGCCGAAAGAACGGCCATCAGGGCCAAAGATGTCAGCAAACGCAGCATGCGTGATCCTTGTACCAAAGCAAAAACCATGGCCCACACTTAGCACCCTTTGCGCCCAGCGCCATACCAAGCAGCGCCAAAGCGCTTGCAGTGGCAAAAAAGGGCCGTAACATGGGGCTATGTTCAGCATCGAGCACGATTTTGACGCCACAGTGATCACCCTGATCGACGAGGGGCAAGCCCCCTTGGCCGAAGACATTACCATCAACGCCTTTGCCGAATGCATCACCCTAGAACAATACGACCCGCGCAGCGATAGCGTGCAAAAAATCACCCTGTCGATCACCCAACTCAATGAGCTGGCATTGGCGCTAAACCTGCCCGAGGGGCTGTATTCGCGCCTGCAACGCTAGGGCTGGTAGCGAAACACCTTATCGCGCGCGGTTGCGCCGCGTATCAAAACCAGCTGGGTTTTTGCCACCCCCATGGCGCGGGCCAATAATTTGCGCACGGCTTCATTGGCTTTGCCATCTTCGGGGGGCGCGGTGACATAGGCGCGCAACTGCCCCTCTTGCCACAGCAGCCTTTCACGGCTGGCTTTTGGGGTGACGCGCAGCGCGATTTCGGTGCCACTAACGGCAAGCTGGGATAAATTGATATGTTTCGGTGCCATGCCAAAGCATGGACAATTCCGCCGCCGAATTGAATAGTCTGCACACAAAGGAAAGCGGAGGCGGACAGATGGCGACAGGCTTTTTTCATGACGAGCGTTGCTTTTGGCACTCGGGCGGGAACTACGCCCTAACCCTGCCAGTGGGTGATCTGGTGCAGCCCTTGGCGGCAGGCGGGCTGCCAGAAAGCCCCGAAACCAAGCGGCGGCTGAAGAATTTGGCCGAGGTCACAGGCCTGTTGTCGACGCTGCAGGTGCAAAGCGCGCCCCCCGCCACATGGGAAGATCTGGCACGCGTGCACCCAGAAACCTATTTGCAGGCTTTCAAAGACCTCTCCGATGCGGGGGGCGGCGAATTGGGGCTGCGCACCCCTTTTGGCAAGGGCGGGTTTGAAATTGCGGCCCTTTCCGCGGGGCTGGCCAAGGCCGCACTGCATGCGGTGGCCACCGGGCAGCTGGAAAATGCCTATGCGCTGTCGCGCCCGCCGGGCCACCATTGCCTGCCCGATTGGCCCAACGGGTTTTGCCTGATGGCCAATATCCCCGTCGCGATCGAGGCCGCCCGCGCCGCCGGCTTGCTGGGGCGTGTGGCCGTGGTGGATTGGGATGTGCACCACGGCAATGGCACCGAAGCCATCTATTACGAGCGCGCCGATACTTTAACCATTTCGGTGCACCAAGAGCGGAATTACCCCTTGGATACCGGCGATATCGCCGACCGCGGGCGCGGGGCTGGGCTGGGCACGAATATGAATATCCCCCTGCCCCCCGGCGCCGGGCACGACACCTATATGCAGGTGATGCGCCGCATTATTCGCCCCGCGCTGCAGGCTTTCCAGCCCGATGCCATTGTCGTGGCCTGTGGCTATGATGCCAGCGCCTTTGATCCGTTGGCGCGTATGCTGGCCAGCGCCCAAACATTCCGCGATATGACCGCCGAGATCAAAGAAGCTGCAACACAGCTGTGCCAAGGCCGTTTGCTGCTGGTGCACGAGGGTGGCTATTCCGAGGCCTATGTGCCCTTTTGCGGCCATGCGGTGCTAGAGGCGCTATCAGGCAGCCCCATCACCGCCCCCGACCCGATGGCCACCGCCGTGGCCGCGCGCCAGCCAAACGCGCGCATGCAGGCATTCTATGCGCAGCTGGTCGAAGAGATGGCACAGGAACTGGGGCTTTAACCCCAGCCAAAAGCGTTTGTTTTAGAAAGGATTTTTATGCCCATCCCCAACCCCGCCGCGTTAGAGTTTTTGCTCAGTCGC
>RFQY01000087.1 GCA_009924775.1 Paracoccaceae bacterium | reverse complement strand
CCAAAAGCCCATGCAGCCGCCGCGCGCCATAGGTGGCGGCCAAACCGGCAAACCCATGCACCATGGACGCCAATTGGCGGTGATTGGTGTTATTGGCACGCAGCGCAGCCGCCAGCTGTGACCCTTTTTGGACAAACCCTTCTAACCCTTGGGCCAGCGCCGCGTGGCCCATTAATTCGGCTAAAACCGTTAAAATACTGCCATCCACAACCGGGGCAAACTGCGCGGCGGGCGCCGCAGGGGCCATTCCGGCCACCAATTGGCGCAGGCTTTCGCGGGTTAAGGGTTTGGTCATCACCTGATCAAACCCCGCTGCGCGGCACGCCTCGCTTTCGCTGGCAAACACATGCGCCGTGATGGCCACGATGCGGGTGCTGGCCGATGGCCCAGTGCCCGCGCGCAGGCGCTGCGTGGCCTCGATCCCGCCCATCACCGGCATTGAAAGATCCATCAACACCAAATCAAACGCCTCTTTTTCAGCCGCCTCTACGCCCTTGGCGCCATCTTCGGCCAGCGCAACCGAATGGCCATCTTTGCGCAGCATTTCCCCCAAGATGAACTGGTTTATCGGGTTATCTTCCACCACCAGCACGCGCAGCGGGCGCGCGCCCGCCTGCCCCGGTCGGCTGGGCGCGCCGTGGGTGTCGTGCTGCGGCGGCGCCAAGGGCAAGGGCAGACGCACCCAAAACAGGCTGCCTTGGCCCACGTCGCTTTCAACCCCGATCGTGCCCCCCATGGCCTGCACAATGCGCCGCGTAATGCCCAGCCCCAGCCCCGTGCCTTGGGCCTGCATGCCCGTGGGCAGATCAAGGCGCACGAAATCCTCGAAAATATGGCTCAGCTGCGCCTTTGGAATGCCAATGCCTGTGTCCGCCACTTGCAATTCCACCATGGGCGCGGCATCGGCGGGGGCCACAACCACCTCGAGCGTGATTTGCCCGGCCTTGGTGTATTTCACCGCGTTGCTTAACAAATTGCTCATAATTTGGCGCAAACGCTGGGTATCGGCCATGATGGCGCTGCCACTGGGGTTATGCACATATAGCTGCAACGCAAGCCCTTTGGCGGCGGCGCTGGGGCGCAGGTTTTCCACCACCGAATGGCACAAACGCTCGATCTGCAAGGGCTGCGGCGACAGCACCAAGGTACGCGCCTCGATCTGGGTGATATCGAGCACATCGTTGATATGGCCCAGCAAAATATCGCCAGATTTTCTAAAACATCCAGATAATGGCCAAGGTTTTGATCGCGCAATTCTTCGCGCAGCAGCCCAACCACCCCCAAAATACCATTCAAAGGGGTGCGCATTTCGTGGCTCATCACCGCCAAAAACCGGGCTTTGGCCTGCTCGCTGCTAAGCGCCTTGTCGCGGCTGTCGCGCAGGTCTTCTTCGATGCGCAACCGATAGGCGATGTCGCGCAGCACGTAAACTTTGACCATGCCCTGCCCCTGCCGGTCGATCCCGCGGGTCATTTCCAGCGCCAGATCGTGGCCATCGGCATGCATGCCCCGCATCGTTGATATGGCCCAGCAAAATATCGCCAGAGTTTTCTAAAACATCCAGATAATGGCCAAGGTTTTGATCGCGCAATTCTTCGCGCAGCAGCCCGGAAAGCCGAAAGCGAAACGCCTGTTCGATCTGCGCGGTGGCGCTGACCACGCTGGTGCTAAGCTGGCGCAGATCCGTATGCAGCGGCTGCAAAACTGGCAAAACCTGCAGCCCGATCGCCGCCCGCAGCGCCGCATCTGGCCCGTCAAACACGGGCAACACCCCATCCATCGCGGCCAAAATGCGCCGCACCTCGGCTTGGCGCCCGGCGCGCTTCATGGCCTCGCGGTAAACCGGGGCAGTGTTCAAAATAGACACGCGGCTGTAAAACACATCTGCTTGGCGGCGCAAATGGGCCAAATCGATCGCCTCGGCCTGATGCCCAAGCGCGTTGAGCAAGGTCAGGTATTCCACCTCGGCCTGCGAGACAGTCCAAATGATGCTGTCCGCGCTTGAGGTTGCAAGTTTGCGCAATTCTGTGGTGCTGCGCATCAACAGCACGGCAGTGCCTAAAACCAACACGAAAATAGAGGCCGATAACAAGATAATGGGCATCGTGCCCCGGCGCAAAAATGGCTTTTTGGTTGGGTCAGGTGCAAACATCCATAGACGCCAAAATAATACTCATAAAACACCGACCCAATGGTCCTGCGCCGGGCAACAACAATATACGTATGGAAACCATACACCCATTTATTCCATACATGACCTATACCAAGGAATAGAGTATTTTCTGTGTTATGGCGAAAATTTTGATCGCGGATGATCATGTCTCGGTGCGCGCGGCCTTGGCGCGCTACCTGTCTGCGGCGACAGGAGACGATATTTTTCAGGCCAACACATTGCCCACCGCGCTGAACATGATGGCCGAAAGCGGCCCCTTTGATCTGGTGCTGTTGGATTACACCATGCCCGGCATGAGCCTGCCCGCAGGCTTAGCACGCGCCATAAAAGCCAATGCACAGCAGCCTGTGGCCTTGCTGTCTGGCACGGCCCCACCCGAGGTGGCGCGCCGCGCCTTGGCGGCGGGGGCCTGCGGGTTTGTGCCAAAAACCATAGGGCCCGAATGCATGATTGCCGCCATCGCACAAATGATCGCGGGCGAAATCTTTCGCCCCGATGATTTCTTCGCGCCCGAGGCCGGCACCCGCGGCCCTGCAACGGGGCTGACACCGCGCGAAACCGATGTGCTGCGTGGCATCAGTGCCGGTCAATCCAACAAGGAAATCGCCCGCAATCTGGATATTCAGGAAGTGACGATCAAGCTGCATGTGAAAACGATTTGCCGCAAGCTACAGGCGCGCAACCGCACCCATGCCGCGATGCTGGCGCGCGATCAGGCGCTGCTGTAACCCCCCCGCGCCATAAAAAAGGCCCCGCCACCGCAGTGACAGGGCCCTTGATCTGCCTGATGCGCCAGCCCCGGCTTAGCGGCCGCGGCGGCCACCGCGGCGGCCACCGGCTGCGCGGCCATCCCCACCCGAACCCGCGGGCTTGTTAAAGCGGATCCATTCCGCCCCGCCCTCGTCGTTGTTGGTTAGGAAGTTTGCGGCGCGGATGGCCTCCATTTCCTTGCCCGGGCGCGGTTTGGTCGAGCCAAGGCCAAAAAGGGTGACGAAGGTTTCGTCGTCCATATCGGCGGGCAAGATGATGCCGGCTGCCTCGATCAGGGCTTTCTTTTCTGCAATCGCCTTGGGGCCAACCGGCAGCGCCACCGGGTTCATGATGGCGCTGGTCATGCCCGCGCCCATGGCCATCGGCAGGAAGGCATTGTTGATGCCATGGCGGTTGGGCAGGCCAAAGCTGATGTTGGAGGCGCCACAGGTGGTGTTCACCCCCAGCTCTTCGCGCAGGCGCCGCACCAGCGTGAACACCTGCAGCCCCGCAGTGCCCATGGCACCAATCGGCATCACCAGCGGGTCAACCACGATATCGTGGGCGGGAATGCCGAAATCGGCGGCGCGTTCGACGATTTTCTTTGCCACGGCAAAACGCACATCGGGGTCTTCGGAAATGCCGGTGTCGTCGTTGGAAATGGCCACGACGGGGACATTGTATTTTTTCACCAAGGGCAGCACCAGTTCCAGCCGCTCTTCTTCGCCGGTGACCGAATTCAACAGCGGGCGGCCCTGTGCGGCGGCAAGCCCCGCCTCCAGCGCGCCGGGCACCGAGCTGTCGATACACAGCGGCACATCGACCACGGCCTGCACCGTTTCCACCAGCTGTTTCATCAGCGTGGGTTCGACAAAGTTGTTATCGGCATAGCGCGGGTCTTCGGCCATTTTGCCCGAAAATACCGCGCCGGAATTGATGTCTAGCACCGTGGCACCAGCGGCCACTTGCGCCAAGGCATCGGCCTCGACGCGGCTAAAATCGCCGCGCTCTAGCTCTTCGTTCAAAATTTTGCGGCCCGTCGGGTTGATCCGCTCGCCGATCACGCAGAACGGCTGGTCAAAGCCGATGATGGCTGTTTTCGTTTTCGATTCAACGATAGTGCGGGTCATAATCTATCTTATCCTTGGCTTTGAGATGCCGGCACGCCCGAGGCGCCGCCGTTGTCGGTTGCCCATTGGGCGTTGGTTTTGATGCCGCCCAGCGGGAAGAAATGCACATGCTCGATGTTGAAATCGGGGTTGGCGGCCTTGTGCGCGGCCAAAGCGGCGACAACATCGGTGGGCTCGTAGGGCAAAAGCAGCTTCGAGACATCCATCGCGCGCTTTTGCAGCACCTTCAGCGAGGGGCCAACACCGCAAGCAATGGCAAATTTGATCAGCGTTTGCAGCTTTGCCGGGCCCGCAATACCGATGTGAATGGGCAGATCCACGCCTGCCGCCTTCAACCCGTTGGCCCATTCGATAATCGGCGCTGCATCGAAGGCAAATTGCGTGGCCAGCGCCATTTTTGCGTCGCTCGTTTCGGAAAACGTTTGCTTCCATTGCAACGCGGCATCCACATTGCGGGTGCTGCCATCGGGATCGATGTCTTTGTTGCCTTCGGGGTGGCCCGCCACGTGCAGCCGCTCGAACCCCGCTTTGCCAAACAGGCCGGTTTCCAACAGCTGGATCGAGCTGTCAAAATCGCCATGCGGGGTGGTTACGCCACCGGCCAGCAAAAGCGCCTGTTTTACATCCGCCTCGCCCTGATACATGGCGATCCAGTTTTCCAGCGTTGCCGCGTCTTTGATAATACGCGCAGGAAAATGCGGCATAACGGGATAGCCTTCGGCGTTCAGCCGCTTGGCCGTGGCCACCATATCCTCGATCGGGGTGCCCTCGATATGCGCGATATAGACCCGGGTGCCCACGGGCAGGATATCGCGGAAGCTTTCCACTTTTTCAGCTGTGCGCGGCATCACTTCGATCGAATAGCCGTTCAGAAAGGCCTCGACTTGGGTATTTACCGGCTTTGCAGCCTCTTCACGCTTTCTGAAATTCAGCAACGCCATCGCGGCCTCCCATAGTTTTGCGGGCGTCATGCCCAACCATCATTCGCAATCAAGGCTTTGATGCGCTCTTGATCAAATTCTGCCTCAAGGCGCGCGGCCTCGGATAGGGCGATCTCGTCGGGGTCGCCTTCTACGGTATAGGGGGCGGCTTTGCGCCATTCGGCCAAATAGGCATCGGTGTCGGATGCGCCCACCTTCATGGCGGCGCGGTCAATGGCCTGCTCGAACCGCTCGGCCAGCTGCTTTTTGGCGCCGCGGCGCCCTTTGCCAACGATCACCTGTGCCGGGATGTCGCGCCAGTAAACGATTGTGACTTCGGGCATTGCCTTGATTCCCCTTGTTCCGTGGGTTGCTTGTATGACAGTCAATTTGCGACACGAGGCCGGTTTTCGACATCTGGCCCGCATCCAGCGACCTATTCGCAATAGCGCATCTTCCCCAAGCACGGCCATGGGGTGGCCCATGAAAAATCGCAAAGAAGATCATGAGCCGCGCGCGGGGCGCTTGCGCGGGGCGGTCATTGGCCATAACTTGGGGGTAACTCGAAATGGAGGGCGTGAAAAATGGCGCCCAAGCGTCCCAAAGGTGCGGGCGCGTTCCCAAAAGCGGTCGAAAGCCCCGCGCCAAATTCGCCCGATCCAGCCGAGCTGTATGCCGCGCTGGATTTGGGCACCAACAGTTGCCGCATGCTGATTGCCCAGCCCAAGGGCAGCCAGTTTCATGTGGTGGATAGCTTTTCCAAATCGGTGCAGCTGGGTGCCGGTTTGGAACAAAGCGGCCGCCTAAGCCGGGCCTCGATGGGGCGCACGGTGCAGGCGCTACGCATCTGCCAACAAAAACTGTGCCGCCATAAGGTGAAGCGTATGCGCCTTGTGGCGACCGAGGCCTGCCGCCGCGCCAAGAATGCCGCCGAATTCATCCGCCAAGTCAAACGCGATACTGGCCTGCAGCTGGAAATCATCCAGCCCGAAGAAGAGGCGCGTTTGGCCGGATTTCTTGTGCGCCTTTGGTGTCTACCCGCACCGAACAGCTGTTGGTGGTGGATATTGGCGGCGGCTCGACCGAATTGGTGTGGATCGATCTCAGCTCGGTGCCAAACCGCGAACGCCCGCGCGCCATCATGCGTTTGCACGCCGGGTTTCACACCGTGGGCAGCCCCTTTCCCGCCGCAAAAGTGGTGGATTGGATCAGCGTGCCCTTGGGGGTTGCCACGCTGCGCGACCAATTCGACGATGTCGATGACGACGCCGCGCGCTTTGCCTTGATGAGCTGGTTTTTCGAAGAAAACCTAGCCGAATTCGCCCCTTACAAGAACGAACAAGCCCGCGAGGGGTTTCAGATCATCGGCACCAGCGGCACAGTCACAACCGTGGCCGCCAGCCATTTGGGGCTAAAACGCTATGATCGCACCAAGGTAGACGGGCTGCGCATGAGCAGCGATCAAATCAATGCGGTGATCAACTCTTACCTTTCGCTTGGCCCCATAGGCCGCCAACGCGACCCGCGCATCGGCCAAGACCGCCATGCATTGATCATGTCTGGCGCGGCGATTTTGCAGGCGTTGTTGCGGCTGTGGCCCACCGACCGGCTGAGCGTGGCCGATCGTGGCCTGCGCGAGGGGCTGCTTTATGCGCAAATGTCAGCCGATGGCGTATTGGAAGACGCGCCCTATTAGGCAAATATCAGGCAAAGGGCACGGTTTGGCCCTAGCCATTTGCGCAAGCCTACGCCGCACGCTATGGCAGGGCAAAGCCCAAAAAGGCACAAGGAACACGGCAATGGCCAAAACACCCACCGGCAAAAACACATCAGGGCGCGGCCAACGCGACCTGAAGGTGAATGTCAAAACTGCCCGCGGGCGCAAACTGTCCTCGACCCGCTGGCTGCAACGCCAGTTGAACGACCCCTACGTGGCGCGGGCGCGCAAAGAGGGGTATCGCGGGCGTGCGGCGTTCAAGATAATGGAACTGGATGACAAGTTCCGGTTTCTTGTGCCGGGCGCGCGCGTGGTGGATTTGGGCTGCGCACCGGGGGGCTGGTGCCAGGTGGCGGTCAAGCGGGTCAATGCTTTGGGTGAAAAACAGGGCAAGGCGGTGGGGCGTATCATCGGCGTCGATCTGCAAGAGATTGAACCGATCGCTGGCTGCGAGCTGCACCAACTGGATTTCTTGGCCGATGATGCCGATACATTGGTAAAAAACTGGCTGGGCGGCCCGGCCGATGTGGTGATGTCTGATATGGCGGCGTCCTCGTCCGGGCATAAGCAAACCGATCACTTGCGCATCATCGCGCTTTGCGAGGCGGCGGCCTATTTTGCCTTTGATGTGCTTGAAGAGGGCGGAACATTCGTGGCCAAGGTGTTGGCAGGCGGCGCCGAGGGCGAGCTGCAAAAGCTGCTGAAAAACAAGTTCAACAAGGTGGTCAACGTCAAACCCCCCTCTAGCCGGGCGGATAGTTCGGAAAAATTTGTCATCGCAACGGGTTTTCGCGGCTAGGCCAGCAATTGCCAAGACGCTGGCGCGGCGTACTGTCTAAGTCAGGCGAATCAAACAAAAACAAAGGTGCCCGATGTTCAGCCCAGACCTACTTGCCGAAATCCGCAGCCGCTTTGCCCATGTCGAGAGCTGCCCGTTCGAGGGGCCGCGAGTGTTTTTCGAAAACGCCGGCGGCGCGCTGACGCTGAATTCGGTGGTGGACACCAGCACCAAATTCGCCGCGATCCCCGACAACCAAGGCCGCGACAACCCTGCCAGCCGGGCCTTGATGGATATCATCGCCAAGGCGCGCGCCGATATGGCCGAATTTATGAATGCCCCGGGTGGGCAGGTGATTGTGGGCGAAAGCGGCACCGAGATGCTGTTTCGGATGATCCGGGCCGCCTGCATGGCCGCGCCCGCAGGCCCGGTGATTGGCAGCACGTTGGAACACCCCGCCTCGCGCAGCGCGGCGGTGCTTTGGGCCGAACATTCCGGGCGCAGCTATATCTCGGTGCCCCATAACAATGCCACGGGCTGTGTCACCGCCGACGATTACCGCCCCCATCTGCGCCCCGATCTGGCGGTTGCCACCATTTTGCACACCTCGCCGGTGACGGGCATGGGGGTGGATGTGGCCGCGATTTCTGCCGCAATTCGGGCCGTGGCGCCGGAATGTTTGATTATTGTCGATGGTATCCAGCACGCCGCCCATGGGGGCATTGACCTGCGTGCGCTGGGCGTCGATGGCTATGCGATCTCGCCCTATAAGATGTTTTCGCGCCATGGCTATGGGGTGGCGTGGCTGTCTGACCGGCTGCGCCATCTGCCCCATGATGCGCTGCTGGGGGGCCCTGCGGAGAATTGGGAATTTGGCACCCGCGACACTGGCGCCTATGCCACGCTGAGCGATGTGGTTGGCTATCTGGAATGGCTGGGCGCCCAGATCAGCCCCGCCGCAGACCGCCGCGCGCGCTTTGATGCGGCAGCACAGGCCATTCACGCCCACGAGGCGGCGCTGTGCCACGCCATGTTGCATGGCACGGGCAACCTAAAGGGGCTGGCCGAATTGCCGGGCGTGGAAATCGTAGGCGGCGTCGAGAACCCCGCGCGCGAGGGGTTGGTTTCGTTTTGGATCAGCGGGCGCCCCTCGCCCGAGGTGGTCGAGACGCTGCGCAGCCGCGGCATCCGCACCCATACCCGCAAGGCCGACCATTATTCAGGCAATGTTTTGGCCCCGCTTGGGCAAGACGATTGTATCCGCGTCTCTATGTGCCACTACAACAGCCCCGCCGAGGTCGCGCAGTTTTTGCACGCGATGCAGGAAATCGCAGCGCCCGCCTAAACGCCCCCGAGTCACCCCAGCCGCGGCGGTAATTTTGCCCCGCACGGCTGGGCAGATTATTTTACCAATCGAAACAATCTTATTTGATGCGCGCTAACTGTTTGCGCTGACACGATTGTGCGCCCACGGCTATCGCCGGGGTTCGGCGCGGGCATGGCCTGACGCAACGTCATTCATGCCATTGATGAATAATGAAATTTACACCGTTTGGACGATTTTTTGACACAAATTCGGCCCTATCTGGAAAAATCTTTACAGAAATATTGTGAGTTTTCTGATTATTGTTCAATAATTTTACGAAATCCCTATTGTGACACAAGGACTGAAGAGGGCGCTACCGCATAAGCGGAATGGAGGGGCGCTCTTGGTGAGAGGGAGAGACACCGATGTCATCCACTGAAACGGGCGCTACATATGCGCCTTCTGCGGTTTTTGCAGCAAACGCCCATGTCGATAGTGCTGGGTACGCTGAAATGTATCGTCAGTCGGTCGAACAGCCCGACGTATTCTGGGCCGAGCACGGACACCGGATTGACTGGATCAAACCCTTTACCAAGGTGAAAAACGTCAATTACGACTATGGCAACGTAGATATCCGCTGGTTTGAAGATGGCACGCTGAACGTTGCGGCCAACTGCATCGACCGCCACTTGGTGGACCGTGCCGATCAAACCGCCATCATCTTTGAACCCGATGATCCCAACGAAGCAGCACAGCACATCACCTACCGTGATCTGTTTGAAAACGTAAACCGCTTTGCCAACGTGCTAAAGGGCCTTGGCGTGGGCAAAGGCGACCGCGTGGTGCTGTATCTGCCGATGGTGCCCGAAGCCGCCTATGCCATGCTGGCCTGCGCGCGCATTGGCGCCATCCACTCTATTGTTTTTGCAGGGTTCTCCCCCGATGCTTTGGGCGCGCGCATCAACGGTTGCCATGCCAAGCTGGTAATCACCGCCGACGAAGCCCCCCGTGGTGGCCGCAAAACCCCGCTGAAATCGAACACCGATGCCGCCCTGCTGCATTGCGACGAGGGCGTGAAATGCCTTGTGGTCAAGCGCACCGGCGGCCAAACCAGCTGGACCGAAGGCCGCGACTTTGACTACAACGCCTTGGCCGCCAAAGCCTCTAGCTATTGCACCCCGACCGAAGTTGGCGCCGAAGACCCGCTGTTCATTTTGTACACCTCCGGCTCGACAGGTCAGCCCAAGGGCGTAGTGCACACATCGGGTGGCTATCTGGTTTATGCCGCGATGACGCATCAATACACCTTTGATTATCACGATGGTGATATCTTCTGGTGCACCGCCGATGTGGGCTGGGTGACAGGCCACAGCTATATCGTTTACGGGCCACTGGCCAATGGCGCCACCACGATCATGTTCGAAGGCGTGCCCACCTACCCCGATGCCGGGCGTTTCTGGGCGGTATGTGAAAAACACAAAGTAAACCAGTTCTACACCGCCCCCACCGCCATTCGCGCGCTGATGGGTCAAGGCAATGAATTTGTTGAAAAATACGACCTGTCCAGCCTGAAACTTCTGGGCACCGTGGGCGAACCGATCAACCCCGAAGCGTGGAACTGGTATAACGACGTGGTTGGCAAAGGCACCTGCCCCATCGTGGATACATGGTGGCAAACCGAAACCGGTGGCCACCTCATCACGCCGCTGCCGGGGGCTGTGGCCACCAAGCCCGGCTCGGCCACCTTGCCCTTCTTTGGCGTGGTGCCCGTGATCCTAGAGCCGGAATCGGGCAAGGAAATCACCGATACCGCCGCCGAGGGCGTTTTGTGCCTAAAAGACAGCTGGCCCGGCCAGATGCGCACCGTTTGGGGCGATCACGAGCGGTTTCAGCAGACCTATTTCCAGCAATATAAGGGCTATTACTTCTCGGGTGATGGCTGCCGCCGAGACGCGGATGGCTATTACTGGATCACCGGGCGCGTCGATGACGTGATCAACGTGTCGGGCCACCGGATGGGCACCGCCGAGGTGGAAAGCGCGCTTGTGGCCCATGCCAAAGTGGCCGAAGCCGCCGTTGTGGGCTACCCGCATGAAATCAAGGGCCAAGGCATCTATGCCTATGTCACCTTGATGAATGGGGTCGAACCCACCGACGCCCTGCGCAAAGAGCTGGAAACATGGGTGCGCACCGAAATTGGCCCCATTGCCAAGCCTGACCTGATCCAATGGGCCCCCGGCCTGCCCAAAACCCGTTCGGGTAAGATCATGCGCCGCATCCTGCGCAAAATCGCCGAAAACGATTTTGGCGCGCTGGGTGACACATCGACCTTGGCAGATCCTGCCGTGGTGGATGAGTTGATCGAAAACCGCATCAACCGCGTCTAAGATCATGTGCGCCGAGATTGCAGCACAGGCTGCACCCGTTCTTATCCTTCTCGGCCCTCCGGGCGCCGGGAAGGGCACGCAAGCGCGACTGCTGCAAGAGGCCCATGGCTATGTGCAGCTGTCTACCGGGGATTTGCTGCGCGAGGCGGTGGCCAATGGCACCGCCGCGGGCCAAGCGGCCAAAGCCGTGATGGCAGCAGGTGGTCTGGTCAGCGACGATATCGTCATTGCCATTCTCAGCGAGCGGCTAGATCAGCCCGACACCGCGCAAGGCGTCATCCTTGATGGGTTTCCACGCACAACCGTTCAGGCGCAAGCGCTGGACCAGCTGTTGCAAACCCGTGGCCAGCGGATCAACGCCGCCATCAGCCTAGAGGTAGACGACGCGCAGATGGTCACGCGCATTTCCGGCCGCTTCACCTGCGGCGGTTGCGGCGAGGGCTATCACGACCAGTTCAAAGCACCGGCCACACCGGGCCAGTGCGACAAATGCGGCGGCACGGATTTCAAACGCCGGGCCGACGACAATGCCGAAACCGTAGGAAGCCGCCTTGCGGCCTATCATGCGCAGACGGCTCCGTTGATCAGCTATTATGAGGGCAAGGGTGTGTTGTCTGGCGTAGATGCGATGGGTGACATCGCAGCTATTCAGGCATCACTGGCCAACATCATCAGCCGCGCAACGGCATAAGGGGAAGCCGTATCCAACAACTGGTACGGTTTGGAGACACTTGGAAGGGAGTGTAATAACATGGCAGACAAATCGTCTTCCAACGCCTACTGGGCGGCCAATGTGCGGGTCATTCTCATATCGCTGGTGATATGGTTTGTCTTCTCATATGGCACCGGAATTATCTTGCGCCCTGCCCTATCTGGCATCGCCATCGGCGGCACCGATCTGGGCTTTTGGTTTGCACAGCAAGGATCCATCTTGGTCTTTATTGTGCTCATTTTCTTCTACGCTTGGCGGATGAACAAAATCGACGCCGAACATGGCGTTGACGAGTAAGGACAAGGGACACACAATATGGATCAGTATACTCTGAAC
>RFQY01000086.1 GCA_009924775.1 Paracoccaceae bacterium | reverse complement strand
TAAACATCGTAACCGATAATTATGGGGGATCCTTCGGTGATCTGATACATATATATGTTGTAGGGACAGAAACGAATGTTCATTGGGTCTTCTAACATTGCAGAGCGCGATAAAGGCGCTGAACAAAATCCGAACACATCCGCATAGGTATTAGAGTGAATGGATCCGGTCGTCCGCACCTGATGATACAACTCATCATACAGATCCATTGCCCGGCGAACCGCCTCGTTACGATCAGCCGTTTTCGTTGAGAGCACTTTATACTTGCTGGAACCGGGCACCTTCAGGCGAACCGAGTATTTCGGCACACGCCCTTCCCTCAGGAAAAGAACGATCCGACCGTCGCCTCTCAGATCATCATACTTCTGCTTATCGGCGCTCAAATCGGCTCACACCCCAAATCCATCTTTTGCAAATGATATCAGGAAGATGGTGTGAGTAACACAAAATTTGTGCACATTTTGTGAACGCGGAAAACAGTGATTTTGGTCAAAATCAGCCGAGCGCAAAAATAACTAAATTATTGATTTTATTATATAATACTGGTGACCCCGGCAGGATTCGAACCTGCAACCTGCCCCTTAGGAGGGGGCTGCTCTATCCAATTGAGCCACGGGGCCAGCATGCACTTTCTAGCGGCAGGCGGACGCTTGAACAAGGGTGGCGCTTCGCGCTAACATTTCCGTGAGTTTATATGGAAAATCCCTTTGCAGCGCCCATCCCATCGCCCCCTTACGCTACGCGACGTCTCTGAAGCATCGGGGGTGTCGGAAATGACGGTCAGCCGCGTGTTACGTAACCGCGGCGATGTCAGCCCCGCCACGCGCGAACGCGTGCTGCAGGCGGCTAAGGCGCTGGGATATGTGCCCAACAAGATTGCCGGCTCCTTGGCCAGCCAGCGGGTTAATCTGGTGGCGGTGATCATTCCGTCGATGTCGAATATGGTCTTCCCCGAGGTTTTGACCGGCATCAACAAAGTGCTGGAAGGCACGCCGCTGCAGGCGGTTGTGGGCATCACCGATTATCTGCCCGAGAAAGAGGAAAAGGTGCTTTACGACATGCTGTCGTGGCGGCCCTCGGGTATCATCATCGCGGGGCTGGAACATTCCGATGCCACGCGTGCCATGTTGCGCGCCAGTGGCATTCCCGTGGTCGAGATCATGGATACCGATGGCCAGCCCGTGGATGCGATGGTGGGCATCAGCCACCGCCGTGTCGGGCGTATGATGGGTGAAGAGATTTTAAAGGCCGGCTACCGGCGCATTGGGTTTATGGGCACGAAAATGCCGCTGGATCACCGGGCGCGCAAACGGTTCGAAGGGTTCACGCAGGCCTTGGCCCGCGGCGGCGTAGAGATCGCCGATCAAGAGTTTTATTCCGGCGGTTCGGCCCTATCGAAGGGGCGCGAGCTAACGGCGGCCATGCTTGCGCGCAGCCCTGATTTAGATTTTCTTTATTTCTCGAACGATATGATCGGGGCGGGCGGCCTGCTGTGGCTGATCGAACAGGGCTATGACATTCCCGGGCGCATCGGGCTTGCAGGCTTTAACGGGGTCGAGCTGTTACAAGGTTTGCCGCTGCGGCTGGCCACGATGGATGCCTGCCGGGCCGAGGTGGGGCGCCGTGCGGCTGAAATCATCGTGGCGCGCAGCGAAAACCCCGATGCCCCGGTCGAGGCCAGCGTTACGCTGACGCCAACCCTGTCGCCAGGGGATACTTTGCGCCGCGGCTAAGCCTTAGAACCGCAGGAAAAACCCGCCTGCGGCCCCTTGGCGGCTGGGCAGGCCCGACTCGTCGAACACCGAAACAACGGTCAGCAATTGCCAGCCCGCAGCCGCCAAACGTGGGCGCAGCTGGGCCGTGGCGGTGGCCTTGGTGCAGGCGCCCTGCACCTGCGCCACACCATAATGCAGCTGCAATGGGTTATCTTTGCGCGCCTTGTAATCGGCATAGCAGGCAGCATGGGCCACCTGCCCCACCAACATCAAAGCAACACCAATAAGAATAGGGGCAAACGCGTGTTTCATGGCTGCAACTATCGGCTTTTGCCGCGCGTCATTCAATATCAATCACAGGTTTAGGCCGGTGATATTGGATAACAGGGCGCTGTTATTGCCTGTCGGGGGGCACTGGGCGCATCAGTTTGGCATCGCCGCCGGCATCTTTTGAACGGGGGCGCCGACCGCCGCCTTGCGGCACCCATTGAACAGGAGTTTCTGATGTCACGCAAATTTATGTCCTTCGTTTTGGCCACCGCGCTTACCGTCACCGGCCTGTCCAGCGCCCCAGCCCATGCCGGCAATAACGATTTTGCAAAGGCGCTGGTGGGCATTGCCGCCGTGGCCATGATTGCAAAAGCAATTGAACAAGAAAACGCCACGCGCCACTCCGCCCATGCCCAACCCCAACACAGCCATAAATATGCCAAGCCACAGTATCAAAAGCACGGGCACTACCGCCAAAACCACGCCAAAACCTATGGCCATGTGGTGGCGCCGCGCCCCCTGCCCCACCGTGTGGCGCGCGCCAATCAGGCGGCCTTGTGCAAACAAGCCACCTATGGCCGCAATGGCAGGTTGCTACGCGAAACATGGCTGCCCTGCAGCAGCCTGCGCTAAGGGAAAACGCTGGCATCGGGCCTGCTCCAACAGGCCCGGTTTGCCATTGCACTGCGCCAGCCCACGGGCATAGTAGGGCCATGACATACCCTGATTTCAGCTTGGAAACAGCCGCCCATCAAGCGGGTTTTACCCGCGTCGCGGGCATCGACGAGGTGGGGCGCGGCCCTTTGGCCGGGCCGGTTGTGGCCGCGGCTGTTATCTTGAACCCCGAAAACATTCCCAGCGGTTTAAACGATTCAAAAAAGCTATCGGCAAAACGCCGTGACGCGCTGGCCGAACAGATCTTGGCCCAGGCCGAGGTGGGGCTGGGCCAAGCCAGCGTAGCCGAGATTGACACGCTGAATATTCTGCGCGCCACCCATTTGGCCATGGAACGCGCGTTGGCCGCCCTGCCCAGCCGCCCGGATCACCTGTTGATCGATGGCAACCAACTGCCCAAGGCGCTGGCCATTTCTGCCCAAGCCGTGGTCAAGGGCGACGCCCGCGCGTTCAGCATTGCCGCGGCATCGATTGTGGCCAAATCAGCACGCGACAGGCTGATGTGGGATTTGGCGCAACACTTCCCCGGCTATGGCTGGGAGGCAAACGCGGGCTATCCAACCAAAAGCCACATAAACGCGCTCCGAAATCTGGGGGTGACCCCACATCATAGACGTTCGTTCAAACCAGTACACAATATCTTGTATCAAGAAAAAACTGTAAGTGACTGATTCAAAAAAGAATTTGACGTCGAATCACGTTTGAATCATCTTTGCACTAACCACAGAGCACGCAAATGTGCCGGGGATAGAGGCAGAGAATGACAACAATGACCAAGGCGAAGGGCGCGCAGGCGCTTCCTATTAATTCTATTCTGGCGGGCGATTGCATCGATGTGATGAACAGCCTGCCCGAGGCATCTGTAGACCTGATTTTCGCAGATCCGCCCTATAACCTGCAGCTAAAGGCAGATTTGCACCGCCCCGATAATTCCAAGGTGGATGCAGTCGATGACGCGTGGGACCAGTTTTCGTCTTTTGCGGCCTACGACAAATTCACCCAAGACTGGCTGAAAGCCGCACGGCGGCTGCTGAAACCCAATGGCGCGATCTGGGTGATCGGATCGTATCACAATATTTTCCGCGTCGGCGCCACCCTGCAAAACGAAGGGTTTTGGATTTTGAACGACGTGGTTTGGCGCAAGTCGAACCCCATGCCCAATTTCCGTGGCAAGCGGTTTACCAATGCCCATGAAACCATGATCTGGGCCTCGAAATCTGAGGGTGGCAAATACACGTTCAACTACGAGGCGCTTAAGGCGTTGAACGAAGGCGTGCAGATGCGCTCGGATTGGGTGATGCCCATTTGCACCGGCCACGAGCGCCTGAAAGACGACAACGGCAACAAAGCCCACCCCACCCAAAAGCCCGAAGCCTTGCTGCATCGTATCTTGGTGGGCTGCACCAACCCCGGCGATATCATTCTTGACCCGTTCTTTGGCACAGGCACCACCGGCGCCGTGGCGAAAATGCTGGGCCGCGATTTCATTGGGATCGAACGCGAGGAAAGCTACCGCAAAGTGGCGCAAAAGCGCCTTGATGGCATCCGCCGCTTTGACCGTGACGCGCTGAGCGTGACCACCTCGAAACGCGCCGAGCCCCGCGTGCCCTTTGGCCAGCTGGTCGAACGCGGTCTGCTGCGCCCCGGGGAAGAGCTGTTTTCGCCCCGCGGCAAAGTGGCCAAAGTGCGCGCCGATGGCACGCTGATCGGGAATGACGTCAAGGGATCGATCCATCAGGTGGGCGCCGCATTGGAAGGCGCGCCCAGCTGCAATGGCTGGACATATTGGCATTTCCGCCGCGATGGCAAAACCATTCCAATCGATCTGCTGCGCCAGCAGATCCGTGCAGAAATGGGCGCCTAAACCCGCACCATACCCCAACACCGCCTGGTGCCTGTGGCCTGACTTACACAGGCGCCATTACCTATGCCCCGCCCCAGTGGCGGGGCTTTTTTCGATACTGCATCGTGATCGGCCAGCCCTTGTTCCTGCCCCGGTTTTCCTGTTTGCTGCGCCCAAGCGAACAAGAGGCTGCCATGAGCGACGAATACACCCCCCCAAAAGTATGGATATGGGACCAAGAATCTGGCGGGCGCTTTGCCAGTATCAATCGGCCCATCGCGGGCGCCACCCATGAAAAAGACCTGCCTGTCGGCAAACATCCCCTGCAGCTGTATTCGCTGGCCACGCCCAATGGCGTAAAAGTCACCGTGATGCTGGAAGAGCTGCTGGAACGGGGCATTTCCGAGGCGGAATATGACGCATGGTTGATCAAGATTGGCGATGGCGATCAGTTCAGCAGCGGCTTTGTGGCCGCCAACCCCAACTCGAAAATTCCCGCGCTGATGGATCACTCGCAAAACCCGCCGGTGCGGGTGTTTGAAAGCGCCTCGATCCTGCTGTATCTGACCGAAAAATTTGGCGCCTTCCTACCCACGGATATGCGTGCGCGCACCGAAGTGATGAATTGGGTGTTTTGGCAAATGGGCAGCGCCCCGTATCTGGGCGGCGGGTTTGGCCATTTCTATGCCTATGCGCCCAAACGCTGGGAATACCCCATCAACCGCTTTGCCATGGAGGTAAAGCGCCAGCTTGATGTTCTGGACCGCCATCTTGAGGGCCAAGAATTTATGGTGGGCGACTATTCCATCGCCGATATGGCCATTTGGCCATGGTATGGCCAGCTGGCCCTTGGGCGCCAATACGAGGCAGCCGAATTTCTGGATGTTGAAAGCTACACCAATGTGCAGCGCTGGGCCAAAGCCATCGATGCCCGCCCCGCCGTGCTGCGCGGGCGCATGGTAAACCGCGTTATGGGCGATCCGGCGTTGCAGCTGCATGAACGCCATGATGCCAGCGATTTCGATACGAAAACCCAAGATAAAATCGGCGGCTAAGCCCCCGTCACTGCCTTTGCAGTGCAAAACGCGCCCCAAAATGGCGCGTTTTTTTGTGATTTGACACAAAAGGAACAAAAACGAATATTATCGACAAGAAAAACGCAGCGATTCGCGCGCTATGAAAGGCCCCTATGCCCCATTCGCACCAAAACCAGCCCCCCATTGATCTTTTGGTTATTGGCGGCGGCATCAATGGCTGCGGCATTGCCCGCGATGCCGTGGGGCGCGGCCTGTCGGTCATGCTGTGCGAAATGGGCGATCTGGGGCAGGCCACCTCTTCGGCCAGCACCAAGCTGTTTCATGGCGGTCTGCGGTATCTGGAATATTTCCAATTCCGCCTTGTCCGCGAGGCATTGGCCGAACGCGAAGTGCTGTTGCGCAACATGCCCCATATCAGTTGGCCCATGCGGTTTGTTTTGCCTCTGCACCCCAATATGCGCTTTGACAGCGAAACCCCCGCCTCGCGGCTTTTGGCGTGGGTGGCACTATGGGCCAAGGGCCGCCGCCCGGTGTGGCTGATACGGCTGGGCCTGTTTTTATACGATCACTTAGGCCAGCGCCAAACCTTGCCCGCCACCCGCCGCTTGGCCCTGCGCAACAGCCCCGAAGGCGCGCCGCTGCAGCCGCAGTTTTCGCAGGCGTTCGAATATTCCGATTGCTGGGTGCAAGATAGCCGCTTGGTCAGCCTAAACGCCCGCGATGCCGCCGCGCGGGGCGCCAAAATTCATGTGCGCACCCGCGTTGTGGCCGCCCAGCGCAGCGCCGCGCATTGGGATGTCACGCTGGAGAACACCAAAACCGGCACCCAGCAGGTGGTGCAAGCGCGCATGCTGGTGAATGCCGCAGGCCCATGGGCGGCGCAGGTTTTGGGGCAGGTCCTGCACCTCAACAGCCCCGACCGCCTGCGCCTTGTGCGGGGCAGCCATATTGTAACGCGGCGGCTTTTCGCACATGAAAAGGCGTATTTCTTCCAAGGCTCTGATGGGCGCATCATTTTTGCCATTCCCTACGAGCAAGAATTTACCCTGATCGGCACCACCGATGCCAATCATGACAGCGCAGATACCGCCCCCAAATGCACCCAGGCCGAACAAGACTATTTGCTGGCATTTGCCGGGCAATATTTCAAAACCCCGCTTAGCCGCGCCGATATTGTGTGGCAGTTTTCCGGTATGCGGCCCCTGCACGACGATGGCGGGCGCAGCGCCAGCGCGGTGACCCGCGATTACAGCCTGAAACTGGATGACAGCGCCGCACCGGTGCTGCATATCTTTGGCGGCAAAATCACCACCTACCGGCGCTTGGCCGAAAAGGCCCTGGCGCAGATCTTACCAGCCCTTGGCCATACCGCCCCAAACTGGACGCATGACGCCCCCCTACCGGGCGGCGCCTTTGCCGTGGGCGATGCCGGCGCGCTGGTCGCAGAACTTGCCGCGCGCTACCCGTTTTTGGGCCAAGATTGGGCCACCCGGCTGGTGCGGGCCTATGGGCTGGATGCCCAGCGCATTTTGGGCCCAGCCAAACAGCTGGCAGATTTGGGCACAGATTTTGGCGCCACCCTAACACAGGCCGAGGTAGATTGGCTGGTGGCCCATGAATTTGCCCAAACCGCAGATGATATTTTATGGCGCCGCACCCGTTTGGGCCTGAAAATGCCCGCAAAAGGCAGGGCCGCGTTAGAAACCTATCTGCAGGGGTTGGATGGCGGTGCAAAGGGGCTTGCGCAAAGCGCGGCTTGAACGGCACGATCAAGGCCTTGGGCCGCGGGCCATAGGGGGGCACATGGGCTATATTTTGGCAATCGATCAGGGCACCACATCTTCGCGGGCCATCGTATTTGACGCAACCATGCGCCCGGTGGCCATGGCACAGCAAGAATTTCCACAGATCTTTCCGGCCTCTGGCTGGGTTGAACACGCGCCAGAGGCGATTTGGGCCAGCGTTTTAGGCACCTGCCGCGCGGCATTGCAAAAGGCAGCTATCGGGGCCGGGCAAGTGGCCGGCATTGGCTTGACCAACCAGCGCGAAACCACCCTGATTTGGGATAGAAAAACCGGCGCGCCCATTGGCAATGCGATCGTTTGGCAAGATCGGCGCACCGCCGCGCGCTGTGCCAAGCTGAAAGAGCAAGGGCACGAGGCGTTGATTGCCGAAAAAACCGGCCTGCTGCTAGACCCCTATTTCTCGGCCACCAAGGCGGCGTGGCTGCTAGACACCGTGCCCGGCGCGCGGGCGCGGGCACAGGCGGGGGAACTGGCCTTTGGCACTGTGGACAGCTGGCTGATCTGGAACCTCACTGGCGGGCGCGTCCATGCCACCGATGCCACCAATGCCGCGCGCACCATGCTGTACGATATCCACACCGGCGCTTGGTGCGACGGGCTGTGCCAACTATTGGACGTGCCACGCGCCATGCTGCCCGAAATTCACGATTGCGCCGCGCATTTTGGCACAACAGATCCGGCGCTGTTTGGGGCTGCGGTGCCGATTTTGGGCGTTGCGGGCGATCAGCAGGCCGCCAGCATCGGGCAGGCATGTTTTGCCCCCGGCATGATGAAATCCACCTATGGCACTGGCTGCTTTGCCCTGCTCAATACCGGCCCCACGCCGGTACGTTCGAAAAACCGGCTGCTTGGCACGGTGGCCTATCAGCTGCAAGGGCAGCGCTGTTACGCGCTAGAGGGGTCCATTTTCGTGGCGGGCGCGGTGGTGCAATGGCTGCGCGATGGGCTGGGGCTGATCGCAAAGGCCGGTGACACCCAGCATCTGGCAGAACAGTCCGACCCCAGCCAAGACGTGGTGATCGTGCCAGCCTTTACCGGGCTGGGCGCACCGCATTGGCACCCAGACAGCCGCGGCGCGATTTTTGGGCTAACGCGCGCCACCGGCCCCGCCGAATTGGCGCGCGCCGCGCTGGAAAGCATTGGGTTTCAAACCTTGGATTTGCTGCATGCAATGCAGGCGGATTGGCCAGATGCCGATAGCAGCGGGCAAAATATCTTGCGCGTGGATGGGGGCATTTGCGCCTCGAACTGGGCGATGCAGTTTTTGGCCGACATCACCGGCCTGCCAGTAGACCGCCCAGTGGTGCAGGAAACCACCGCCCTTGGGGCCGCGTGGCTGGCGGGCATGCAGGCCGGGGTGTGGCCCGGAATGGACGAATTTGCCAAAACTTGGGCGTTAGAACGCCGCTTTGCCCCTGAAATGGCACCGGAAGACCGCAGCGCCCGCCACGCCCGCTGGCAACGCGCGGTGGCGGCCACGATGGCGGTTTAGGCTAAATTAGCGCCGCGCCTGCCAGCTAAGCGAGGCATGCCGGCGCGTATAAAATTCGCCCATCAAGCCAATCATCAACAGCACCAAACCCACCCAAAGCGGGTATTCCCAATTCGAATTGCGCGGAAAATAGTTGATGAAAACATAGCCGCGCGCCTGATCGATGCAGTGAAACAGCGGGTTCCAGTCAAACATGTTCAGCATAAAGGGGGGCAGTGAATTGGCCACGAACATCTTGCCCGAGGCAATCATATTGGCGCGCTGATACAACGTTTTGAACATCATCACAAAATTGGGAAACCACGGCGTCAGCGCCAGCACCACCATGCCCACGCCAACACCCGTGAACCACGCCAAGATCAGCATCATAAAGGCACCAGCCATATCGATAATGACGACCGGCGCGATCAAAACGTCATAGATGAACAGGCACAAAAACAGCGACAGCAGCTGAATATACAGCGCGCCAAAGGCCGTAGACAAAATGGACACAAAGGTTGTCATCGGAGCATGTTTCATCATCGCCGATGACGGCCCCTCGGAACCAGATACGGCGCCCATGGTTTTGGTATGGGTCAAAAACAGAAAAATGCCCGACATGATATACAGCATGAAATCGCCACGTATCGCGGCGCGGCGCATGCCCAGCAGGTTGAACAGCAGATAAAAAGACAGCACAAAAAAGATCACCTGCAGCATGTTCAGGCCCAGCGCGATCACGGCATTGCCATGCATTTTGCGCACATCCCGCACGATGCTGTGGTAAACCAGCTCGAAAATCGTCAGAAACGAGGAAAGGCCCCTGCGATACCTTGGGCGCTGCTGAAACATCAAAACCGCCTACATCAAACCGGGCCGTGGCAGGCGTGGCTTGCCCATTATGGCCAAGCTCATCATAAGGGGGCGCAGGTTAATTTGCAATTGTCGCTGGTGGAAATAGTACCGGCATCGTTGAAAGGGAAATCTGTGGATTACGAAAAGCTGACACATGTTATGCGCGATCTGGCGCTGCAGGCGGGGGATGCGATCATGCAGATCTACGGCACCGATGATTTTGCCGTCGAGGTCAAGGATGATGCCAGCCCCGTGACCGCCGCCGACAAAGCCGCCGATGCGCTGATCGCCGCCGGGCTGCGCGCCGCTTTTCCCCAGACCTTGCTGATCACCGAAGAACAAGCCGCCTCGCACAGCCAATCGGCAGACACGTTTTTGATTGTTGATCCGTTGGATGGCACCAAAGAATTTATCAAGCGGCGCGGCGATTTCACGGTGAATATCGCCTATGTGGAAAATGGCACGCCCACGCGCGGCGTGGTGTTTGCGCCCGCGCGCAACCGCATGTTTTACACCCAAGCCAATGGTCAGGCCGTCGAGGAAACCGGCGCGTTGCAGCTGGGCCAGCCCGGCGCCTGCACAGCGCTGGCCGTGGCGCAGGCCGACAATGGCGCGCTGCGGGTTGTGGCCTCGAAAAGCCACCGCGACCAAGCCACCGATGACTATATCCAAAAATACGCCGTGGCCGATATGCGCTCGGCCGGGTCATCGCTGAAGTTCTGCCTGCTGGCCACGGGCGAGGCAGATTTCTACCCCCGCCTTGGCCGCACCATGGAATGGGACACCGCCGCAGGCCATGCCGTGCTGGCAGGGGCCGGCGGGCAGGTGGTGCGGTTTGACGATCACACCCCCCTTGTTTATGGCAAGGCTGGCTATGAAAACCCCTTTTTCATTGCCTTGGCCTCCAACGTAAAGTTGCACTCAGCATGAGCGTTTTGATCGTTATTCCTGCCCGCTACGCCAGCACCCGCTACCCCGGCAAACCCCTTGTGGGCCTTACCGGGGCCACAGGCGAAACCCGCAGCCTGATCGAGCGCAGCTGGCGCGCGGCCATGCAGGTACAAGGCGCCGATCGCGTGGTTGTGGCCACCGATGACGGGCGCATTCGCGATGCCGCCCATGCCTTTGGCGCCGAGGTGGTGATGACATCGGAAAGCTGCCAAAATGGCACCGAACGCTGCGCCGAGGCGCATCAGGCCTTGGGTGGCGGCTACGAGATTGTGGTCAACCTGCAGGGCGATGCCCCGCTGACACCGCATTGGTTTGTCGAGGATCTGGTGCAAGGCCTGCGCGCCGACCCTGCCGCCGATATCGCAACGCCGGTGCTGCGCTGCGATGGGCGCGCGCTGAACGGGTTTCTGGCAGATCGCCGCGCCGGGCGGGTGGGCGGCACCACCGCCGTGTTTGCCGCCAATCGCCACGCGCTTTATTTCTCCAAAGAGGTGGTGCCCTACACGGCCCAGCCCTATGCCGATACCGAAGAAACCCCGGTCTTTCACCATGTGGGTGTCTATGCCTATCGCCCTGCGGCGCTGGCGGCCTATACCCGCTGGCCCACCGGCCCGATCGAGGCGTTGGAAGGGCTGGAACAGCTGCGGTTTTTGGAAAATAACCACGCGGTTTTATGCGTACAGGTTCAGGCCCGCGGGCGCCAGTTTTGGGAATTGAACAACCCCGAAGATGTGCCCCGCCTACAAGCCATGATGGCCGAGATGGGAATGGAATGAACCTGCCCACCACCAGCGTTATCGTCGTCAGCTGGCAACGGCCCGACGCGTTGGTGTTGTGTTTGCAATCTTTGGTGCGGCAACGGCTGGCCCCGGCCTATGAAATTGTCGTTGTGGCCGATGCCGCCGGTCTGGCCGCCGTGGCCAGCCTGCTCGATGCCGCGCAGATGAAACTGGTGGCCTGCGACCGGCCCAATATTTCCGCTGCGCGCAATCTGGGCGAGGCCGTGGCGACAGGCCAAATGGTGGCCTTTATCGATGACGATGCACAGGCCGAACCACGGTGGCTGTCGCATTTGGTGGCGCCCCTTGCCGCAGAAGATGTGGCCTGCAAAGGCGGCTATGTGCGGGGGCGCAACGGCATTTCCTTTCAGTGGACAGCCGCAGCTTGGACAGCACAGGAACGGCCCACCCCGCAACGCTGAGCGGTTTGGCACCGGGCCATCCAGCCCTGCCCCCGGGCCATGCCCTGAAAACCGAGGGCACAAACATGGCGGAGCGGCGCGATATTTTGTGCAGCCTTGGTGGCTTTGACGAGGCCTATAGGTATTACCTAGACGAAACTGACCTAAACTGGCGGCTGCATCTGAGCGGTTACAAAACCCTGTTGGTGCCCTTGGCGCAGGTGGTGCACGGGTTTGCGCCCGCCGCCAATCGCGGGCCGGAACGGCGCATTCGCTCGCTGGTGGAAATTGGCGCGTCGCAGGCGGTTTTTCTGCGCCGCCATCACCCCAGCCATGGGCACGAAGCGGCCTTGCAAATGGCAGCACAGCACCAAAGGCACAGGGTGTTGGGGCAAATGGCAGATGGGCGGCTTTGCGCCTCGGATGTGGGGGCGGTGTTGCGCGGCTATCACGCGGGCGTGGCCCAAG
>RFQY01000085.1 GCA_009924775.1 Paracoccaceae bacterium | reverse complement strand
CAAGGTGTGTTGACAGGAAAAGACCAGACAAAAACCGATATGCGCCTGCACCCTTTGGCCGGCGGTATGCGCATGGTGGCTTTTCAACCCGTCATGGCCGAACGTTTTGCCACGACCGCCTGATCGGGCTTGCAGGCGTTTGTGGCGGCTGTAATCTAGGCCCATGCCAAACAGCCAGCACATGTGCCTTTACACCAACAGCGCCGATGACACCGCCGCACTGGCCCAGCAGATCAGCCATGCGCTGGGGCCGGGGGATTGCCTGCTGTTAGAGGGGCCAATTGGCGCGGGAAAAACCCATTTTGCCCGCAGCCTGATTCAGGCCCTGCTGCCAGTGCCCGAAGATGTGCCCTCGCCAACATTTACCTTGGTGCAAACATACGAAGGGCCAGATTGCGAAATTTGGCACAGCGATCTTTACCGCTTGTCGCACCCAGATGAGGTGGGCGAACTGGGCCTTACACAGGCGTTTGACGAGGCGATTTGCCTGGTGGAATGGCCCGACAGGTTGGGCACTTTGGCGCCAAACGATGCCCTAACGCTGGGGTTTGCCACAGACCCGCACACGCCCGACCGCCGCCAGATCACCCTGCAATGGCACCATAAGAAATGGGCGCCCCTTATCGCGGAGCTATCCAAATGACACAGCGCAGCGCAGCGGCTGCTACTTTTTTGGCAACCACCCAATGGCGTGGTGCGGCGCAAACCATGCTGGCTGGCGATGCCTCGAACCGCAAATATTTTCGCCTGCGCCACCCGATCAGCGGCGAAAGCGCTGTTTTAATGGATGCCGCCCCCGATTTGGGCGAAGACGTGCGCCCCTTTGTCAAAATTGCCCAGCATCTTTTGGCCATGGGCCTTAGCGCACCGCGCATTCTGGCCCAAGATCTGGAACAGGGGTTTTTGCTGCTGGAAGATCTGGGCGATGCGCTGTTTGCCCGCGTAGTGGCCGATACCCCCACCATGGAAGAGCCGCTGTATCAGGCGGCAACCGACGTTCTAACCGCCTTGCATCGCAACACCCTGCCAGAACTGGCGCCCTATAGCCCGGCCTATATGACACAGATGGCAGGCTTGGCTTGGGGGTGGTACGCGCAGCATACGCTTGGCCCCGATCCGCAGGCGCAGGCGGCGTTCGAGGCTGCGTTTTTGCCCATTTTGGACAGTTTGGAAAACACCGCCGAGGTGCTGATACAGCGCGATTATCACGCCGAAAACCTGCTGTGGCTGCCGCAACGCCACGGGGTTGCAAGGGTGGGTTTGCTAGACTTTCAAGATGCAATGGCAGGCCACCGCGCCTATGATCTGGTGTCGCTTCTGCAAGACGCACGGCGCGATGTCTCGCCCCAGATCGAGGCCCAGATGATCACCCGATATATCGAGACTAATCAGCTGGACAGAGACAGTTTTTGCACCGCCTACGCCGTGTTGGGCGCGCAGCGAAACCTGCGGATCATGGGCGTCTTTGCCCGGCTGTGCCTGCGCGATGCGAAACCGCATTACATTGCCCTAATGCCGCGCGTATGGGGGCTGTTGCAGCGCGATTTGCGCCACCCCGCTTTGGCCCCGGTGCGCGCCATGATCGATGCCACCCTACCCATCCCAACAGCCGATATTTTGGAAACCCTAAAGTCACAATGCCCAACGCACTAATCTTGTTTGCAGCAGGGTTTGGCACCCGTATGGGGGCGCTGACCCAAAGCCAGCCCAAACCGCTGATTAAGGTTGGCGAGCGGGCACTGTTAGATCATGCGTTGGATTTGGCCGCGCCGCTGAACTTGGGGCGGGTGGTGGTCAACACCCATTACCTTGGGTCGCAGATCGCGGCGCATCTGACAAACAGGCCCGAGGTGCAGATTTCGCACGAGGCGCCAGATATTTTAGAAACCGGCGGTGGCTTGCGCCAAGCGCTGCCGCTGCTGGGGCCTGGGCCCGTTTTTACCATGAACACCGACGCCATTTGGCGCGGGCCGAACCCGCTGATGTTGGCCCGGCAGCATTGGAACCCAGATAAGATGGATGCGCTTTTGGTGTTGCTGCCCCGGCAAAACGCCATTGGCCACACCGGGGTGGGTGATTTTTTGGCCGATGGCGCGTGCCAGTTACGGCGGGGGCTAGGGCTGGTGTATTCGGGGGTGCAAATCATCAACCCCGTGGGCATTTCAGATATCGCAGAACCCGCCTTTTCGATGAATCTTCTGTGGGATCAAATGATCGCGCGTGGGCGGCTTTTTGGCATAACATACGGTGGCGAATGGTGCGATGTTGGCCGCCCCGAAGGCATTGCACAGGCCGAGGCGCTTTTGGCGCCACCAGCCCATGCCAGGGCGCGCGCGCATGACTAGCTTGTTTCACCCCAGCCACCGCCAACCCCATGTTTATGGCATGCCACCAGGTGTCGATTTTCCCGCCCAGCTGGTGCATGGCCTAACAGCCGCCTATGCCGGCCAGCCCCCCACCGCGCTGGCCCGCGTGCAGCTGATCGTGAATACCCGCCGCATGGCGCGCCGCATACGCGAGCTGTTCGATACAGGCCCTGCGGTTTTGATGCCGCGCATTCAGCTGGTTTCTGATTTAACAGACCAAATGGCACTGCAGGGTGTGCCGGCGGCTGTTTCGCCTCTGAAGCGCAGGTTAGAGATTACAAATCTGGTATCGCGCTTGCTGGATACCTCGCCCGATCTGGCCCCACGCTCGGCCTTGTATGACCTGTCGGATTCGCTGGCGGGGTTGATGGATGAAATGCATGGCGAAGGGGTCTCGCCGCAGGTTCTGTATACGCTTGATGTTTCGAACCATTCAGAACATTGGGCGCGATCGCTGAAATTTCTGCAGATCGTGCACCCCTTTTTCGACACCGACCAAGAACCGCCAGATCAGCAAACGCACCAGCGCATGATCGTGCAAAACCTTGCGGCGAAATGGGCCCATACACCGCCAGATCACCCGGTTATTTTGGCGGGCTCGACCGGTTCGCGCGGGACAACAATGCTGCTGATGCAGGCGATTGCGAAACTGCCACAAGGCGCAATTGTACTGCCCGGTTTTGATTTTGGCATGCCAAACGCGGCCTGGGCCGACCTGGATGATGCGCTTACCGCAGAAGACCACCCGCAATACCGTTTTCGCGTGCTGATGCGGACCCTTGGTATCGAACGTGATGATATCCGGCCATGGTCAGCCGCCGAACCGCCCAGCCCCGCGCGCAACGCGCTGGTATCTTTGGCGCTGCGCCCCGCCCCGGTTACCGATCAATGGCTGCACCAAGGGCCAGATCTGGGGCCGCTGGCCAACGCCCTGGAAAACGTGACCCTGTTAGAGGCAAACTCGCAACGCGACGAGGCATTGGCCATCGCCTTGCGGCTGCGCCAAGCCGCAGAAGACGGCGAAACCGCCGCGCTGATCACCCCCGACCGGATGCTGACCCGCCAAGTTACCGCCGCGCTGGACCGCTGGGATATTGTGCCCGATGATAGCGCAGGCACCCCCTTGCATCTGACGCCACCGGGGCGGCTGTTGCGGCATGTGGCGGCCCTGTTTCATCGCCCCCCCGATGCCGAGGCGCTGATCACCTTATTAACCCACCCGCTGGCGCATGGCGGGGCGGGGCGCGGCCAACATCTGATTTGGGCACGCGAGCTGGAATTATACCTGCGCCGCAAGGCCTGCCCCTATCCTACTGCCGCTGATCTGGCGCATTGGGCCGCAGCCCAAGGCGGGGACGATTGCCAAACATGGGCGCAGTGGGCCGGGCAGTTTTTAGCCCAACACGATGAAACCGCTTGGCCCTTGGCCCAGCATGTCGGGCGCCATATCGCGCTGGCAGAAAGCCTGGCCCAAGGCCCGATGGGGCAGGGCAGCGGCGCGCTGTGGCTGGAACGGGCCGGGATAGAGGCGCAAAAACAGGTGGCCGATTTGCGCGAAAACGCAGACAGCGGCGGCGCCTTTTCACCGCTGGATTATGCCGATTTATTCGCTGCAATCCTATCGCAAGCCGAGGTACGCGACCGCGACGCGCCCCACCACAAGATTTTGATATGGGGCACGTTAGAGGCGCGCGTTCAGGGCGCTGACCTGCTTATTTTGGGTGGATTGAACGATGGTGCCTGGCCAGAATTGCCAAAGCCAGATCCGTGGCTCAACCGGCAGATGCGCCAAGACGCAGGCATGATGCTGCCCGAACGGCGCATTGGCCTGTCCGCGCATGATTTTCAACAGGCCATTGCCGCCCCCGAGGTGTGGCTAACACGGCCCATCCGCTCGGACGATGCGCAAACCGTGCAATCGCGCTGGCTCAATCGCCTGACCAACCTGTTGCAAGGCCTGCCAGACCAAGGCGGGCCAGAGGCGCTGCAAGCCGCCAAAGACCGGGGCGACAGGTGGTTAAAGCTGGCCGCCGCCCTAGAGGCACCGCACCAAGCGGCCCCCGCGCCGCGCCCCTCGCCGCGGCCCCCCGTGGCGGCGCGGCCGCGGCAACTGTCTGTGACCGAAATAAAGCGGCTGATCCGCGACCCTTATGCCATTTATGCCAAGCACGTTCTGCGGCTAAGGCCGCTTGACCCGTTGATGCGCCAGCCCGATGCCCTGCGCCGCGGCATTGTGGTGCATGACATTTTCGAGGCATTCATCACCTGTGTGCGCGATGATCCAAGCCAGCTGACCAGCGCCCACCTGATGCAAGTGGCAGATAGATTTTTGGCACACGCCGTGCCTTGGCCCGAAATTCGGCTTTTGTGGCAGGCCAAATTGGCACGTGTGGCTGATTGGTTTATCGCCACAGAACAGGCACGCCAAACCGTAGCACCCCCCGGAAAACTGGAAGCTAAGGCCCGGGCGCAGATACCCGAATTGGGCTTTACCCTAACCGCCCAAGCGGACCGTATCGATATCGATACGCAGGGCCGTGCCTATATCTACGACTACAAAACTGGCACCCCACCCACCAAGCCGCAGCAGGCCCATTTCGACAAGCAATTGCTGCTAGAGGCGGCAATGTTAACCGAAGGCGCCTTTGAACAGCTGGCCCCGATGCATGTGCAAAGTGCCACGTTCATCGGCCTTGGCAGCAGCCCCAGCTTGGTGGCCGCCCCCCTAGACGAACACCCCCCACAACAGGTGTGGCAAGAATTCATCCAGCTGGTCACCCGCTACCTGACGCCAGAGCAGGGCTTTACCGCCCGACGCGCGCTGTTCAAAGAAACCGATATTGGCGATTACGATCAACTGGCACGCTTTGGCGAATGGGACACCACCACCCCGCCCAGCCCCGAGGATCTGACATGATGCGCGATGATGCCACCGAGGCGCAGGTGCGCGCCGCCTCACCACGGGCCTCGACTTGGCTGGCCGCCAACGCCGGCTCGGGCAAGACCCGCGTTTTAACCGACCGGGTGGCCCGGCTGCTGCTAGAGGGCGCGCAACCGCAGCGCATTTTGTGCCTGACCTATACAAAAGCCGCCGCCGCCGAGATGCAAAACCGCCTGTTTCTACGGCTGGGCGCATGGGCCATGCTGCCCGACCAAAAGCTGCGCAAACAATTGGCAGATCTGGGCCAAGAGGCCCGCTTGGCCGATACCGAACTGCGCCGCGCACGCACCCTGTTTGCCCGCGCCATAGAAACGCCAGGTGGGTTGAAAATTCAAACCATCCACTCGTTTTGCGCCTCGATCTTACGGCGCTTCCCCCTCGAGGCACAGGTCAGCCCGGGCTTTGCTGAAATGGAAGACCGCGCTGGCGCCTTGATGCGCGCCGATATTGTGCGCGCCATGGCCAACACCCCACAGGCCGCCCCCGCGGTGCGCGATCTGGCCGGATATCTGGCTGACCAAGGCTTTGATAAAATCACCGCCAGCATCATTGCCCAGCGCGACGCGTTCGAACCACCGTTGCACCCAAACGATATCGATACGCTGCTGGGCCTGCCCGGTGGCTGCACTATGGAAACGGTTTATCAAAGGGTGTTTTTGGGCACGGAACTGGCGCTGATTGCCCAGCTGCTGCCGGTGCTGCAGGCGGGCAGCAAAAACGATGTAAGCGCCGCTGAAAAATTGGCGCAGATCACCGGGCCAAACGGGGCGGCGCTGGATATTTTGGAAAATGTGTTGCTGCTGGGCGCCAATGCAAAAGAGCCCTTTACCGCCAAGATTGGCAGCTTTCCCACCAAATCCACCCAAGCTGCATTGGGCGCGTTGCAAAACCAGCTAGAGGATCTGATGCGCCGCGTCGAAGACGCCCGCGATATGCGGCTGGCCGTGCAAGCCGCCCAGCGCAGCAAGGCGCTGCACCAGTTTGCCGCTGCGTTTCTACCCCGCTACGAGGCGCGCAAACAACAGCTGGGGTGGCTGGATTTCGACGATCTTATTCGCAAGGCCCGCGATCTGCTGACAGACCCAAGCGTGGCAGAGTGGGTGCTTTACCGCTTGGATGGGGGGATCGACCATATTTTGGTGGACGAGGCCCAAGACACCAGCCCCACCCAGTGGAAAGTGATCGAATTGCTGGCACAGGAATTCACCGCTGGCGCCGGTGCGCGGGCCGATGCGCCACGCACCATTTTCGTGGTGGGGGATAAAAAGCAATCGATCTATTCCTTTCAGGGTGCCGATCCGCGCGCCTTTGACACCATGAAAGACCAGTTTTCCCAACGCTTGCAGGCAACGGGCCAGCCTTTGGTTTCATCGTCCTTGGAATATTCATTCCGCTCGGCCGAGGCGATTTTGCGGCTGGTCGACGAGGTTTTTGCCCGGCGCCACAATTCTGGCTTTCCAGCCGATAACCGCCACCGTGCCTTCAAGGGCGAAATGCCTGGCCGGGTAGATCTGTGGCCTGCGATCAGCCCCACGAAAAACGAACAATCCGGCGATTGGTTCGACCCGGTCGATCAGGTCTCGCAAGATCATCACACCAAACAAATGGCCCATCGCGTGGCCAGCCAGATCAAACAGATGATCGATAGCCGCACAGCCATACCCAAGGAAATTGACAATAGCGGCACCTATGAAATGCACCCTGTGCAAGCAGGTGATTTTCTTATTCTGGTGCAGCGCCGTTCTGATCTGTTTGGCGAAATCATTCAGGCCTGCAAGGCGATAGGCCTGCCTATTGCCGGGGCCGACAGGCTGAAACTGGGCGCCGAACTGGCAGTGCGCGATCTGGCGGGGCTGATGTCGTTTCTGGCGGTGCCCGAAGATTGCCTTTCGCTGGCCATCAGCCTAAAATCGCCCCTGTTTGGCTGGGATGAACAGGCGCTGTTTGACTTGGCCCATAAGCGCCAAGAAAAATACCTGTGGCAAGCCCTGCGCGCGCGGCGCGGCGATTTTGGTGCCACATTGGCGGTGCTGGATGACTTGCGCGCCAAAGCCGATTTTTTGCGCCCTTTTGACCTGATCGAACGGATATTAACCCGCCATAATGGCCGCAAAAACCTGTTGGCGCGCCTTGGCCCGGAAGCCGAGGATGGGATCAATGCGTTTTTGGCACAGGCGCTGGCCTATGAACGCACGGCGGTGCCCTCGTTGTTTGGGTTTTTGCAATGGATGGAAACCGATGATCTGGAAATAAAGCGCCAGATGGATGCCGCGGGCCAACGCATTCGGGTGATGACGGTGCATGGCGCCAAGGGGCTAGAGGCGCCAATCGTCATCTTGCCAGACACCGCCCAGCGCAACGTGAACCTGCGCGAGGCGTTTTTGGTGGAAAACGGCCATGCGCTGTGGAATATGCCCGGCGCCGCACTGCCCCGCGCCTTGGCCGAGGCGCGCCAAGCGCACCTGATGGCCGAACAGGCCGAACGCGACAGGCTGCTTTATGTGGCACTTACACGGGCAGAAAAGTGGCTGATCGTGGGGGCTGCTGGCGAGTTGGGCCAAGATGGCGAAAGCTGGTATCACAAAACTGCAGCCGCGATGCAGCATTGCAACGCCGCGCCACACAGCTTTGGCTTTGGCCAAGGGCTGCGGCTGGAAACTGGCAACTGGTCCGCAACGGCTGTGCCCCCCAGCCACACGGCCCGCGCACAGCCCGTCGCCTTGCCCGCGCTGTTCCAACAGCCCGCACCGCCCTGCGAGGTGGCGCAAAAAACGCTTAGCCCCTCGACCGACTTGGGCGGCGCCAAGGCGCTGCCCGGCGATAGCGGCCTAGACGAAGAAAGCGCGCTGCGGCGTGGCCGGCAAATTCACCTGCTGCTAGAACATCTGGCCCCCCTGCCCGCAGACCTGCGCCACGAAACAGCACAGGCGCTGTTGGCCAGCGGCCCCGATGCCGCCGATGCCGCCGAATTGCCCAGCCTGTTGGCCGAGATCACGCGCCTGCTGGACGCACCCAGCTTGGCCCATGTTTTCGGCAACGCGGCGCTGGCCGAGGTATCGATCACCGCGCCGCTGGATGGCGGGCGGCGCCTGCATGGCACAATTGACCGGTTGATTGTCTCTGACAGTGGCATTTTGGCGGTGGATTTCAAAACCAACGCCACGGTGCCCCACACAGCCCAATCGATACCCCAAGGGCTGGTGCGGCAAATGGCAGCTTACGCCCATGCGCTGGCCCAAGTTTACCCCACACAGCCCATTTCCTGCGCCATTTTATGGACCACAACCGCCCAGCTGATGCCCTTGCCCGCCGATATGCTGGCGGATGCCTTGGCCGATATCTTGGCGCAAGATGGCGCATAAGGATGGCTGGCACACTGTTGCGTGTGATCGATGGCTGCGTGCTTGACGCCCCAGCTGGGCAGGCTTACGTTTGCCCGCGAAACCATCCTCAGGAGAATGACCCATGGCCACCGTTGCCGTCACCGACGCCACATTTGACGCAGAAGTAAAGAATTCCGACATCCCCGTTGTTGTTGATTTCTGGGCCGAGTGGTGTGGCCCCTGCAAGCAAATCGGCCCGGCATTGGAAGAACTGGCTGCCGAGATGGCTGGCAAGGTAAAAATTGCCAAGGTCGATGTAGACCAAAACCCCAATTCCGCCGCCGCCATGGGTGTGCGCGGCATTCCCGCATTGTTCATTTTCAAAAATGGCGAAATCGTTTCCAACCGCGCGGGCGCTGCACCCAAAGCCGCGTTGCAAAGCTGGATCGAAAGCGCGCTGTAAGGCGACCCTAACAAGGGGCTTTTTCAGGGAAGAGGGCGCCGTTTGGCGCCTTTTTTCATGCCCCATATCGGCGGCAGGCCGGGCGGCCACCCCTTGTGGCGCACCGCCCCGCCCGCCATATAGGCACCAAGACACCAACGGAGGCCCCTATGGCACAGACAGATTTTCCCGGCTGGCACGGCACCACGATCATCGGGGTGAAAAAAGATGGCCAAGTGGTGGTTGCCGGCGATGGGCAGGTATCGTTGGGCCAAACCGTGATCAAAGGGACCGCCCGCAAGGTGCGCCGCCTGTCGCCCGGCGGGTTTGACGTGGTGGCAGGCTTTGCCGGCTCGACCGCTGATGCCTTTACCTTGCTCGAGCGACTGGAAGCCAAGCTAGAGGCAACCCCCGGCCAACTGGCCCGCGCCAGTGTAGAACTGGCCAAAGATTGGCGCACAGATAAATACCTGCAGAAACTAGAAGCGATGCTGATTGTCACCGATGGCCGTGACATGTTTGTCATCACCGGCGCGGGCGACGTGTTAGAGCCAGAACACGGCGTTGCCGCCATTGGTTCGGGCGGGAATTATGCGCTGGCCGCAGCGCGGGCCATGATGGACAGCGATAAATCGGCCGAACAGGTGGCACGCGCCGCAATGGCAATTGCTGCCGATATCTGTGTTTATACAAACGGAAACCTGACTATAGAGGCAATCACCCGATGACCAGCCTAACGCCCCGCGAGATTGTCAGCGAACTTGACCGCTTTATCATTGGCCAAAACGATGCCAAGCGCGCTGTGGCCGTGGCCCTGCGCAACCGCTGGCGCCGCAAACAGTTGCCCGATGATCTGCGCGACGAGGTTTACCCGAAAAACATTCTGATGATCGGGCCAACCGGCGTTGGTAAAACCGAAATCAGCCGCCGCTTGGCAAAATTGGCGCGCGCCCCCTTTATCAAGGTCGAGGCGACGAAATTTACCGAAGTGGGCTACGTTGGCCGCGATGTTGAACAGATTATCCGCGATCTGGTGGAAGCCGCAATCGCCATGGTGCGCGACCATATGCGCGAAGATGTAAAGGCACGCGCCGAAAAAGCCGCCGAAGACCGGGTGATTACCGCGATTGCCGGCGAAGATGCCCGCAGCGGCACCCGCGAGATGTTTCGCAAGAAACTGCTGGCGGGCGAGCTGGACGATACCATGATCGAGCTGGATGTGGCCGATACCTCGAACCCTATGGGAATGATGGATGTGCCGGGCCAACCAGGGCAGATGGGCATGATGAACTTGGGCGAAATTTTCGGCAAGGCCTTTGGCCAGCGCACCAAACGCCGCCGCCTTAGCGTGGCAGAAAGCCACGAAATTTTGCTGGCCGAAGAGGCCGATAAACTGCTGGATGAAGAGGTGGTTAAAACCACCGCTTTGGAAAGCGTGGAGCAAAACGGCATTGTTTTCATTGACGAAATAGACAAGGTTTGCGCCCGCGCAGATGCCCGCGGCGCCGATGTCAGCCGCGAAGGCGTGCAGCGCGATTTGCTTCCCTTGATCGAGGGCACCAGCGTGTCAACGAAATATGGCGTGGTCAAAACCGACCATATTTTGTTCATTGCATCGGGTGCGTTTCATATCGCCAAACCCTCGGATTTGTTGCCAGAATTGCAGGGCCGCTTGCCCATTCGGGTGGAATTGCGCCCGCTGACCGAAGATGATTTCGTGCGCATTCTCACCGAAACCGATAACGCGCTGACGCGGCAATATGTGGCGCTGATGAAAACCGAAGATCTGGATATCAGATTTAGCGATGATGGCATTGCCGCATTGGCGCATATCGCCGCCGAAGTGAACCAAAGCATCGAGAATATCGGCGCAAGGCGGCTTTACACGGTGATGGAGCGGGTGTTCGAAGAAATCAGCTTTACCGCCCCCGATCGTGGCGGGCAAAGCGTGGTCATTGACGCAGCTTTTGTCGAAGAAAATCTGGGCGCGTTGACCAAATCTGCCGATCTCAGCCGATACGTGCTGTAACATGGTGCGGGCAGGTATCCGCCTGCGCCACACCATGGTGGCGGCGCTGGCACTGGCCTTGGCCCTTACAGGCTGCACCGACCGGGGCACAACCACGGTGGTGCCCGGCGCCGCACAGCCCGGGCAGGTGCAAACGGTTTACGTGGCCACAACGCGCCAAACCAATGACAGCGGCTGGTTTGGGCCCGGGCGCAGCGCCAGCACCAGCTATGCACAGCTGCACGTGGCCGTGCCCAAGCAGCGCCAGATTGGCCAGCTGCGCGCCGGTTTCGCGCGGGTAAACCCAAAGCGGCAATTCGCCATCACCGCCCGCAACACGCTAAAGCACCGCCAGCAGTTTTTGGCCAGCTTGGCCGCTGATCTGGCCAAACTGCCCAGGCAACAGCGCGATATTACGCTGTGTGTTCACGGCTATAACAACAGCTACCTAGAGGGCACTTACCGCACCGCGCAACTGGCCCATGATTTTGCATTGCCGGGCTTGGCGGTGCATTACGCATGGCCCAGCGCGGCCAGCCCGCTGGGCTATACCTATGATCGCGACAGCGTGCTATCTGCCCGCGATGGGCTGGAACAGCTGCTGCGCGATCTGCGCAAAACGGGGGCACAGCGGGTGGTGGTGGTGGCCCATTCGATGGGTGCGATGCTGACAATCGAGACATTGCGACAAATCGAAATTGCCAATAGCGGCTGGTCCAAACGCCATTTGGACGGCGTTATCTTGATTGCCCCAGATCTGGATATCGAGGTGTTTCAAAGCCAAATGGCGCGTTTCAACAGCCTGCCTGCGCCTTTTGCCATTTTTGTCAGTTCGCGCGATAGGGCGCTGCAATTATCGGCGCGCATCAATGGCTCGGCCGTGCGGCTGGGCAGTTTAGAGGCGGTGGAAAAACTGGGCCAATACCCGGTAACCATTATCGATGTCAGCGCCTTTTCCAGCCTATCCGATGGCGGGCATTTCACCGTTGGCAGCTCGCCCGTGCTGATCGAATTGCTGGGGCGCAGCCAAGAATTGAACCGCACCTTTGAAACCGACAGGGCCGGGCGCGCGGGGCTGTTGCCGGGCACGGTGATTACGGTGCAAAAAGCCACGCAGCTGATTTTATCGCCGCATTTGGCCAGCACTGCGAATTAGCGGCTGCGTTTGAGATAAACGTAATAAGCGCCCTCGCCCCCGTGGCTGATATGGGCGGGAACAACTTGCAGCACCACTTGCGCCAGCGGCGGCACCTCTAACCAATG
>RFQY01000084.1 GCA_009924775.1 Paracoccaceae bacterium | reverse complement strand
TCGTGCACCACACGGCCAAGGGCCGTTTTTGGCTGATATTGCCCAGACATGCGCGCCTTTCCCTGACAAAAGATATACAAGACCCGGCCCCTTGGCGGGGGCCGGGCTGTTGGTGGCCTAGGGGGCCTTAGTGTTTGGCGTTGATCGCTTGTGCGGCATCAACGTTTGCTTGGCCAACATCGTCAATGAACTGGGTCCAAACGGGTTTCATTGCATCTACCCAGGTTTGGCGCTGTTCTGCCGTCAGGCTGCGCACCACACCACCGGCATCGATGATGGCTTGCTTGGCGTCGGCATTCACCGCGCTCGATTCCGCGTTACGCGCTTCGGTCACTTCGGTGATGATGGTGTTCAGCTGGTCGCGCACGTCTGCGGGCAGGCTGTCCCACCACTCGGACGAGGTGACAAGCATGTAATCGATGATACCGTGGTTGGTTTCGGTGATGCCGTCCTGCACTTCGAAGAACTTTTGGCCATAGATGTTGGACCATGTGTTTTCTTGGCCATCCACAACACCGGTTTGCAGCGCGCCATACACCTCGGAGAAGGCCATCGGCTGCGGGCTGGCACCCATGGCGGCCATTTGCGCCTTTAGCACATCCGAGTTTTGAACGCGGAATTTCATGCCAGCGGCGTCGGCGGGCGTCAGCAGGGGTGCCTTGGCTGACATCTGCTTCATGCCATTGTGCCAAAACGCCAGGCCCAGCAGGCCACGGCGTGTCATCGATTCTTTCATCGCTTGGCCGGTTTCGCTGTTTTGGAATTCATCCACAGCCGCGATGTTTTTGAACATGAACGGCAGGTCGAAAATGCGGAACACTTTGGTGAACTGCTCGAATTTCGACAGCGAAGGCGCGGCCAGTTGCACATCGCCCTGCAGCAGTGCTTCGAGCACCTGATCGTCGTTATAAAGCGTCGAGTTCGGGAACACTTCGACGCAGGCTTTGCCGTTCATCTCGGTGTTAACACGCTCGGCCAGCATGGTGGCGGCAATGCCTTTGGGGTGGCGGTCGGTGTTGGTGACGTGGCTGAATTTGATGACGATTTCGCCATCATCACAGGCCGCGGCTGCGGTTTGCGCTGTGACGCTTAGTGCCAGTGCCACGGCGGCGGTTGTTAGAAGATGTTTCATGTGTCTCCTCCCAGATTATCGAGACGTTGCAGCATGCAGGACAAGGCCCTGCCGTGGTGGCAAGTTTCCGCCTGCGCCCATTAATCTCAAGCATTCGCTGGAGACGCCTAAACTTTTATCAAAACGCCATTATTTTCAGAGCTTTACAGATGCGCTTTTTGCAAGGCTGGTATGCATAGAATGCAAGCTGTGCGAAAACCCGCACAGCCCTGCAGCGCTTTATGCGAAAATCCGCACAGATGCAGCGATTGGCACGCGCACAGCGATTCGCAGCGCGCGCTTAGCCGCTATACCGGCAGGGCTGCCAAGGCCACGCGCCGCCCCTCTGACAACAGCACGTTATAGGTGCGGCATGCCGCGGGTGATGCCATCACCTCTAGGCCCATTCCCGCCGCCTCGATCTGGGCCCGAAAACCCGCTGGAGCGTGGGCAATCTCGGCCCCCATTCCCAAAAACACCACGTCAACATCTGCCGCCAAGGCGGTGATGGCCGCGCCATCTTGCAGCCCAGCCCAAGCAATGGCGCGCACACCCGTGGCCAGCACCGGCCCCTCGATCACCACCCCTTTGATGCGAAAAAAGCCAGGCCCGTAGCCCTCGACCGGGACCGCGCTGTCATAGGTTATTTCCACAAGCTGCATCGTTACCCCCAGATCGGCAGCCCGCTCAGCGCCGCTGCCACGATGATTGTATAGGCCACCGCCCGGTATAGCCGAACATAGGCCGGGTTGAACAGCCATCCGCCCACAAGATTGCCCAAGGTGGCGGGCAGCATCATCGCCACGCCCAGCCACAGGGGCTGCGCGCCCAATTGCCCCTGCAGGGCCAATATGCCCAGCAACAACACATCAAACACAAACAAAAACACCATTGTATTGGCCCGGATCAACCCGGGCCCATGCGTGCCTGCCATATAAAGCAAAATCACCGGCGGGCCGGGAATGCCCACAACACCCCCCAAAAAACCCGATGCGGCCCCGGTGCCCAGCAGCACGGGCCTATTCAGCGCCGCCCGGTAGCGCAGCCCAACCAGCAGCAGCACCGGCACCAGCAATGCCATGATGGAAACCAGATAGCGAAAAATCACCGGGTCCATCTGCGCCAGCACCATCAAGCCCAGCGGAATGGCCATAACCGCCCCCAAAGACAGCCAAGCCACCTGCGCCATATCCCCCGCGCGCACCGCGCGGGGCAGGTTTGGCAAGGGGCCCGCCATATCCATGGTTACCAAAATGATCAGCACCCATAGCGGCGGCACCACTTGGCCTGCCAAGGGCACAAAGATCAGCGCGGTGCCAAACCCCACAAAGCCCCGCACGCAACCAGACACGAAAGCGCCCGCCACCAACAGCCAAAGGCCGGGGATGGCCAGCGCCTCGGCTAGGGCGGCGGGCACGGCCCTAGGCGTCGATGTTGGCGTACTGGTTGCCCGAGGTATTATCGGGCTTGGACCAGTCGCGTTTCACGCCAAGGCGCAGCAAGATCATCGAGGCCACAAAGATCGAGCTATAGGTGCCCACGATCACGCCCCATGTCATGGCGAAAACAAAACCGCGGATCACATCGCCACCCAGCACCAATAGCGCGATCAGCGCAATCAGCGTGGTAACCGATGTCATCATCGTGCGGCTGAGCGTTTCGTTGATCGACTGGTTCAGCACCTCGCGCAGCGGCATTTGCTTGTATTTGCGCAGGTTCTCACGCACCCGGTCAAACACCACCACCGTATCGTTCAGCGAATAGCCCACAATCGTTAGCAATGCCGCGATAATCGCCAAATCGAAACGAATTTGCAGTTCCGAGAAAATGCCAATGGTCAGCACCACGTCATGCACCAGCGCCAAAACCGCCCCCAGCGCGAATTGCCACTCGAACCGCATCCAGATATAGACCAGCACTGCGCCAATGGCCAAAACCACAGCGATCACAGCGGTTTGGATCAGCTCGCCCGAAACCTTTGGGCCCACGCTTTCGACGCTGACAAACCGAACATCAGGCACCGCCTGCGCCAAGGCCGCCTCGACCGCACTGATCACTTCGGGCGTGACCGCCTCTTGGCCGTCTTGGGCCTGAATACGGATCATCGCCACGTTCTTATCGGGGCCAAACGAGGGGTCGAACACCTCGGTGATCGTGATATCGCCCAATCCCAGCGACCCAACCGCGCCACGATAGGTGGCAATATCAATGGCTTGGGCGCTTTCGGTGCGGATTGTGGTGCCGCCCCTGAAATCGATGCCGAAATTCAGCCCCTGCAGCAAGAACGAGACAAAGGCCATAACCACCATCACCCCGGATATGCCCAGCCACAGCTTTGAGCGGCCAAAGAAATTGAAGTTGGTTTTTTCGGGTACCAGTCGCAGACGCATCTTACACCTCCAGGGTTTTGGGGCGGCGGCGCTGGAACCAGACAGCAACCAACAACCGTGTTACAAAAATGGCTGTGAATACCGATGTCACAATACCAAAACCCAGCGTGATGGCAAAGCCGCGCACAGGGCCCGAGCCCATGACATACAAGATCACAGCCGTGATAAAGGTGGTGATGTTGGCATCGACAATCGCGCTCATGGCTTTTTCATAGCCCAGCTCGATGGCGCGCGCTGGGCCGCGGGCTGTTTTCAGCTCTTCGCGAATACGCTCGAACACCAGCACGTTGGCATCCACCGCCATGCCGATGGTCAGCACGATACCGGCAATACCCGGCAGCGTCAGCGTGGCCCCGATGGCCGACAACAGGCCAAATATCAGGGCCACGTTGATCACCAGCGCGATATTGGCAAAGACGCCAAACAACCCGTAGCTGGCCATCATAAACACCAACACCGCAATGCCCGCCACAACGCAGGCAATCTTGCCCGCCTCGATACTATCGGCGCCCAGTTCTGGGCCGATGGTGCGCTCTTCCAAGAAATTCAAATCCGCCGGCAGGGCACCGGCGCGCAACAGCACCGCCAAATTGGTCGATTCCTCGACCGTGAAATTGCCCGTGATAATGCCCGAACCACCGGGAATATGGCTTTGAATCACCGGGGCGCTGATCACCTCGTTATCCAGCACAATGGCGAAGGGGCTGCCAATATTTTCGGCCGTATAATCGCCAAAGCGCCGCGCGCCCGTGGGGTCAAAGCGGAAGCTGACCGCCGGGCGGCCGTTTTGATCGAACGAGGGCTGGGCATCCACCAGATCTTCGCCGGTGACCACAGCCGCCTGTTCCAAGATGTAATATTGGCCCGGCTGATCCACCGATGGCACAATCTCGTTGCCCGCGCCCGGGGGCATTTGGGCATTATCGGTGCGCGTGACCACGGGCTGAAAGGTCAGCTGCGCGGTGGTGCCGATGATGGCCTTCAGCTCTGCCGCGCTGCCAAGGCCGGGCACCTGTATCAGAATGCGGTCGTCGCCTTGGCGTTGGATCGTGGGCTCGCGGGTGCCCACCTCGTCGATACGGCGGCGAATGATTTCAAGCGATTGCGCCATGGTCCGCTCGTCCGAGGCCAGCTGTTCGGCCTCTGACAGGCGGATCACCACATCTGCACCTTCGGTGGTAACCACGATATCGCTGGATCCAGCGCCAGAAATACTGGCCACGGGCCGTGCAAGGCTGCGCACAATGGCAGCAGCCTCGGCAACCATGTCAGGTTTTTCATTCAGGCGGATGCGCAATTCGTCGGGCGCGCCCTGCTGCAGGCGAAAGGTGCCGATGCGCCCGCGCTCGGTGCGCAGCAAGGCCAGCACCTCGGGCCACATGCCTTTGACACGGGTCTCGTACACATCCGACAGCTGCACCTCGACCAACAGATGCGCACCGCCGCGCAGGTCTAGCCCCAAATTGACCAGCGACGAGGGCAAAAAAGCAGGCCACATATCGGCCTGCTCTTGCAACCCTTCAGCAGTGGCCCCCGCCTCGAGTGCGGCGCGCGCATCGTTGGCGGTTTCGACCCGGCCGTAAAACCCGTTTGGCAGCGCAAGCAAAATGCCCAAGGCACAGACCGCCCATATCACTACCCGTTTCCATGTGTCGATCTGAAGCATGTGTTCGCCTGCCTGTCTTGGCTTTACTGTTACGCGGGCCTTACTTGGCTTCGGCGGGTTCGGTTTTCGACAAAACCTGCGTGATGGTCTGGCGTACAACGCGCACTTTTACGCCTTCGGCGATTTCCACCTCGATCTCGGCGTCGTCTTTGACTTTCGACACTTTGCCGATCAGCCCGCCTTGGGTCACAACCTGATCCCCCCGGCGCAGCCCCGCCACCAAGGCCTGATGCTCTTTCATCTTTTTCTGCTGCGGACGGATCAGCAGGAAATACATGATTACGAAGATCAGAATAAGCGGTACAAACTGGCCAATGGCTTCCATCTTTTTTATCCTTGTTGGAACGGGCACACGCGCGCCCTGTCAAAGTTGGGCGGAACCTATGATCTGATGCGCCTCTTTGCAAGGCGATCTGCACAGTTTGGGCGAAATCTGGGGAATTAGCCGCGCCTTGATTTTGGCCCCGCTTTGGTGCCATTTTCAGGTTCTTTTCCTTCCCGGCAAAATCGTGCAAAAGGGCGGCAACGCAACCTGCACAGCAAATCAAAGGACCTTACCGATGCATGATATCCGTGCCATCCGCGAAAATCCGGGCGCTTTGGATGCCGCCCTTGCCCGTCGTGGGGCCCAACCGGTATCGGCGCAGGTGCTAGAGCTTGATGAAAAACGCCGTGCGCTGATTCACGCCGCCGAAACCGCGCAGGCCGAACAAAACAAAGCCAGCAAAGAGGTGGGCGCCGCCAAAGCCCGCGGCGATAATGACGCCTTCGAAGCTCTGCGCGCGCTGGTGGCTGACAAAAAGGCCGAAGTCGCACGCATGAGCGCACAAGCCAAAGACCTAGACGTTCAGCTGACCGATTTGCTGATGACCCTGCCAAACACCCCGGCCGCCGACACCCCAGATGGCGCCGACGAGGACGACAATGTCGAACTGCGCCGCTTTGGCACGCCGCGCGCCATGGATTTCCAGCCCAAAGAGCATTTTGAAATTCCCGCCGTTGCAGCGGGGATGGATTTTGAAACCGCCGCCAAACTATCGGGGGCGCGGTTTATGGTGCTGCAAGGGGCAGTTGCGCGGGTGCATCGGGCCTTGGCGCAATTCATGCTGGACCACCACGTCGAGCAAAACCAGCTCACCGAAACATGGACGCCGGTTTTGGTGCGCCCTGAAATGATGCTGGGCACCGGGCAATTGCCCAAATTTGGCGAAGACAGCTATCAAACCACTAATGGCTGGTGGCTGGTGCCCACCGCCGAAGTGACGTTGACCAATATCGTCAGCGGCGAAACGGTCGATGCCGATACCCTGCCGCGCCGCTATGTGGCGCATACGCAATGCTTCCGCTCCGAGGCGGGCAGCGCGGGCAAAGACACCTCGGGCATGCTGCGCCAGCACCAGTTTGAAAAGGTGGAAATGGTGTCTATCACCCTGCCCGAGCATTCAAACGAGGAACACGCCCGCATGACCCGCTGCGCCGAGGGCATACTAGAGGCGCTAGAGCTGCCCTATCGCACCATCGTTTTGTGCACCGGCGATATGGGCTTTGGCGCCATCAAAACCCACGACATCGAGGTATGGTTGCCCGGCCAAGGCAAATATCGCGAAATTTCCAGCGTTTCGACCTGTGGCGATTTTCAGGCCCGCCGCATGAACGCCCGGTTCCGCCCCGCAGGCGGCGGCAAACCGGAATTCGTGCACACGCTTAACGGCTCGGGTCTGGCGGTGGGCCGGGCGCTGATTGCAGTGTTGGAAAATGGCCAAGAGGCCGATGGCTCGGTCACGCTGCCCGCCGCGCTGCACCCCTATCTGCGCGGAAAAACCCGCATCGATGCCAACGGCCAGCTGATCTGAGCGATCTTTGCCCTGCATGCGGGCACCATGTGGCCCGCCTTTGCCCCCTGCCACCAAACACCCGGTGGCAGGGGGTGGCCCCCCTATGATGACAGGGCCAGTTAGGCTTAGCCCTCGATCAGGCCCGCCTCGATCGCGGCGGCCAGTTCGTCGGGCGACACGGTGCCATTGCCATCGCTATCGATCTGGGCAAACACCTGTTCGCTTAGCTCTGCATAGGCCGCTTGCATCTCGTCAAACGAGTAGCTGCCATCGCCATCTGCATCGACCACAGCTGCCTGTGCAGCGGACACGGCCATAGAGGCGACAAAAGCCGCCAGCAGAAAACGGGATTTCATGAGAAACACCACTCCAAAGGTGGCCCAAGCCACCGGAAACAAAGGCGATATTGCCTTCCCGCGCAGCAAAGCCATAGGCGTTTGGTTCTGGCAATGGGCGCCCATTTTGCCCGCGCCGCGATGCGCTAAACTTTGCCGATACGCCGCCCAACCCAGCATTTCATGCAGCCCTTATAGACAAGCCCCCCACAGCCCGCCACACTGCCCCCGAACAGGAGATTGCCATGCAACCGCGCAAAATTATCATCGACACAGATCCCGGCCAAGATGATGCCGTTGCCATTTTGCTGGCCCTTGCCAGCCCAGACGAGATTGACCTGCTGGGCATCACCTGTGTGGCAGGCAACGTGCCTTTGGCGCTGACGGCACGCAACGCGCGCATGATCTGCGAATTGGCAGGGCGGCCCGATATTGCGGTGTTTGCCGGCTGCGACAGGCCCTTGGGCCGGGCGCTGGTGACGGCGGAACATGTGCATGGCAAAACCGGCCTCGATGGCCCCACCCTGCCCGAACCGCAAATGCCCCTGCAACCGCAACACGCGGTTGATTTTATCATCGATACGGTGCGCGCCAACCCACCCGGCACCATCACCTTGTGCCCGCTGGGGCCATTGACCAACATCGCCACAGCGCTGGCCCGCGCCCCAGATATCGCAGCACGTTTGCAAGAAATTGTGCTGATGGGTGGCGCCTATTTCGAGGTGGGCAACATCACACCTGCCGCAGAATTCAACATCTATGTCGACCCGCAAGCCGCCAAAGCTGTGTTTGCCGCCGGCGTGCCGCTGGTGGTTATGCCGCTGGACGTGACCCACAAAGCGCTGGTCACCGCCGAGCGCAACGCTGCGTTTCGCAACTTGGGCACGCCCGTTGGCATTGCCGTGGCGCAAATGACCGAATTTTTCGAACGCTACGACCGCGAGAAATATGGCAGCCTTGGCGCCCCCCTGCACGACCCTTGCGTAACCGCCTATCTGCTGGCACCGCATTTGTTTTCGGGCCGCCACGTGAATGTAGAAATCGAAACCATGTCAGAGCTGACCATGGGCATGACGGTGGCCGATTGGTGGCGCGTCACCGACCGGCCCGCAAATGCCATGTTCATGGGCCAGATCGATGCCCAAGGTTTCTTTGACCTTCTGACCCAAAGGCTGGCCCGGCTATGAGCATGCTGCATATCGCAGGCCCCGAAGATCTGGAGCGGCTTTTGCCAATGGTTGGCGGGTTTCAAGACCATATCGGCCAGCCGCGCACCGCCGAAGCGCTGGAACAGGCCTTGGTGCCGTTGCTGGCGGGCACACCCTTGGGGGTGGTCTATTTGATCGGGCCACGCCGGGCGCCTGTGGGCTATATCGCGTTGTCGTTTGGCTGGTCGATCGGTTTTGGCGGGCTCGAGGCGCGCATCTCGCAATTTTGGGTCCGCGCCGCGGTGCGCGGGCGGGGCATGGGCGGCGATGTTTTGTTGGCCTTGGTGCCTGCCTTGGCCAAACATGGGCTGGCGGCCGTATCGCTGGAATTGCCCGGCAGCGATGCACGGGCGCAAAAACTGTATCTGCGCAGCGGCTTTCGGGCAGAAACCGGCACGCTGACCATGCGGCGCATGCTGGTATGAGCGTGGCGGGCGCAACTGTAACCGTGCGCATTGCCGGGCCCGGGTTTGCCCAATGGCACGGGCTGCTGGCGCTGATCCAATCTAGTTTTGCCTATATGCAGGGGCGTATAAACCCGCCCTCCTCGGCGCTGGGGCTTAGCGCTGATGGCTTGGCCGAGCGGGCAAAAACCGAAACGCTGATCGTGGCGCTGGGCGAAAATGGCGCTGTATTGGGCTGCGCGTTTTGCGCCGATCAGGACGAAGCAGTCTATATTGGCAAATTGGCGGTCTCACCAGACCACCAAGGTCAGGGCTTGGGCCGGCGGCTGCTAGAGGCCGCCACAGATCTGGCCCGCCAGAAAGGCTGCCACAAATTGCGGCTGCAAACCCGGGTAGAATTGGTGGAAAACCACCACGCATTTGCCGCCATGGGCTTTGAAGAAACCGGGCGCAGCGCGCATGCAGGCTTTGCCCAGCCCACGTCGATCACCATGGAAAAACATCTCTTGCCTGCGGCCCCCTAGGGCTGGCCATGCCGCCCGCACGGATTATCTATGTATCATGAGCACACAGATCCCCTTTGATAACAGCTATGCGCGCCTGCCTGCGCAGTTTTTCACCCGCCAGCCCGCCACACCCGTGGCCGCGCCGCGCCTGATCGTGTTCAACCACGATTTGGCCGCGCAAATGGGCATCACCCCGGGGGACGAGGCCGATCTGGCACAGATCTTTTCCGGCAACCAAACCCCAGATGGCGCCGAACCTTTGGCGCAGGCCTATGCAGGGCACCAGTTTGGCGGCTTCTCGCCGCAGCTGGGGGATGGCCGCGCCTTGTTATTGGGCGAGGTTGTCAGGCCCGACACCGGCCAAAGGCTGGATATCCAGCTGAAAGGGTCCGGGCCAACCCCCTATTCGCGTATGGGCGATGGCCGGGCGTGGCTGGGGCCGGTTTTGCGCGAATATCTGCTGTGCGAGGCCATGCATGCCTTGGGCGTGCCCACCACCCGCGCTTTGGCGGCAGTATCAACGGGCCAACCCATCCTGCGCGAGGCAGGCCCCCTGCCCGGCGCCATTTTAACCCGCGTGGCCGCCAGCCATATCAGGGTGGGCACGTTTGAATATTTCGCCGCCCGCCGCGACACACAGGCACTGCAGGCGCTGTTTGACTACACCTGCGCCCGCCACTACCCCGGCGCCAGCGACCCGGTGATGCTGCTGGATGCGGTGATTGCCCGGCAGGCCGAACTGGTGGCCCATTGGCATGCCATCGGCTTTATCCACGGGGTGATGAACACCGATAACACAACGCTGTCTGGCGAAACCATCGATTACGGCCCCGCCGCCTTTATGGATGCCTATCACCCTGTCACGGTGTATTCCTCGATCGACCGCAATGGGCGCTACGCCTATGACAACCAATCGCGCGTGATTGTTTGGAACTTGGCGCAGCTGGCCTCGGCCTTGGTGCCATTGATGCCCGATCAAGACGAGGCGATAGAGATTTTCACAAACCAAATCAATGCCATGCCCGACAGGCTGCTGGCGGCGCGCGCCCTGCGGATGGGGGCCAAGCTGGGGCTGGATATGGCAGACCCGGGCGATCAGGGGCTGGTGGATATGTTGCTGAAAATGATGCAAGATCACGGCGCCGATTTTACCAACACCTTCCGTGCCTTGGCCGAAACCGGCGATGCCCCCGATCTACGTGCCGCCCAAGACTATGGCGCTTGGTCCGCGCGCTGGCAGCAGCGCCTGCAGGCCCGCCCCATGGCGCGCGCCCAGATGCTGGCGGCAAACCCAGCGTTTATTGCCCGCAACCACCGGGTCGAGCAGATGATCAGCGCCGCAACGCAGGGCGATTTCGCCCCTTTCCACCGCCTTTTGCAGGTGCTGCAGCGCCCCTATGACAGCCAGCCCGATGCAGCCGATTTGCAAGCCCCGCCACAGCCCCACGAGGTGGTGCAGGCCACGTTCTGCGGCACATAAGGCCGCTGCAACAGATTAGACGACGAGATGGCTTAGGCGCGCCCCAGCCCCTGCAGCACCGCACGTGCGGCACGCAGGCCCGGGGGCTGCCCCCCTTGCCCCAAGCGCTGCATCGTCAAGGCCATGGCGGCCTGCTGGGCCTGCGGCGCCTCAAACACCGCCTGCACCGCCGGGGCAATCAATTCAGCACGGCAGCGCGCGCCGATAAATTCGGGCACATGGCGGGTGTCTGAGACCAAATTCACCAAGGTCACAGTATCCACCAACAACATGCGCGAAATGATGATGCGGCTTAGCCAGCTCATGTCATAGGCGATGACCATGGGGGTTTGGCTGGCCGCCAGTTCCAGCGACACGGTGCCCGAGGCCGCAAGCGCCACATCGGCCGCACAAAAGGCTGCGCGTTTTTGGGCGGCAAACTCTTGCGCGTCCATGGCGCGCGGGTCCAGCACCAAGGGGGCCACAGGCCAGCTGGCCACGGCGCGCTGCACCGCATCGGCCACATGGGCGACCGTGGGTAACACCACCCGCAGCCCAGGCAAGGCCCTCTGCAGGGGCGCCAAAGCCGCGCCAAAAACGGGGGCCAAACGGCCCACTTCGCCCCGGCGCGAGCCGGGCAACACCAGCAGCAGCGGGGCCTGCCCCAAACCATGGCTGGCGCGAAATTCTGCGGCTTGCTGTGGGCTGGCCTGCGCCTCGGCCACCACAGGGTGGCCCACAAAATCGCAGCGCATACCGGCGGCCTGCATCAAAGGTGGCTCGAAGGGAAACAGCGCCAAAACCTGATCAATGACCTGTGCCATTTTCGCAGCCCGCCCCGGGCGCCAGGCCCAAACGGTGGGGGCCACGTAATGCACCGTGCGTATGGCGCTGCGCGCGCGCACCAGCCGCGCCACGCGCAGGCAAAAATCCGGGCTATCGATGGTGATCAAAACATCGGGCTGTTGATCCAGAACCGCCTGCGCAGTTTGCGCAATGCGGCGTTTCAGCTGGCGGTATTTTGGCAAAATCTCGGCCAAGCCCATCACCGACAGCTCCTCCATCGGGAACAAGCTGCCCATGCCTTGGGCCTGCATCAACGGGCCGCCAATGCCAGAAAACTGCACCCCTTCGGGCCCCAAAAGCTGTGTCAGCCCTGCCATCAAAGCAGCCCCCAGCTTATCGCCCGATGGCTCGCCCGCGATCAAGAAAACCCTTAGCGCAGCCATAAAAACAGCCCCGCCTGATCTAGGGATGCCAAAACTTGGTCTTGGTCCAGCACCATCACGGCACCCGCCTGCAGCGCAATGCCAGACAGGCCCGCCGCCGCCGCCGCCGCCACCGTATCTGGGCCAATGGTGGGCAAATCGGCGCGCAGGTCTTGGCCGGGCTTGGGCGCTTTGTGCAGCACCGCCCCCTGCCCCCGGCCTTGCAAAGCGGCCAGCATGGCATCGGTGCCCGCCTCGCCTTCGCGCGCCAAAACTTGGCCCGCGCCGATCACGCAGGCCTGCCCCAGATCTGCGGCGCCCTGTTCGTCCAGCACCTGCAAGGCCAAA
>RFQY01000083.1 GCA_009924775.1 Paracoccaceae bacterium | reverse complement strand
CCCTTAGATTTTAGATACTTTGGTTTATTATGCACATCCAATAGGTTCTGGAGGTGCTCATGCGATTTGTTTCATTCTTGGCCCAGCGTTTCGCTGCACTTTGTATATCAGTGCTATACATATCAGGGGCAGCCGCCGCGCAGCCACTGCCCAGCCCCACAGGCGAAGTTATTTTAACCGTTGCAGGCCCAATATCGGCCCAAAATAGCGGCGATCTGGCGCTGTTCGATCAGGCCATGCTGGCAGAGACTGGCACCAAAACCATCGCCACCTCGACCATCTGGACAGAGGGTGTGCGCAGCTTTACCGGCACGCCAATGGCCGCGATATTGCAGCGTTTGGGCATCACCTCTGGCACCATTCAGGCCAGCGCGATCAACGACTACACCGTCGAAATCCCGGTGGCCGACCTGCTAGAGGGGCACGCGCTGTTGGCGTGGCATCTGGATGGGCAGCCAATGTCGGTGCGCCAAAAGGGGCCTTTGTGGATCGTTTATCCCTATGACAGCGACAACCGCTTTCAGTCCGAGATTTATTTTTCACGTAGCATCTGGCAGCTGTCACGCCTTACATTGGTTCCTTAACCACCAACACCGGGCGGGCGAAGATGGTGCGCAACATTGCCAACTTGGCCATTCGGGGCAACAGGCGGTTTTGGCCACTGGCCGGGGCAGTTTTGGCGTTGCTGGCGGCTATTTTGTATTTTGCCGCAGATGTGCGCGGCCAGATCAGCCAGCTTTCGAAAGACCCAAACGACAATGTGCAATGGGTGCTTTCACAGCCCGAGATCGAGCTGCTGACGCTGGCCACTTTGGCTGGCGAAGGGGCGCAGGACCCAACCGGCGCCCTAACCGCAATTCGCCAGCGGTTTGATGTGTTCTACAGCCGCGTCGCATTGCTGGAAGAAAGCCCCATCTACGCCGAGCTGCGGGCCGACCCAGAAGTGGCGCGCAATTTGGGCCAGCTGCGCAGCTATCTTAACGCCACGGCACCGCTGATTGACGGGCCAGACACAGCCTTGCGCGCAGCATTGACCGATGTGCAGCAAAGCGCGCTGGAACACCGGTTGTTTGCCAGAAATATTGCCTTGGCAGGCCTACGATTGTTTTCCCGCAAAAGCGACCAACAGCGCCAAGACGTGTATAACACACTGGTTGGCATTGCTATTTTGACCACGGTTTTGGTGCTTATTCTGGTGCTGCTGGTGGCGGTCTTGTCGCGGCTGGCGGCTAAATCGCGCGCCGATGCCCAAGAGATTGCCCAAACCCGCGACAGGATGCAAAAAATCATCGAAACCAGTTTGGACGCGGTGATACTGTCAGACCCGAACGGGCGCATTATTGAATATAACGGCGCCGCCGAACGGGTGTTTGGCTATACCCGCGCCGAGGCGATCAATGGCGATATGGCCCAGATGATCATTCCCAAACATCTGCGGCAGCAGCATCAGATTGGCATGCAGCGCTATTTGTCTGGCAAACGCTCGCGCGTTATTGGGCAGGGGGTGCTGAACCTGACCGCCATGCACAAATCAGGGCGTGAATTTCCGGTAGAGATGGTGCTAGACCTTGCCAAAACCGCCGAAGGCGAGGTTTTTATTGGCTTGATCCGCGACATTTCAGAACGGATGAGCGCGCAGGCCGAACTGACCCAAGCGCGCGACCGCGCCATTGCTGGGGAAAAATCAAAGGCCGAACTGCTGGCGGTGATGAGCCACGAGATGCGCACGCCGCTAAACGGCATCTTGGGCACGCTCGAGCTGATCAACCCAGACGCCACCGATGCCGAAACCGACCGCTATTTGCAGGTTATTCGCAAATCTAGCCATATTTTGCTGACCCATATCAACGATGTGTTAGATGTATCGCGGCTGGATGCTGGCAAAATGCCCATGCTGATGCGGCCCTTTGATCTGGCCGCGCTGTTGCACGAAATCGCAGATAACCAATCTGGCCGCGCACGCGAACATGGCAATATCTTGGTGGTGAACACCCCGCCCAGTGGCATGGGTTCGGTGTATTCCGACCCCGATCGCCTGCGCCAAGTGCTGCTGAACCTTGTCAGCAACGCCATCAAATTCACCCGCAATGGCCAAGTCACGATCGAGGCCGAAACCGGCCCAGATGCCGCCTATGTCGATATCCGCGTTATCGATACGGGCATTGGCATCAACGAAGACGATCTAGACCGCATTTTCGAAGATTTCGAAACCATCGATACCTCGTATGGCCGCGCCTCCGAAGGCACCGGGCTGGGCCTTGGCATTGCCAAGCGGTTAACGCTGGCGCTGGGGGGGCATTTGGATGCGGTCAGCGAACCGGGGCAAGGAAGCGTTTTCTGGGTGCGCTTGCCGCTATCTGCGCATGAGCCCACCGAAGACGCAGAAGAAACCCCCCCAGCCAGCAGACCAGCGCCCAGCTTTGCGCAGCCCAGCCTGCGGGTGCTGGTGGTAGAAGACAACGCGGTTAACCGAATGGTTGCGCGCGAAATGCTGGAACGCGATGGCCACAGCGTGTTCGAGGCCAACGATGGCAGGGCTGGCATCGATATGGCGCAAGGCGAAAAATTTGATGTGATCTTGATGGATATTTCCATGCCCGAGATCGATGGCATGGCCGCCACCCGCGCCATTCGGGCAGGCACCGGGCCCAATGCCCAAACCCCCATCGTTGCCGCAACCGCCCATGCCCTGCCCTCCGAGGCGCACCGGTTTTTTGATGCCGGCATGGAATACGTGGTGACCAAACCGCTCACGCGGGAAACCCTGCGCCAAACGCTGGCCAATGCACTGGCCGGCACCGCCATGGCGCCACCCGGCGCCGATACCACACCCGGTGGCGACGTGCCCATTTTGGACATGGCCGAATTGGGCATGCTGGTGCAGGACATGCCCAGCCCGGCCTTGGCCAAGGCGGTAAAGATGTTTCGCGCCGAAATGGCCGAATTTGTAAATGGCCCGCTAAAGCACCATACGCAGCGCGAAACGCTGGCGTTCGAGGCCCACCGCATGGCGGGCTCTGCCGGGATATTCAGCGCCAAGCGGCTGAACGCGCTGTTAAGCTGGCTAGAGCTGCGCGCCCCAGCCGCCGACAGCACCGAATTGCAGACCTTGGCACAGCAAATTCACAGCTGCTGGCAGATCACCGATAAGGCGATTGCCGATTGCGACGCGCTGCACAGGGTTGTTGACAAAGACCAAGCCTAGGCACGCGGCCGAGTGCCGCAGATTTTAACTGTATACCTATGTATACTGTTGAAGCCGCGCCCTGCTTGGCCTATGAGGGGCGGGACTCAACAAAGGCGGTTGTCCCATGTCTGATCAGAACACACCCGATATCATCTACACCAAAGTTGACGAAGCACCCGAGCTGGCATCGGCTTCGTTTTTGCCAATCATCCAGAAATTTGCCGGCGCCGCCGGTGTTTCGGTAGGCACCAAAGACATTTCATTGGCTGGCCGCATTTTGGCGGCATTCCCCGATTACCTGCGCGAAGACCAGCGCCAAGCCGATGATCTGGCCGAATTGGGCGAGCTGGTAAAAACCCCTCAGGCCAATGTGATCAAACTGCCAAATATCTCGGCCTCGGTGCCACAGCTGCTGGCGGCCATCAAGGAACTGCAGGCGCAGGGCTATGCGCTGCCCGATTACCCCGAAACACCCAGCACGGATGCTGAAAAAGACGTGCGCAGCCGCTATGATGGGCTGAAAGGCTCGGCTGTGAACCCCGTGCTGCGCGAAGGCAACTCTGACCGCCGCGCCGCAAAGGCGGTAAAAAACTATGCCCAGAAAAACCCCCATTCGATGGGTGTGTGGGAAAAAACATCGAAAACCAAAGTGTCTTCGATGGCCGGCAATGATTTCTACGCAAACGAGGTTTCCGCCACGCTAACAGCCGCGCAGGCTGGTGCGGCCAAGATTGAATTCGTGGCCGAAGACGGCGGCGTTACCCCGCTGAAACAGGGCTGGAAGCTGATCGAAGGCGAAATCGTGGATGCCACATTTATGTCGGTCAAGGCGCTGTCGGCGTTTTTGGCCGAACAGATTGCCGCCACCAAGGCCGAGGGCACGCTGTTTTCGTTGCACCTGAAAGCCACGATGATGAAGGTTTCTGACCCGGTGATTTTTGGCTATGCCGTAAAGGCATGGCTGGCGCCGGTGTTTGAAAAACATGGCGCCGCTATGGCCGCTGCGGGGGTAAACCCCAATTCCGGCTTGGGCGATGTGCTGGCCCGCATTGCCGAAATGGACAACGGCGCCGACATTCTGGCCGAGATCGAGGCGTTAAACGCCGACCGGCCCGCCATGTATATGGTAAAGGCTCGCACCCCACCACATTCGAGGCGCCGGGCAATGGCACCATCCGCATTGTGCTGGAAAATGGCGAAACCCTGCACAGCCACACGGTAGAGGCGGGCGATATCTGGCGCGCATGCACAGTGAAAAAAGCCCCCATCGAAAACTGGGTTCAGCTGGCCATCGACCGCCAGCGCCTGACCGGGTTCCGCTCGGTGTTTTGGCTGGATGCAAACCGGGCCCATGACGCACAGCTGATTGCCCATGTCACCGCGGCATTGCAAGCGGCGGGCGTGGCCGAAAAATTCGAAATCATGGCCCCCCGCGAAGCCACGCGCGATGCGCTGGAAACCATCACAAAGGGCGAAGATTGCATCGCCATCACCGGCAACGTGCTGCGCGATTACCTGACCGATCTGTTCCCGATCTTGGAACTGGGCACGTCGGCCAAAATGCTATCGATCGTCAAGCTGATGAATGGTGGCGGCATGTTCGAAACCGGTGCTGGCGGTTCGGCACCCAAACATGTGGAGCAGTTGGTAAAAGAAAACCACCTGCGCTGGGATTCGATGGGCGAGTTTTGCGCCCTGTCTGAATCGCTGAACTATCTGGCTGATGTCAAAGGCAACGCCAAAGCCGCCGTTTTAGGCGCCGCGGCCGAGCAAGCCACACAAGGCATTTTGAATTACAACCGCTCGCCCGAGCGCAAAGTAGGCCAGCCAGATAACCGCGACAGCCATTACTGGTTTGCCCGCTACTGGGCCGAGGCCCTGGCCAGCCAGAAAGACGATGCCGAAATGGCCGCTTATTTCGCCCCCATCGCACAGGCGCTGGCGGAGAACGAACAGAAAATTCTGGGCGAACTGGCCGCAGCGCAAGGCGCGGCTGCCGATTTGGGCGGCTATTACCACACCGACCCTGCGAAAACCGCCGCAGTCATGCGCGCATCGGCCACGCTGAACGCGATTATCGGTTAAACGATTGATATAATTGCCACAAAGCCGCCCACCAAATGGTGGGCGGTTTTTTTATGCCAAAAAGGCCTGCACCTCGGCCTTGCTGGGTATGGCATCGGCCGTGCCGGGGCGGGTGACCTTTAACGCGGCGGCGGCGCTGGCCAGCTGCAGCGCGGCAGTGGCGCTGGCGCCTGCATGCAGGCCTGCAAGCAGAAAGCCGGCAAATGTATCACCTGCACCGGTTGTATCCACGGGCTGCACCTTATGGGCTGGCACGCTGATTTGTGTGGCGCTGGCGGTGTCGTGCCAATCGGCCCCATCTGCACCGCGGGTGACCACCACCACAGGCACGGGAAGCTGGCCCACATCACAGCCCAGCGCGGCGCTAAGCTGTGCGGCCTCGCCTGCGTTCATGATGATCATATCGGCAAGGCCCAGCATATTTTGCACGGCCTCTACACAAAAAGGCGCCGCGGAATAGGCCACGCGCACCCCCCTTTGGCGGGCCAGTTGCGCGGCTTCGCATTGCAGGTTGGTTTCATTTTGCAAAACCAGCCAGTCGCCTGCGCCACAATTTTGTAGGGGCTGTAACACAGTGTCTGGCAGGGCGCGGTTGGCCCCGGGAAACAGCACAATTTGGTTTTCGCCCTTTGGGTCAACGCACACAATGGCATGGCCTGTGGGCGTGGCAACCGTGGCAACTGCGCCGCAGTCTACACCCAAGCTTTGCAACCGCGCTGTGGCCCATGCGCCATCGGGGCCAACGGCGCCCATATGCACCACTTTTGCACCGGCCTGCGCCATGGCAACCGATTGGTTGGCACCCTTGCCCCCCAACCCCCGCTGCAGCGCCGTGGCCGCCAAGGTTTCGCCCGCAACGGGCAGGTGTGGCACCGCATAAACATGGTCTGCGTTGATCGAGCCCAAGTTATACACCGTCATGCCACACCCCCAGTTTTGCGATCCTTGGCCTAACCCACCTTACACGAGGCCAAAACAGCCATGTTCAAAATATCGGTCGCGGTCGAGTTTGACGAGCAGATCTGAATAGATTTATCGACCCCAGACAAAATAGGCCCGATAACAGTGGCACCGGCCATTTCCTGCATCAACTTCACCGAGATCGAGGCAGAATGCCGCGCGGGCACCACCAAGATATTGGCAGGCCCGGTCAGGCGCTGGAACGGATAGCCCGCAGCGGCCTTGGCGTTCAATGCAACGTCCACGGTCATCTCGCCCTCGAATTCGAAATCCACGCCACGCTTTTCCAATACCTTGGGCGCAAGCTGCATTTTCTCGGCCCGCTCCGAGCGCGGATACCCAAAGGTAGAGAACGACACAAAGGCAACGCGCGGATCCAGCCCCAAATGGCGCGCCACATCCGCCGAACGGCAGGCGATATTGGCCAAATCTTCCTCGTCCGGCCATTCATGCACCAAAGTATCCGAGATCAGCACAATTTTGCCTTTGTGCAAAATCGCGGTCACGCCCGCAGCCCCATGTTTGGCATCGGCATCGAACACATGGTTGATCAGCTCCATCACATGGGCCGATTTGCGGGTGGCGCCGGTGATCATGCCATCGCCATGGCCATGGGCCAGCATCAGGGCCGAAAACACGTGCCGATCACGCGCCGCAAGGCGGTGAATGTCGTGCTTGTCAAAGCCTTTGCGCTGCAGGCGGTCATACAAGAAATCTTTGTACATGTTCAAATGGCGGGTGTTCGCGGCGTTCACCACCTCTAGCTCGCGCACGGCATCGCCCATGCCTGCGCCTTCCAGCTTTTCGCGGACATCGCCCTCGCGCCCAACAATCAGCGCCTTGCCAAAACCAGACCGCTGATATTGAACCGCGGCGCGCAGCACGCGCAGATCATCGCCCTCGGCGAAAATCATCCGGGCCTGCGCATTGCGTGCCCGGGCATGAATGCCCCGCAAAATAGAGGCGGTGGGATCCATCCGCGACTTTAGGTTAATTTCATAGGCCTCGATATCGATAATCGGGCGGCGCGCGGCCCCCGTTGCCATGCCCGCCTTGGCCACAGCGGGGGGAATACGGTAAATCAACCGCGGGTCAAACGGGGTGGGAATGATATAATCGCGCCCAAAAGTCAGCTTGCGGCCATAGGCCATGGCAACCTCGTCTGGCACATCCTCGCGGGCCAGTTCAGCCAAGGCTTCGGCGCAGGCAATTTTCATCTCGTCGTTGATGGCGCGGGCATGAATATCCAGCGCCCCGCGGAACAAGTAAGGAAAGCCCAAAACGTTGTTTACCTGATTGGGGTAATCCGAACGGCCCGTGGCCACGATGGCATCTTGGCGCACTTCATGCGCCTCTTCGGGGGTTATTTCGGGGTCGGGGTTGGCCATGGCAAAGATAACCGGGTTATCGGCCATCGACAGCACCATATCTTGGGTTACTGCACCCTTGGCAGACACGCCCAAAAACACATCCGCGCCACGCATGGCATCTTCCAAGCTGCGCAAATCGGTTTTGATGGCATGGGCCGATTTCCACTGGTTCATGCCCTCGGTGCGGCCCTGATAAACCACGCCTTTGGTATCGCAAATGATGCAGTTTTCATGGCGTGCGCCCATGCGCTTTAGCAGTTCGATACAGGCGATACCGGCCGCACCTGCGCCATTGAGCACAATTTTCACATCTTCAATTTTCTTGCCCGAAATATGCAGCGCATTGATCAGCCCCGCCGCACAAATCACAGCAGTGCCATGCTGATCATCATGGAAAACGGGAATGTCCATTTCCTCTTTCAGGCGCTGTTCGATGATGAAACATTCGGGCGCCTTGATATCTTCAAGGTTGATCCCACCAAAGGTGGGGCCCATCAGCCGCACAGCATTGCAAAATGCGTCTACATCTTCGGTGTCCAGCTCGATATCGATCGAGTTTACATCGGCAAAGCGCTTGAACAGCACCGCCTTGCCCTCCATCACCGGTTTCGAGCCTAATGCCCCCAAATTGCCAAGGCCCAAAACAGCCGTGCCATTGGAAATTACCGCCACCAAGTTGCCTTTGTTGGTGTAATCATAGGCCAAACCGGGGTTTGCCGCGATTTCCTCGCAGGGCACAGCCACGCCCGGCGAATAGGCCAGCGACAGGTCGCGCTGGGTGGTCATGGGCACGGTGGCGTTGACCTCCCATTTGCCCGGTGTGGGCTCGAGATGGAAAGCAAGGGCTTCTTCGCGGGTGATTCTGGTTTTGGACATTCGTTCGCCTGTAAGCTGAGGGGTAGAAGCCTCTTACAGTGGGAAAGCGTCTGCCTCAACCTTTCCGCTTTTGGCCCTTTCAGACAAAGCCACAGATTTGTAAGGTTCAGCAAAACATCCGGGGGGTAACGGTTTGTCGAATGTCACGCCAATGATGGCGCAATATCTGGAAATAAAGGCGCAATACCCACAGGCGCTGTTGTTTTACCGGATGGGCGACTTTTACGAGATGTTCTTCGATGATGCTGTTGCCGCGGCACAGGCGCTGGATATTGCGCTAACCAAACGTGGCCAGCATTTGGGCCAAGATATTCCCATGTGTGGTGTGCCCGTGCACGCCGCCGAAGGTTATTTGCTTACCCTCATTCGCAGCGGGTTTCGCGTGGCGGTGTGCGAGCAAATGGAAGACCCCGCCGAAGCCAAGAAACGCGGCTCTAAATCGGTGGTGCGGCGCGATGTGGTGCGGCTGGTGACGCCCGGCACCCTAACCGAAGACGCCCTGCTAGAGGCGCGCCGCCATAATTTTTTGGCCAGTTTCGTGGTGGTGCGCGAAGATAGCGCGCTGGCTTGGGCCGATATTTCCACTGGCGAATTTCACGTTATGCCATTGCCCGGGGTGAAATTGGGCCCCGAACTGGCGCGGTTGATGCCCTCAGAGCTGCTGGTGCCCGACACCCAAGAAGCCGAGATACGCGAAATAGCGCAGGATTTTGGCATTTCCGTCACACCGTTGGGCAAAGCCGCCTTCGACAGCCAAGGCGCGCAAAAGCGGCTATGCGCGGTGTTTGGCGTGGCATCGTTGCAGGCCTATGGCCAATTTGAACGCGCCGAAATCGCGGCGATGGGCGCGCTGGTGGAATATCTGGAAATCACCCAAAAAGGCCAATTGCCGCTGCTGCGCCCGCCCCTGCGCGAAGCGGTGGCCAGCCTTGTGCAGATCGATGCGGCCACACGGCGCAATTTGGAAATGACCCAAGCGCTGGCAGGCGGGCGGGCGGGCTCGCTGCTGGCGGCGATTGATCGCACCGTTACCGCCGGTGGCGCCCGGCTGTTAGAACGGCGCCTTTCCGCCCCCAGCCGCGATTTGGCCACCGTTCAGGCGCGCCTAGATGCGGTGGCGTTTTTGGCTGGGCAATCGCGGCTGGGCGCCCAATTGCGCGAGGCCCTGCGCAAAGTGCCCGATATCGACAGGGCGATGTCGCGCCAAAGCCTAGATCGCGGCGGGCCACGCGATTTATCTAGCATTCGCGCCGCTTTGGGCCAAGCACAGCTGATCCACGATATGCTACCCGGTGAGATGGGACAGCAGCTAGACAGTGCCAAAACCGCCCTTTTGGGTCACGATACGCTGCTGGCCTTGCTCAACGCGGCGCTGGTAGACGAGCCGCCCTTGCTGGCCCGCGACGGCGGATTTATTGCCGCTGGCTATGACGACGAATTAGATACGCTGCGCCGCCTGCGTGACGAAGGGCGCAGTGTGATCGCCGCCATGCAGGCCGAATACCAAACCCTGACCGGCATCCAAAGCCTGAAGATCAAGCATAACAACGTGCTGGGTTATTTTATCGAAGTCACAGCAACCCATGCCGATAAAATGCTGGGCCAGCCCCTAAGCGATACGTTCAAACACCGCCAAACCACCGCCAACCAACTGCGCTTTACCACCGTAGAGCTATCAGAAATGGAAACCCGCATTTTGAATGCAGGCGGGCGGGCAATTGAAATTGAAAAGCGGCTCTATTCGGCGATTAGAGACGCAGTTTTGGCGCAAGCCGCGCCCATTCTGGCCACCGCGCGCGCCTTGGCAGAGGTGGATTTAACCAGCGCCTTGGCCGATCTGGCGCGCGGTGAAAACTGGTGCAGGCCACAGGTGGATAACAGCCGCGCCTTGGTTATTCAGGGCGGGCGGCACCCGGTGGTGGAACAAAGCCTGCGCAAACAAAGCGGGGCCAGCTTTGTGGCCAATGATTGCAGTTTGGGTGATGGCGCCGATATTTGGCTGCTGACGGGCCCCAACATGGCGGGCAAATCAACCTTTCTGCGCCAAAACGCGCTGATTGCGCTGTTGGCGCAGATGGGCAGCTTTGTGCCGGCAACATCGGCCCATATCGGCATGGTCAGCCAATTATTCAGCCGTGTGGGTGCCTCGGATGATCTGGCGCGTGGGCGATCGACCTTTATGGTGGAAATGGTCGAAACGGCCGCAATCTTGAACCAAGCCGACGCTCAGGCGCTGGTGATCTTGGATGAAATCGGGCGCGGCACTGCCACCTATGATGGCCTGTCCATCGCATGGGCCACGCTGGAACATTTGCATGAAACAAACCAATGCCGCGCGCTGTTTGCCACCCATTATCACGAGCTAACCGCGCTGGCAGGCAAATTGGCGCGCGTAGATAACGCAACCGTGGCCGTGCGGGAATACCAAGGCGATGTGATTTTCCTGCACGAGGTTCGCAAAGGCGCCGCAGACCGCAGCTATGGGGTGCAGGTGGCGAAATTGGCAGGCCTGCCCGCCAGCGTGGTTGCCCGGGCCCGCGTGGTGCTGGATGCCTTGGAAAAGGGCGAACGGGAAGGCGCCACCAAGCCCAAGGCCTTGATCGATGATTTACCGCTGTTTGCCGCAGCGCCCGCACCGCAACCTGCCGCACCCAGCGGCCCATCGCAGATCGAGCAGCGTTTGGCCGATATTCACCCCGACGATCTAAGCCCGCGCGAGGCATTGGCCGCCCTGTACGAATTGAAGGCGCTGCAAAATAAATAAGGGCGGGAAAACCCGCCCTTAGCCTGAAAGCGACCCAACCAGTTAGCTGGTAGGCGTAGACGACACGCCCACCTGCGCCGGGCGCAGCAAACGGTCAAACAGCATAAAACCCTCGGTCGAGACTTGGATGATATCGCCCGCCTTGGTGCCTGGAACCGGGGCTTCGAACATCGCTTGGTGCACTTGGGGGTCAAAGGCATCGCCCACTTTGGGCGAAATCAGTTGGATGCCATGTTTGCCAAACACATTGGTCAATTCGCGCAATGTTAGCTCGATACCTTCGATCAGCGGCCCAAAAGCGGCGCGCTGTTCGTCGGTGGCGGCCTCTAGCGCGCGCTTGAGGTTATCGTAAACGGGCAGCATATCGCGCGCCAGTTTCGAACCGCCGTATTGTTCGGCTTCGCGGCGGGCCTTTTCGCCACGCTTGCGGGTATTTTCGGCATCGGCCAAGGCGCGCATGAATTTATCACGGTATTCGTCACGCTCGGCGCGTAGCGAATCTAGCTCTGCCTGCTCGTCGGTAATATCTGACATTTCCTGCGCCAATTCTTCGGCTTCGGCCTGTTCAATATCGTCAAGAAAATCTTCGTTCTTTGGCTCTGCCATAGTTCACCTCTACCCCCGGTCGGAGATAAGCCGCCCGACCAGCTGTGCCGTGTAATCCACAATCGGCACAATCCTTCCATAATTCAGGCGCGTCGGGCCAATGACCCCCACCGCGCCAACGATCTTTCGATCAGCGTTCATATATGGGGAAACCACCAAAGATGAACCCGAAAGTGAGAAAAGTTTGTTCTCAGAGCCGATAAAAATGCGCACACCTTCGCCCTGTTCTGTCAGCTCAAGGAACTGCGCTATATCGCGCTTGCGTTCCAGATCGTCAAACAAAGATCTGATCAGCTCAAGTTCGGCCTCGTCGCCCTGCTCGGCCAACAGGTTTGAGCGGCCGCGCACAATCAACCTTTCGCCATGTTCGCCTTGGGCGTCCCACACCGCCAAACCGCTTTCCACCAAATCATGGGCCAATGTGTTTATCTCTTGGCGGCGGTTGGTAATTTCCTCGCGGATGACGGTTTTCAACTCGGTCAGGGTGCGCCCCTCGGCGAGGGCGTTCAAAAAATTAGCCGCTTCGCGCATAGACGAGGGGGTTTGCCCCATGGGCGGGGTAAACAGGCGGTTTTCTACATGGCCATCGGCAAATACCAGCACCACCAAGGCACGATCTTGCGACAAAGACACAAATTCCACATGGCGGATGGCCGCCTCGTG
>RFQY01000082.1 GCA_009924775.1 Paracoccaceae bacterium | reverse complement strand
ATTCCCCCCGCCCCGCAGGCCATGCCACCGCCGCAAGTTGTGCAAAATTGATCGCCGTTTCTTGACCCCGCCTGCGCCAATCGCTAGGCCAGTGCCAAACCGTTTCACTGGGGACAAAAAACCATGACCAACCCTTCGCTTCTTATTCTTGCCGGCGACGGCATCGGGCCCGAAGTAATGGCCGAAGTGCGCAAAATTATCGATTGGTACGGCACCAAGCGCAATGTCACCTTCGACGTCAGCGAAGGGCTGGTGGGGGGCTGCGCCTATGATGCGCATGGCACCCCATTGACCGATGAAACCATGGCCCGCGCCCAAGAGGTGGACGCCGTGCTATTGGGCGCCGTGGGTGGCCCAAAATACGACAATCTGGATTTCAGCGTAAAACCCGAACGTGGGCTGCTGCGCCTGCGCAAGGAAATGGACCTATACGCCAACCTGCGCCCGGCGCAGTGCTTTGATGCCTTGGCTGACTTTTCCTCGCTGAAGAAAGACGTGGTGGCCGGGCTGGACATCATGATCGTGCGCGAACTGACCTCGGGCATTTATTTTGGCGAACCGCGCGGCATCTTCGAGGAAGGCAACGAGCGGGTGGGCATCAACACCCAGCGCTATACCGAATCCGAGATCGAGCGCGTGGCGCGTTCGGCCTTTGAATTGGCGCGCCGCCGTAACAACCGGGTCTGCTCGATGGAGAAGGCCAATGTGATGGAATCGGGCCTTTTGTGGCGTGAAGTTGTGCAAAAAGTGCATGACGAGGAATATCCCGATGTTGAACTTAGCCACATGTATGCCGATGCCGGCGCCATGCAGCTGTGCCGCTGGCCCAAACAGTTTGATGTGATCGTCACCGACAACCTGTTTGGCGATTTGCTGTCGGATGCCGCAGCCATGTTGACCGGTAGCTTGGGCATGTTGCCCTCGGCCAGCTTGGGCGCCCCCATGGCCAATGGCCGCCCCAAAGCCCTCTACGAGCCGGTGCACGGGTCGGCCCCTGACATTGCCGGCCAAGGCAAGGCAAACCCAATCGCCTGTATCCTTAGCTTTGCGATGGCGTTGCGCTATTCCTTCGACATGGGCAGCGAAGCCGATCGTTTGGAAAAGGCCGTGGAACAGGTGCTGGCCGATGGGCTGCGCACCGCAGACCTGCTGGGCGAAGATGGCGTTCAGCCGGTCTCGACCAGCGATATGGGCGATGCCGTGGTTGCGGCACTGGATGCCAGCCTGTAACGGCACCAACATTTACGATTTTGCCAAAGGCCCGCCCCAAGGCGGGCCTTTTTTATGGCATCAAGCCTTGGCCATGGCCTGCATTGGGCCCGTGCTTTTGCCCTTGCCAAGCGGCGCTGGCTGGGCTATCCGCGCGCTCACGGTCGGAGTGTAGCTCAGCCTGGTAGAGCACTGTCTTCGGGAGGCAGGGGCCGGAGGTTCGAATCCTCTCACTCCGACCAATATTTTCAATACATCACCAGCCCTTCGCGAATGCGCTGACTGCCACGGTTAGTGTACAGTAAGCACGGTAGGGGTAAAGCCGGGTCATGTTGGCCAATCACGAAAGCTGCTGGCATCAGCACTGGAATATCCATCGACAGTTCTGTCACCCAGACACTGTACAACATAGCCATCGTTTCTATCAGCAACAGCAAAGAACAGTTTGCCATGGCCATTGCTCTTCAATCGGCAGTACATGTCACGAGCTTCTGTCAGTGACACAGAGCACGAGGACTGTACCTTTGCCTGAGCATCTCTAATCAGCAGGTTTGCTGCAGGCACGTCCATACTGGAAAGCCTGAGCTGCAGCCAAAAATCATCCAGCTTACCAGCCAAAGAAGCACTGGCCCTAAGTGCAGAATTTTTACTGCGAGTCTTCAAACAAATCACAATACGCCCTTTGGCATAATTATGACGCACGTCTGCGGGAACATGTCGGGTGAAGTAAAACACTCCACCTTTGTTCATTAAATAGTGAGCAACTTTGTCTACCACGTTGTCTACTCCACATGGACTGCAAGAAAACAATGCTTACAGATCAATGTGTTAGACACTGATGTTGAGTAGAATTGGAGCGGGTGATGGGAATCGAACCCACGTCTTCAGCTTGGAAGGCTGCGGCTCTACCATTGAGCTACACCCGCATGCGGCATGTCATAGCGCCGCCACGCCCCCCTTAGCAAGCAAAAATCCGCAGCCCACCACGGTGGCGCCGCAATGCTGCCGCATTCGCCCCCTAGCCCTAAGGCCACTTGTTTCACAACACGCAGAGGCCCAACATGCCCGCCCCTTTTTCCGCCCAGCGCCGCCATGTTCTGGCGGGGATAATCGCCGTCCTTTTGGTCCACCCGGCCATGGCGACCGAGCGCAACACCACCCAACACGAGATTGCCATCGTTTCGGGGGCGTTTTTTCCAGAAGTCACTTTTGCGCAGCCGGGTGACCGGCTGATTTTCGTGAATTTCGACGAAACACCGCGCCAGATTTATAAGTCCAAACCGGGGTTTGTTTCGCCACGGCTGTCGCAAAACGAAAGCTGGTCTGTTGTTATTTCAAGCAAAATGCAGGGCGATTTTTTTGGCCGCAGCCAGCGGCTTACAAGCGATCAAACACAGGCATTAGACAGCGGGGATCTGGTGGGGGATACGCTGGCCGACAGCGCCCAAGACGGGCGTATCATGCGTGGCGGTATCAGCTTCGAGCAGCGCTAAGCCAGCGGCTGGCACAGGCCCGCGCCACTGGCGCGGTTGGAATTCACCTCTGGCCCGACCCGCCACCGCCGCAAATATCCCATCGGGCTGGGTTGCATTAGGCGGGCCGCCCCATGGCCTACCTCGCCCAACCATAAGGCCCAGTCACTGGCGTCCAAAATCAGCGGCTGGCGATGGTGAATATCGGCAATATCGGCCCCAGCCGGGGTGGTGACAATGGCGCAACTGGCGTGCCGCCCGGTGTCATCTGCCCAATTTTGCCAAAGACCTGCAAAAACCATGGGCTGGCCATCGGCCCGGGTTACGTACCATGGCAGGCGCGCCCCCGTTTCGGTTTTTTCCCATTCATAAAACCCGCTGGCGGGAATCAGGCAGCGCCGCTTGCGCGCGGCTGCGGCAAACGCCGGCTTTGTTGCAATCGTTTCGGCGCGTGCATTGATCAGCAGCGGCCCTGCGTCAGGCCGCGCATACCAATCCGGCACAAATCCCCAACGGATAGGGCCAATGCGCCGCCCCCCCGCATATGCCAGCACGCAGGCCACCGGGTTTGTCGGGCAGATATTATAATTTGGCAATAACGGCAGGGTGTTGGCCGGGCTGGCGGCAAACAGCTGCGCCAGCGCATCATTGGGCAAAGTCAGGGCAAAACGTCCGCACATAGGGCCAGCCTATCGCGGCGTAGAATTTTCACAAGCATGCGCCAAACTGGTGGGGCGTGAAATTTAATTGACAAAGTAAACTACTTTTCGCACTCTGCCCCAGCGAACAGGAGGGTTTCATGCGCACACAGGTTGCCATTATCGGGGGGGGGCCAGCCGGGCTGTTACTGGCCCAGTTGCTGCATAGCCGCGGCATAGACACGGTGGTGTTGGAACGGCGCAGCCGCGCCCATGTGCTGTCGCGCATCCGCGCGGGCGTGTTGGAAACGGGCTTTGTGGGCCTGATGGAACAGGCCGGCGTGGGCCAGCGCATGCAGGCCGAGGGGTATTTGCACGACGGCACCCATCTGGCCTGCGGCGAAGACATGTTTCACATCGATTTTGCCAAGCTGATCAACCGCCACGTCATGGTCTACGGTCAAACCGAGGTGACGCGCGATTTATACGCCGCGCGCGATGCCTGCGGCGGCAAGGTCTTGCACGACTGCGAAGGGGTCACCCTGCACGATCTGGAAACCGATGCGCCCTTTGTGACCTTTGAACAAAACGGCACATCCCATCAGCTGAACTGCGATTTCATCGCTGGCTGCGACGGGTTTCATGGCCCCTCGCGCCAAAGCATACCCGCCACCGTGCGCCGCGAATATGAACGCGTCTACCCCTTTGGCTGGCTTGGCATTCTCTCGCATACGCCCCCCGTGAATGACGAGCTGATCTACGCCAATTCCGCCCGTGGCTTTGCGCTGTGTTCCATGCGCAATGCCCAGCTTTCGCGCTACTACGTTCAATGCGACGCCCAAGACAAAGTGGAAAACTGGTCTGACGACGCCTTTTGGGACGAATTGCGCCGCCGCCTGCCCAGCGCCGTGGCAGACCGGTTGGTAACCGGACCATCGATCGAAAAATCCATTGCCCCCTTGCGCAGCTTCGTGTGCGAGCCCATGCGCTGGGGCCGGTTGTTTTTGGCGGGCGACGCGGCCCATATCGTGCCCCCCACGGGCGCCAAGGGGCTGAATACCGCGGCCTCGGATATTCATTACCTGTTCAACGGGCTTGTCCAATATTACGCCGAAGGCTGCGCCGAAGGGATTGATCGCTATTCCGAAAAAGCCTTGGCGCGGGTGTGGAAAACCCAGCGGTTCAGCTGGCAGCTGACGCGGCTTTTGCATGCTTTCCCGGAACAAGATGCCTTTGATCACAAAATACAAGCTGCAGAACTGGCCTTTTTGCGCGAGAATACCGCCGCACAAACAGCCTTTGCTGAATGCTATACAGGGATACCCTACTGATGCTGGTCGCCGATCTTGAAGGGCTTTGCACCCATTACACCGACGCGGGCCCGCAAAACGGCCCCGCAATTGTTTTTGCCAATTCCTTGGGCACCGATTTGCGGCTGTGGGACAAAATCGTGCCACAGCTGCCCGCCGGGCTGCGCGTGATCCGCTATGACAAGCGTGGCCACGGCCTGACCAGCGCCACCCCGGCCCCCTATTCCATGGGCACGCTGGTGGGTGATTTGGAAAAACTGTTGGATCACTTGCAAATCAAAGACTGTTTGCTGGTGGGCCTGTCGATCGGCGGCATGATCGCCCAAGGGCTGGCGGTAAAGCGCATGGATCTGGTGCGCGCCTTGGTTTTATCAAATACCGGCGCCAAAATTGGCACCCGCGAGATGTGGCAACAGCGCGTCGATGCCATCGCCGCGGGCGGCATTGCGCCCATGGCCGATGCGGTGATGGAGCGGTGGTTTTCCAAGGCCTTTCGCGACACGGACGAAATGCAGGCATGGCGCACCATGTTGGTGCGCACCGATGCCGGCGGTTATGCCGGCTGTTCGGCGGCGATTGCCGGCACCGATTTTTACACCCCCACCAGCGGCCTTCGCCTGCCCACCTTGGGCATTGCAGGCAGCGAAGATGGCTCGACCCCGCCAGATCTGGTGCGCGAAACCGTGGGCCTGATCCCCGGCTCGAAATTCGAATTGATCCGGGGCGTGGGCCATCTGCCTTGCGTCGAAGCCCCGCAAGAGTTTGCCCGCATCCTCAACGCCTTTATCGCCGAGGTGGGCCATGTCTGAGAAAACCCCAAAAACCACCCGTTTCGAAACCGGCATGCAGGTGCGCAGGCAGGTGCTGGGCGATGCCCATGTTGACCGCGCCGAAGCGGCAAAAACCGAATTTGACACGCCCTTTCAAACCCTGATCACCGAAGGTGCCTGGGGCACGGTCTGGGCCTCGGATGGGATCAGCCTGCGCGAACGCTCGATGCTGACATTGGCGTTGTTGGCCGCCACGGGCAATTTCGAGGAAATCCCCATGCATATTCGCGCCACCGCCCGCACCGGCGCCAGCAAGCAAGACGTGCTAGAGGCATTTCAGCATGTCGCCATCTATGCCGGTGTGCCGCGGGCAAATCATGCGCTGAAGCTTGCCAAACAGACCTACGCGGAAATGGAGCAATCACAATGACAGATCTTGGCCCCTTGGTGCCGCGCCAGCGCGATATGCACCCCGTGCCCTATGATCCAGACTATAAAACATCGGTGCCGCGCAGCCCGAAATGGCCGCTTTTATCGATGGAATCCACCCCCTCGGAAGAAACCGGCCCGCGGTTTGGCCATGGGGTGATCGGGCCATTGGATAATAACTTGATGTTGAATTTCGCCACCGATGGCAGCCCCGCCATTGGCGAGCGTATCTTGGTGCATGGGCAGGTGTTAGATGAATTTGCCCGCCCCGTGCCCAACACATTGATCGAAATTTGGCAGGCCAATGCCGGGGGGCGCTATCGCCATATTAAAGATACCTATCTGGCCCCGCTTGACCCCAATTTTGGCGGCTGCGGGCGCACCCTGACGGATGATCAGGGGCGCTATCAATTTCTAACCATTCGCCCCGGCGCCTATCCATGGCCCAACCGGGGCAATGAATGGCGCCCGATGCATATTCATTTTTCGGTCTTTGGCCACAGCTTTGGCCAGCGGCTGATCACCCAAATGTATTTCGAGGGCGATCCGCTGATCGCGCGCTGCCCAATCGCTGCGACCATCAAAAACCGCAGCCAGCTTGATCGCTTGGTGGCACCGCTGGATATGCCCATGGCCCGCCCGCTGGATTTTCTGGCTTATAAATTCGACATCGTGCTGCGCGGGCGGCGCCAAACCATGTTTGAAAACCGTCTGGAGGGCCTGTGACATGCCCCAACACCTAAGCAACCTTACCGAAACGGCCTCGCAAACCGGGGGGCCTTATGTGCATATCGGCTGCATCCCCAGCTTTGCGGGTATCGAGGGCGTTTATCCCCAAGATCTGGGCCTGTCGCCCATTCAGCCCGGCGCCTTGGGCCAGCAGATCACAATCACCGGGCAGGTGATTGATGGCACCGGCTGGGCGCTGCGCGACGCGCTGATCGAAAGCTGGCAACCCGACAGCGCCGGGCGCTTTGCCGGCCAGCCCGGGGCTGACCCGGCTGTAAGTGGCTTTTGCCGCTTTGCCGCCGATAAAGACAGCGGCGAATTTTGCCTAACCACGGTCAAGCCCGGTGCCGTGCCCGCCCGCACCGGGCAGATGCAGGCCCCCCATATCAGCCTGTGGATCGCCGCACGCGGCATCAATGTGGGGCTGCACACCCGCATTTATTTCGAGGATGAAGACAACAGTGCAGATCCGCTTTTGGCACGGATCGAACAGCGCAACCGCGTGTCCACACTGATCGCGCGCAAAACGGGCGAAGGCGCCTACCGCTTTGACATCCGCCTGCAGGGCGAGGGGGAAACGGTGTTTTTGGACATCTAGGCGCCTGCCGCCTTTCGCGCCCCTCTTGCATCGCACTGCCGGCAGTGTCAGCCTGCCGGCAGTTGCAACGATGGCCCCTATGCCCGAAAAAAAGCCCTTTCTTGCCCCCACCGCGCAGGCCCGCCAGATGGCACAGGGCCTGATTGCGCAGGCCGATCATGCCGCCTTGGCCAGCCTGTCACCAGACGGGATGCAGCCCAGTGTCTCGCGTATTGCGCTGGCACAGGGCGATGGCGGGGTGGTTTTGTCGCTTTTGTCAGATCTGGCCCCGCATAAAGCCGCGCTGCGGGCCCATCCGGCCTGTGCGCTGCTGCTGGGCCAGCCCAGCGGCACGGGCGACCCATTGGCCGAACCGCGCCTGACCTTGCATGCAACCGCCCAGATCTTGGCCCGCCCCAGCCCCGCACATGACGCCGCGCGCCGCCGTTTCTTGGCCCAACGCCCAAAAGCCGCCCTTTACGCCGATTTTGGCGATTTTCATTTCGTGGTTTTCACCATCACCGACGCGCTGTTGAATGCGGGCTTTGGGAAGGCCTATAAGCTGACACAAACAGATGTGCAGCCCCCCACCCCCAGCCCATAAGTGCGGGGCGGTTTGGGGCTGGCCAGAAAGGGGCAAAGATGACCAATTTCTTGTTGATCCATGGCGCCGCCCACGGGGCGTGGTGCTGGCGCGATGTGCTGCCTTTGTTGCAGGCCAAGGGCCACAATGCCCGCGCCATCGACCTGCCCAGCCATGGCGCCGATAAAACACCTTATACCCAAGTGGGCTTGGGCGATTACGCAAAGGCAATCGTTGATGCCATCAGCGAACCCACCGTGTTGGTGGGCCATTCGATGGGCGGCTACCCTATCACGCTGGCCGCTGAACTGGCCCCGGAAAAGGTGCAGGCCCTGATCTATGTCTGCGCCTATGTGCCCGCGCCGGGGCTTAGCCTGTCGCAGATGCGCATGCAGGCCCCGCGCCAACCCCTGCTGCCCTTCATCCGCATGCGCGAAGATGGCAAAGGCTGGGGCGTCGATCGCGATGATCTGCACGCGCTGTTTTACCACGACTGCCCGCCCGGCACGGTAGACTATGCCGCCGAAAACCTGTGCATTCAGGCCACCCGGCCCACAGCCGAGGCCGTGCCGCTGCAGCACAGCCCCAAGCTGCCCCGCTATTACGTGCGCTGCGCAGATGACCGCACGATCCCGCCAGAATTTCAGGTCACCATGACCGAAGATTGGCCCGCAGATCACGTGGCCACCATGGCCTGCGCGCATTCCCCGTTTTTTGCCGACCCACAAGGGCTGGCCGATATTTTATCGCAATTTGTAAAAGGGCGCTAAGCATGGCTGCATCTGTTTTTGAAAGCCCGCTCTATCACCGCCTGTTTGCCACGGGCGAGGTGGGGCGCCTGTTTACCGATGCCGCCGAATTGCGCGCCATGTTACTGGTCGAGGGGGCATTGGCCCGCGCCCAAGGCGACTTGGGGCTGATCCCCGAAACCGCCGCGGCCTTTATCCAACGCTCGGCCATGGAGGTGCAGATCGACCCGGCGGCGCTGGCGCAGGCAACGGGGCAAAACGGGGTGCCCGTGCCTGCCCTTGTCACAGCCTTTCGCAAAGCGATGGAAGCGCCAGAATATGCCCAATACCTGCATTGGGGCGCCACCAGCCAAGATATTATCGACACCGCCCTGATGCTGCGGCTGCGCCAATGGCTGATGCTGCTGGGGGCTGATCTGGACACGGCACTGGCCCATCTGGCCAGACAGGCCCAAACCCATGCCCATACCCCTATGGCCGCGCGCACCTATGGCCAATATGCCACCCCCACCAGTTTTGGCGCGGTGGTGGCGGGATGGGGGCAGCCGCTATTGGCGCTGCGAGAGGAAATTGAAGGGCTACGCGCGCTGCTATGCGTGTCGCTGTCTGGGGCTGCGGGCACCAGCGTGGCGCTTGGGCCCAAAGCACCACAGATCCGCGCGCATATGGCAAAAAGCCTAGGCTTGGCCGACCCCGGCGACAGCTGGCACGCCGAGCGTGGCCGCATTCAAGCCATCGCCGCTTGGGCCACGCGGCTGGCCACGGCCTGCGCCAAGATGGCCGAAGATCTGTTGGTGATGTGCCGCTCGGATGTGGCCGAGGTGGTGCTGGGGGGCACGGGCGGCTCGTCGACCATGCCGCAAAAGCAAAACCCGGTGGCGCCGTCGGCGATTGTGGCCTTGGCCCATCAGATTGTGGCATTGAACGGCGTACTGCAAGGCGCAGGCCTGCACCGCGAGGCGCGCGATGGCGCGGCGTGGTTTGCCGAATGGCTGTGCCTGCCCCAGCTATGCCTTGGCGCCGCCAGTGCCCTGCACCAAAGCGCCCAGTTGGCGCAAAGCTTGGCCCCCCAGCCCGCGCGCATGCACGCCACTTTGGCGCAGGGCTTGGGCCTGATCCACGCCGAGGCGCTGTCCTTCCGGCTGGCCGAAACCCTGCCCCGCCCCGCTGCGCAAGAGGCCGTCAAAGCGCTGTGCCAAAGCGCCATGGCCAGCCAAACGCCACTGGCCCAATTGGCGCAGGCGGCCCACCCCGATATCGCGCTGGACGATATTTTCGATCCGGCCCAGCAAATGGGCCAAGCCCCAGAGATCGCCCTGCGCTTTGCCCAAAACGCAAACCAAGGCGCAAACCAAGGCACCCACTAGCATGGGAACACCCGGGCGCCTGCCGATTTTTGTGATCACCGCAACCGTGACGCTGGATGCCATGGGCGTGGGCCTGATCATGCCGGTGATGCCAGCGCTGCTGCGCGAGGTCGACGGCGGCAGCTTGGCACAGGCGGCGGCATGGGGCGGCATTATGTCGGCAGCCTTTGCCGTTATGCAGTTTTTGTTCGGGCCAGTGGTTGGCGCCCTCTCGGATCGCTGGGGGCGCCGGCCTGTGCTGCTGATCTCGCTTCTGGCCATGGCGGCCGATTACGTGATTATGGCGCTTGCGGGCAGTCTGTGGCTGCTGTTGGTCGGGCGTATCTTAGGTGGCATCACCGCCGCCACCCATTCCACGGCAAATGCCTATATGGCCGATATTTCCGCCCCCCACGAAAAGGCACAGCGCTTTGGCCTGCTGATGGCGGGCTTTGGGGTGGGGTTTGTTCTGGGGCCAATCTTGGGCGGGTTTCTTGCCGAATATGGCACCCGGGCGCCATTTTGGGCGGCGGGCGCATTGGCCTTGGCAAATGCGCTATTGGGCTTTGCGGTGTTGGGCGAAAGCCTGCCACGCCGTCGCAGGCGGCGGTTTTCTTGGGCCCGCGCCAACCCCTTTGGCGCCTTTCGCGCGGTGGCACGCTTGGCGGGCGTGGCGCCTTTGCTGGCGGTGTTTTTCCTGTTTAACGTGGCAACCTATGTCTACCCGGCGGTTTGGGCCTTTTTCCTGACCGAGCGCTTTGGCTGGGGCGAGGGCACGATTGGCCTGTCGTTGGGCATTTACGGGCTGTCCTATGCGCTGACCATGGCGTTTTTGGTACAGCCCACCATGGCCCGTCTGGGGCCACGCGGCACTGTGATCTTTGGCTTGGCCATGGAATGCGTCACCTTGGTGTTGATTGCCAGCCTGACAGATGGCCGGGTTTTGCTGGCGATGATTCCCATTGCCGCGCTTGGCTCGCTGGCGATGCCGGCGTTGCAGGCGGCCATGTCCGACAGCGTGGCCCCCACCGCGCAGGGCGAATTGCAGGGGTTGTTGACATCGGTCAGCGCCTTGGCCATGGCCACCGCGCCAGTTTTGATGACGCAGGTCTTTGCCTATTTCACCGCCGCCGGCGCCCCCCTTTACCTGCCCGGTGCGCCGTTTTTTCTGGCCGCTGCGCTGATGGTGCTGTGTTTGGCTTTGTTTTTGGGTCAACGCAGCGGGGCGCTGGGGCGCTAGCGCCGTCTTGCGGCATATCTTGCCGCATTTGGCCTTGCACCGGCGGGGCGGCCCATGCACCTTCGGCGCAGATTATCCGCTGGGGAGGCCCGCATGAAACTACGCGATCTCGACATCATCATCACTGCCCCCCCTGCGCCGGGCTGGGGGGGGCGCTATTGGATCTTGGTCAAGCTGACCACCGCCTGCGGGATCACAGGCTGGGGGGAATGCTATGCCTCTAGCATCGGGCCACAGGCCATGGTGCCGGTGATCCGCGATGTATTCGAGCGGCATATGCAGGGCAGCTCGCCCGAAGATATCGAGCTGATGTTCCGCCGCGTCTATTCTTCGGGCTTCACCCAACGCCCCGACCTGACCGTGATTGGTGCGTTTTCAGGGCTGGAAATTGCCTGTTGGGATATTTTGGGCAAAGCGCGAAACCGCCCGGTATATGCGCTGCTGGGCGGGCGCATGAATGACCGCATCCGCGCCTATACCTATCTCTACCCCCTACCCCATCATGACATCGCCCAGTTTTGGGTCTCGCCCGAGATGAACGCCGAAGCCGCGGAACATTATGTAGATCAAGGCTATACCGCGCTGAAATTCGACCCGGCAGGCCCCTATACCATTCGGGGTGGGCATATGCCAGCCATGCGCGACATCACACGATCGGTTGCCTTTTGCAGCGCCATTCGTAGCGCTGTGGGCGATCGTGCAGACCTGCTGTTTGGCACCCACGGGCAGTTTAACCCCGCAGGCGCTATCCGCTTGGGGCAAGCGTTGGAACCTTATAGCCCGCTGTGGTACGAAGAACCTATTCCCCCAGATAACCTACTAGATTTCGCCCGCGTCGCCCAAGCCGTGCGCATCCCGATTGCCACGGGCGAGCGGATGAGCACCAAGACCGAATTCACCACGCTGTTGCGCACGGGTGGGGCGGAAATATTGCAGCCGGCCTTGGGCCGTGCTGGCGGTATTTGGGAGATGAAAAAGCTGGCCGCCATCGCCGAAGGCTTTGGCGCGCAAATGGCCCCCCATCTTTATGCCGGGCCTGTGGAATGGGCGGCCAACCTGCATCTGGCCACCTCGATTCCCAATATTTTATTGGCCGAAACCATCGAAACACCGTTCCATGACGCGCTGATCAAAAGCACCATAAAGGTCGAACAGGGCCATGTGTGCCTGTCTGATGCCCCGGGGCTGGGTATCGAGCTTGACGAAGATTTGGCACGCGCCCACCCATTCACCGGCGACGGGCTGCACCTACAAATGCAAGAGGCCCCTTGCGATTATGCAAAAGAGAACCATTTTGAGGGGGGTGCGCCCACGGCAAACGAGTAACCCTCGCCCTTTTGCCACGCAGGTGTTAAACAGGATGGAAAGCGACGGAACAAGCCAGTGACTACACAAGCCCCCCCTGCCCCGCCCAGCGAAATGGCCCGCAGCGCCCAAGCTGCTGCGACATATTTGAAAACCTTGGCCCATGAA
>RFQY01000081.1 GCA_009924775.1 Paracoccaceae bacterium | reverse complement strand
GCGCGGTTCGGCCGGTTCGGTGGCGGCCACATGGGCCATGCGCGCGCCAATCACCGAATAGGCACATAAAAACACCAATCCCAGCACCAACAAGCGGCCTTCGGCCCGGCGGCGCGCGTGATCGCGCAGCTCTTCGTGGCGCAACCGCAGGTTTTCGCGTTCGATGGCGTCGGGGTTTTCACCACGGCGACGGGCATCCAAAATACGGGCAAGCGGGCGCAGCGGTGTGCGGATCATTGGCTGGCCTCCGTGGTATTCACGGCGGTGGTGCTGTCAAACAATTGAACCGCTGGCAACGGCGGGTAGGGCACCTGATCGATGCTGCCAAATTGTTCGGGGGCAAAGGGCAACAGGCCCAGCTTGTCAAAATTCAGCTCGGCCAGTTCGCGCAAGCGCTGGGGGCGGTTCAGATAGGCCCATTCCGCGCGCAACACCGCAAGGCGGGCGCGGGCATCGGCGATATCATTTTGCAGCGCCTCATTGGTGGCCAGCGCCTCTTGGGTTTTGTAGTTTTCGTGATAGGCCCAAAACGCCAAGCCGATCACCGCCAATGCCGTTAGAACCGATAAAAAGTTACGCATTATGGCCCCCCTTTTTCAGCTGCGGCATCCCCAAGGCGCGCCGGTCCACCGGGCCTGCGGGCACATCGGTGCGCTGCCCCACGCGCAGCTTGGCGCTGCGCGCACGCGGGTTTTCGGCCAGTTCTTGATCGTCTGGGCCAATCGCTTTGCGGCTGGCTTGGGTAAACTGTGGCGCGGCTTTGACAATATCGGGCCCATGGCGGCTGCCACGCCCACCCCCGCCCGAGCGGTCGGTGAAAAAGCGCTTTACGATCCGGTCCTCGACCGAGTGAAAGGTCACAACGGCCAGCTGCCCCCCCGGGCGCAATGCGCGTTCTGCCGCCTCTAGCCCACCAACCAATTCGCCATATTCATCGTTCACCGCGATACGCAGCGCCTGAAAACTGCGCGTGGCGGGGTGGCTTTGGCCGGGTTTGGCGCGGGGCAAACACCCCTCGACCAATTCCGCCAAGCGCAAGGTGGTGGTGATCGGCGCCTCGGCACGGGCGCGGGCAATGGCGCGGGCGATGCGGCGGCTGGCCCGCTCTTCGCCATAATGATACAAAATATCGGCCAGTTCTTCTTCGTCGGCGGTATTGACAATATCTGCAGCGCTGCGGCCTTCTTGGCTCATCCGCATGTCAAGCGGGCCATCCTTCATAAAGGAAAAGCCACGCTCGGCCTGATCGATTTGCATCGAGCTGACGCCGATATCTAGCACCACGCCATCCAGATCTTGGCCATAGTCGTCAAGCTGCGAGAACACACCCTGCACAAGTTCCAGCCGCGCGCCCCAGTCGCCGGCCCAAGAGGCCGCCATCTGAAACGCCAGCGGGTCGCGATCCACGCCAATGACCTTATCCGCCCCCGCCTCTAGCAGCGCCCGGCTATACCCACCGGCGCCAAAGGTGCCATCCAGCCAAACACCGCGCACCGGCGCCACCGCTGTTAAAAGCGGGCGCAACAAAACGGGGATATGGGGGGCTTGGTCTGTCGTATCGACGACGCGCATACCCTTACCCCGCCTTTCCGCCATCCAACAAAATCAACGGATCGAAATCATCGGGCAGATCATCCAGCCAAGCATCGGTCTTGGCCAGTTCTTCCTGCTCGTAGGTTTCGGGCTTCCAGATCTGGAACGTATCGCCGGCGGCGATAAAAAACGCCTCGTCTTGCAGATCAATCTTTTGACGCAATTTGGCGGGCAACACCAAACGGCCCGTTTCATCCACTGCCGTGGGAAAGCTTTGGCCGTGAAACAACCGCTGCAACATCTTACGCTCCATCGAGCCGCGCGGCAGCGCGTCGATTTTGGCGTCGACCTCGGCGATGGCATCCATTGTGTAGCATTCAAGATAGGCGCGGCGGTGGTCGCCATAAACGATCACCAGCTCGGGGTTCAGGCCCTCGGTCCAGGCGGGGTCGCCCGCCTCGAGAACACGGCGAAACGAGGCTGGGATAGACACCCGCCCCTTGCTGTCCACCTTATTGTGGCTTTCGCCTCTAAACCTGCGAACCACGTTGCGTGATCCTTTTCCTGTTGCCCCAGCCCGTTGCAGCAAACCGCGCCCTTGAAACGAAACGGCGGATTGAGCTGCTGCCACTGCCCAATCCGCCGCCCTCGTCCCGCCAGTCGCGGGGGTGTCCGACTGCGCGCGCCATCTGGGGGGATGTCTGCTCGCTCGCGCGCCGGATCTCATGGTTCGATGAAAGCGGGTGCCTGTATGAAACCTGACTTGTCGTTCTCACGGGGTCTTGTTGCCCCTTGTGTTCCCAATCTCATCGTGTGGATTAGGGATGACATGGGAATTCATGGAAATCAATAAAAATTTGCGGCGAAATATGGGTCAAAGACGGGCGAAATTGCGCTATGGGCGTGGATTTAGGTCGATCTGGCGCGCCCAGAACACAACAAAGGGCATTATACGAAAGAGTTAACCACAATATATTGTGTTACCACGACCTGCCAAAAGATTCCCATGATTTCCCGGAAATTTGGAGGATTGCCAAAATTTCTAGGGTTTTTAGCCCCAAACACCCCGGTCTTCATGCTGAAATACGGTGATTCGTGGCCAATGATCGCCAGCGCCCTTGTGGTGTGGCGCAGATATCCCACGTATTCCCATGCCAATGAAAAAGCGGCCGCTTGGGCCGCTTTTTGGCATAATCGGGCACAGGCCTTGGGCTGGCTTAGGCCATGCCCCCCTCGATCAACCCCCGGGCAAATTGCGCATAGGCCTCGGCCATAGGCCCATCGCCCGCCGCCACCGGAGTGCCGGCATCGCCTGCCAGCCGCGTCTCTAGATCGATGGGCAATTGCGCCAACAGCGGCAGCCCCAGTCGCTGCGCCTCTTGTGCCACGCCGCCATGGCCAAAGATATGCGCCTCGTGCCCACAGCTGGGGCAGTGAAAAGACGACATGTTTTCGACCAGCCCCAAAATAGGGGTTTTGAGCGTGTTGAACATATCAATCGCTTTGCGCGCATCCAGCAGCGCCACATCCTGCGGGGTCGAGACCACGATGGCCCCGGTCAGCTGGGTGCGCTGGCACAATGTCAGCTGCACATCCCCCGTGCCGGGCGGCAGATCGACGATCAGCACATCCAGCGTGCCCCATTGCACCTGCCCCAGCATTTGCTGCAGCGCCCCCATCAACATGGGCCCGCGCCACACAACTGCCTTGTCCGGGTCCAGCATCAACCCGATCGACATCAGCGTCACACCATGGCCCTGCAACGGAATAATGGTTTTGCCATCGGGGCTGGCGGGGCGTTTGTTAACCCCCATCATTCGCGGCTGGCTGGGCCCGTAGATATCGGCATCCAGCAACCCCACGCGGCGGCCTTGGCGGGCCAAAGCCACCGCCAAATTCGACGATACGGTCGATTTGCCAACGCCGCCCTTGCCCGATCCAACGGCCAAAATGCGCGCCACGCCCGCAGGTTTGCTGGGGCCCGCCTGTGGCGTGGGGTGGCCGCCAATTTTCAGGCTGGGCGCGGGCGGCTTTTCGGCCGGGCCGTGGGCGGTAAGCGCCACGCTGACTTTTTCCACACCAGCCAACTGCGCCACAACCGTTTCGGCGGCTTGGCGCAGGGGTTCCATTTGGCGGGCGGCCTCGGGCGTGGGGGCTTCGATGACGAATCGTATCGTTGCACCCTGAATGTCCAGCGCGCGGATCATATCGCGCCCTACCAGATCGCCGCCATCAGGCAGCGCAATCTTGGAAAGCGCCGCCAAAACTGCCTGTTGCGTAAGTGCCATGCCAATTGCCTCCGTTTGTTGGGCGCATAAGGGCGCAAGCCACCCCAAGGCACAAGGGGGGCCGAGGCAGATTTTATAACTGCCTGATATTTCAGCAAAGCCGCCGAAAAAAAAGGTCAGCAAAGCATATGCATTTTCTGCATAGCAGCATTGCGCATGCAGCCATTGTGCAGGCGCAGCATTTCACTACATATTCATCACAACAGCGGCGCCGATGTGGCGCAGTACACGACACTCACGACACAGAATAACACACGACCCAGAATAGAGACGGACACATCAAGATGGCATTCATCAGTGATACGGCAAACAGCATCAGCGCCCCCAAAGGCGCCGGGGTCTTTGCACAGCTTAAAGCGCGTGTTGCCCGCTATCGGGTGTATCGCACCACGCTGAACGAGCTTTCAGCGCTCAGCAATCGTGAATTGGCCGATTTGGGCATGCACCGCGCACAAATTCGCGGCATCGCTTGGTCGGTTGCTTATGAAAACGCCCTGACGGGCAAATAAGTTAGAACAGTCGGCCCTCCCCTCCTCCCTGGGCCTGCTGAAACTGGCGGCGGCATCTCTCCTCCTCCCTGATGTCGTCGCACTTTATACCGGCCCTTGGGCCAGAAATACGGCGCCTCTCTCCTCCTCCCTGGGGCGACGTTGACAGCGCGGCGGCACCGCCTCCTCCCTTGGTGCCGCCGCACATCAGTTTCGGGCTTTTGCCCAAATGCATACGCTGGCCCGCCTCCTCCTCCCTAGGGCCAACGTTTAAAAACGGCGGCGCCCCTCCTCCTCCCTGGGTGCCGCCGTTTGCTTTTCTAGCGCATAAAAAATGTTTATTGCAGGCGCTTGGCCCGCCGCCGTTGTGATGGCGCGGCAAACCCCGGCTTGGTGGCCATCTGCAAATAAGCGGCAAAGGCGCGGCCTGCTGCGGTTTGTGGATCTGTGGGCAAATGTGCCAGCGCATCGCGCGCAGCGCGTGCCGTGGGCGTGCCATGGGGCAAGTGCAACACCCAATAAAGAAACGCCAAACGGGCCTCGGGGGCGCCGGCGGCGGGGGTATTTTCCAGTTGGTCCAACAGGTGTTTTGCGCCCATTACCCTGCCCAAAGCTTGCATTGGCGGCGCCCTAAGCACCCGCCACATAGGGATAGAGTGGCATAAATACCCGCTCGTCACCCGCAGAAAAAAGACATCAACCCAGCAAAATGCGCCGTTTGCGCAAGGCCTGTTTAAAATGGCACGTCGTCAGCGGCCATGATGAATTGCGCCACCACTTTTTTGATGCCCGCTTTTTCAAAGGCGATTTCCAGCTTGTCACCCTCGATCGCCTCGACCCGGCCATAGCCGAATTTCTGGTGAAACACCCGATCCCCCAAAGCAAAGGCGCTTATGGCGGTGGCGTCAATCACGGCATGGCGGGTTTCACTGGGCTGGCTATTGGGGCGGGCGCTGGCACGCGCCTGCAGCCGCTTCCAGCCCGGCGAGTTATAGACATTGGCATTGGCCACGCGCGATTCGATCCCGCTGGCCGCCGCCCCATAGCCCCCCCCATAAAGGCCCGGAGGCGTCAGAATTTCCACATGTGGTTCGGGCAATTCATCGATAAAGCGGCTGGGCAGCTGGCTTTGCCATTGCCCAAAAACCCGGCGGTTGCCTGCAAAAGAAATGGTGCATAGCTGCTCGGCGCGGGTGATGCCCACATAGGCCAAGCGCCGCTCTTCCTCGAGACCCTTAAGCCCGGTTTCATCCATGCTGCGCTGGCTGGGAAACAGCCCGTCTTCCCAGCCCGGCAAAAACACCGCCGGAAATTCCAAACCTTTGGCGGCATGCAGCGTCATGATCGAAACTTTCTGCCCGCCATCGTCGGTCTCGTTGTCCATCACAAGGCTGACATGCTCCAAAAACCCTTGCAGGTTTTCGAACTCTTCCAGATGGTTGACCAATTCTTTTAGGTTTTCCAACCGCCCCGGGGCCTCGGGGGTTTTGTCGTTTTGCCACATCTCGGTGTAGCCAGATTCGTCTAGGATCAGCCCGGCCAATTCGCTGTGATCTATCGCGCTGTCGCCCGCCATCCGGCCCCAGCGGCGCAGATTTTCCAACAACAGCCCCAACTGCGCCGCGCCTTTGCCACCCAGCAATTTGTCGCGCAGCACCAGCGCGGCCCCCTCGACCAGCGGCACACCCGCATCGCGCGCGGCGCGCTGGATGGTTTGCTGCGCCTTATCACCCAACCCCCGCTTGGGCGTGTTGATGATACGCTCGAACGCCAGATCATCGGCAGGGCTGACCACCAGCCGGAAATAGGCCATGGCATCGCGGATTTCCATGCGCTCGTAAAACCGGGGGCCGCCGATCACGCGGTAGGGCAAACCGATGGTTAAAAACCGGTCTTCAAAGGCGCGCATCTGGTGGCTGGCGCGCACCAAAATGGCGATATCGTCCAAGCCCACAGGCGCCATGCCGCGTGTACCGCGCTGCATCGCCTCGATTTCATCGGCGATCCAACGCGCCTCTTCTTCGCCATCCCAATGGCCGATCAGGCGCAGCTTTTCGCCCTCTTGCTCGGCGGTCCACAGCTCTTTGCCCAAGCGGCCCTGATTGGCGCGGATCACCCCAGAGGCCGCCGCCAGAATATGCGGGGTAGAGCGGTAATTCTGCTCCAGCCGCACCACCGTGGCGCCGGGAAAATCCTTTTCAAATTTCAAGATGTTGCCCACCTCGGCACCGCGCCAGCCATAGATCGACTGGTCATCATCGCCGACGCAGCAAATGTTTTTGTGTTGCCCCGCCAGCAGCCGCAACCACAGATATTGGGCCACGTTGGTATCTTGGTATTCGTCCACCAAGATATATTTGAACCACCGCTGATACTGCGCCAATACATCCGCGTGATGCTGAAAAATGCTGACCACATGCAGCAGCAGATCGCCAAAATCCACCGCGTTCAATTCGCGCAAGCGCGCCTGATACTGGTGATACAGCTGCACGCCCTTGTTGTTATAGGCGCCCGCCTCGGCGGCGGGCACTTTGTCGGGGGTCCATGCGCAGTTTTTCCAGCCATCGATGATGCCCGCCAATTGGCGCGCGGGCCACCGTTTGTCGTCGATATGGGCGGCTTGCACCAGTTGCTTCAACAGCCGCAGCTGATCGTCCGTGTCCAAGATGGTGAAATTCGATTTTAAATCCACCAATTCGGCATGGCGACGCAAAAGTTTCACGCAGATCGAATGGAACGTGCCCAGCCACGGCATGCCCTCGATTTGCTGGCCCAATAACCGGCCCACGCGATTTTTCATCTCGCGCGCGGCTTTGTTGGTGAAGGTGACCGATAAAATCTCGTGCGGGCGGGCGCGGCCCGTGTTCAGCAAATGCACGATACGCGCGGTCAGCGCCTTGGTTTTGCCGGTTCCGGCGCCCGCCAGCATCAGCACTGGGCCATCCAGCGCCTCGACCGCGGCGCGCTGCGCCTCGTTCAGCTCGTCCAAATAGGGGGCGCCGCGCGCAGCAATGGCACGCGCCGACAGGCTGGCGCCTTCAAAGGCGTCGGTATCGTCAAAACTGTTCATGGCGCAAATCATAGCGTGGCGCCTGCGCAAATTAAAGATATGTTCAGCAATTGTTCTTGCTTTTTTCGCCCGCCCCAGATCCACACCCAGCCTGCCACGGGCGCTGGACCACAGCTGCCCGGCGCGCTAGCCTTGGCCAAACAGACAACCGGAGCAGCCAATGACCCACCCTCTTTTCCGCTCATCCATGATGTCGGTCAGCCCTGAATGGATCGATTTTAACGGCCATATGAACATGGCCTATTATAACGTGCTGTTTGATCGCTGCGCCGACGAGGTTTACCCGCAACTGGGCTTTGGCCCCGATTACGCCGCCACCCGCAAGCTAACTACATACACCGCCGAATTTCACGTCTGCTATGTGCGCGAATTGCACGTCAATAACCGCGTCAGCTGCACGTTTCAGATGATAGATTACGACGAAAAGCGCTTTCACTGCTACCAAGAGCTGTATCACGAAGATGGCTGGCTGGCCGCCACCGCCGAGGCGCTGACATTGCATATCGACATGACAGGCCCGCGCGTCACCCCCATGCCTGCCGATGTTGCCGAAAAAGTGGCCGCCATGCACAAAGCCCACGCAGCCCTGCCCCGCCCCGATCGCGTGGGCCGCAGTATTGGCATCCGGCGCAAAACCTAAGGGCAAGCAGGCCCTTAGGGGCTGGCCCCCCGCCCGCCAAACTGGTAACGTGCGGCCCGCAACGACATAGGGTGACGGCATGGCTGGTTTTGAATATCGGGTAATTCCCGCCCCCAAACGCGGGCAAAAGGCCAAAGGCGCCAAAACCGCAGAAGAGCGGTTTGCCCATGCCCTAGAGGCCCAGATGAATGATATGGCAGCCGATGGCTGGCAGTTTCATCGCGCCGAAACCCTGCCTTCGCTGGAACGCAGCGGTCTGACCTCAACCACCACCATCTATCGTTCGGTTTTGGTGTTTCAGCGCCCCGTGGCGCAGGACGTGGCCGATCTGCACCCCAACCAATCCACCACGCCCCCGCCAGATGATGCACCCATCGGTGCAGCAGATGGCGCAAATGAACACAGCTAAATTTTTATCCGCCCCCTTCCATCTGGCAGCAGACAGTTTAAACTCTGCGTCCCTACTCAAAAAGGTGCCACCATGGTCAAACCAGACCCATTCGGGTTCGATATGTCCGTCAAATCGGCCAAACAGAAAAATCCGCGCGGCCGCCGTGGGATGTCGGGCGAATTTGAAACCTCGCAGCGTGTTTGCGAACATGATGGCTGCCGCGAACCGGGCAAGTTTCGCGCGCCAAAAGCGCCCGATGTGCTGGACGAGTTTTTTTGGTTCTGCAAAGACCACGTGCGCGAATATAATCTAAAGTGGAACTTCTTCGACGGCACCACCGAGGCCGAGATGAACGCCCAGCGCTCGAAAGACAAAGTGTGGGAACGCGAAACCAAACCCATGGGCGACCCAGAGGCGCGCGCATGGGCGCGATTGGGCATCGAAGACCCCCACCAAGTGCTGGGCCAAAACGCCACCCGCAACCCCGGCCGCGGCAACCCGGCGGGCCATACCCGCAAGCTGCCCCCGACCGAACGCAAAGCGATTGATATTCTCGAAGCCAAGGATCATTGGACCAAGGCCGAAGTGCGCAAAGCCTACAAATCGCTGATCAAGGTGCTGCATCCAGACATGAATGGCGGCGATCGCAGCCAAGAAGAACAGCTACAGCAAGTGGTTTGGGCGTGGGATCAAATCAAAGACAGCCGCAACTTTAAATAACACCAAGACGCAAGGCACACCCCAAAGACCCTGCGTCGCAGGGCCAGTGCGCCCCTTGCCCTTGCAACGCTGCACGTTATGGTGCACCAAACGCGGGCCGCAAACGGCGGCTTTGCACAGGTAAAAGGACAATGGCATGGCCGAAGCAACCCTGGAAAAAACCGCCAAACCCACCGAAGAAATCTCGGTTCGCGAGGTTTTCGGCATAGATACGGATATGACGGTAAAGGGCTTTGCCGAACGCACCGACCGCGTGCCTGAATTGGACCCGACCTATAAGTTCGACCCCGACACAACGCTGGCCATTCTTGCAGGGTTCCGCAACAACCGCCGCGTGATGATTCAGGGCTACCACGGCACCGGCAAATCCACCCATATCGAACAGGTCGGCGCGCGGCTGAACTGGCCCACCGTGCGCGTCAACCTTGACAGCCACATCAGCCGGATCGACCTGATTGGCAAAGACGCCATCAAACTGCGCGATGGCAAGCAGGTGACAGAATTCCACGAAGGCATCCTGCCTTGGGCGCTGCGCAACCCCGTGGCCATTGTGTTTGACGAATACGACGCAGGCCGCGCCGATGTGATGTTCGTGATTCAGCGCGTCTTGGAACATGACGGCAAGCTGACATTGCTGGACCAAAACGAAATCATCACCCCGAACCCGAATTTCCGCTTGTTTGCCACGGCCAATACCGTGGGCTTGGGCGACACAACCGGCCTTTACCACGGTGTGCAGCAGATCAACCAAGCGCAGATGGACCGCTGGAGCTTGGTTGCCACGCTGAACTATCTCAGCCATGACGCGGAAACCAACATCGTTTTGTCCAAGAATCCGCATTACAACACCGAAGCCGGGCGCAAGCAGATCAGCCAGATGGTGCATTTGGCGGGCCTGACGCGGACCGCCTTTATGAATGCCGATCTGTCCACGGTGATGAGCCCCCGTACGGTGATCAACTGGGCCCAAAACGCGGAAATCTTCCGCAGCACAGGCTACGCCTTCCGCCTGTCGTTCCTGAATAAATGCGACGAGCTAGAGCGCCAAACAGTGGCAGAATTCTATCAGCGCTGCTTTGACGAGGAATTGCCCGAAAGCGCGGCAAGCCAATCGCTGGGCTAAAGCGCCCAGTCCACCGGCACCATGGCTATAGGGCCGTCCTTTGGGCGGCCCTTTTTCTTTTGGGTCTTTGGGGTAAACAGATAAAAGTTTTCAAACTGCCTACTTGTCAGGCGTAAAAACCCGCATAAAGATAAGATTATGGGCAGTTTGAAAACATATCTTGTCGCCATTGCGCTGCTGGCCCCGCAGATCGGGGCCATCCCCGCATGGGCCGGCGGCACAACCTACCAGCAGTTTGCCACCTGCGCGGGCCGCCTGTCGGCCGAGATAGAGCATCTTTGGCTTCTCCCCGGCCCCGATGCACAGGCCCACGCGCGCCAAATCGCCCAACGGCAAGCGCAGCGCGATGCCATGGTGCAGCTGATGCAGGCCTTGCCAGCTGGCCAACAACCACAGGCCAGCATGGCGGCGCGGCTGAATGCAAAATTTGCCCATAAGGCGCTGCTGACGCGGGCAAGCTTTAACACCGACACGCGCGATGCCCGATTGGCCCGCAATGCCGCCCACCGCGCTGTGGCTGGCTGCACAGCGCTGCTTTTGTCCTAATGCCGCAGCGGCACGGGCCGCGCGATCAGGCTTGCGGGGGCGCAAAATGGGTGCTTAAACAGGACCATGAGCAAGCCAAACGACAACCCCGCCGATCCGTTCAAAAAGGCCCTGTCCGAAGCGACAAAGGTCATGGCGAACGACCCCGAGCTGACAGTTAGCTACTCGGTCGACCCATCGGGGCTGGCCGGTGATCAAATGCGCCTGCCGCAAGTCAGCCGCCGGATGACGCGCGAAGAGGTGCTTTTGGCGCGCGGCACAGCCGATGCGCTGGCCATGCATCGCCGCTATCACGACGAGGGCGTGCACGCCCGCTATCGCCCCAGCGGCCGCATGGCGCAAGACCTGTACGAGGCCATGGAAACCGCCCGCTGCGAAGCAATGGGCGCGCGCGACATGCCCGGCACTGCCGGCAATATCGACGCCAAAATCCTGTCAGAGGCTACAAAGCTGGGCTATGATCAAATCAGCCAAGCCTCTGACGCGCCTTTGGCCACGGCGGCGGGCTATCTCATCCGCCACTTGGCCACGGGCCGCGCCCTGCCCGCAGGGGCAGATAACGTGATGCAGCTATGGCGTGGTTTCATCGAAGAACAAGCCGCCGAAACGCTGGAAAACTTGAACGATCGGCTGTCTAACCAGACCGAATTTGCCCGCTTTGCCCGCCAGATCATCGAAGATTTGGGCTATGGCGACCAGCTGGGGGATGACCCAGACGCGCCCGACGACGATCAAGACGATCAAGAGGACAGCGCCGAAGACGACGAGCAGCCCGACAGCACCGGCCAAGACGACGAGCAAAACGACGAGGCCGACGCCACCCCCGAGCAATCGCAAGAAGACAGCCAAGACGCGGCGCAGGCGCAGATCTCGACCGATGATCTGGCCGAGGACGAGATGAGCGATGAAACCGAGCTGCCCGAAGGCGAGGCACCGCTTGAACCACCGCCGCCCCCCCCCGCCTCCGAGGCCGACCCAAATTACCGCGTGTTCAACGATAGTTTCGACGAGGAAATCCCCGCAGAAGAGCTGGCCGATCCCGCCGAACTGGAACGCCTGCGCGCCTATCTCGACCAGCAGCTAGAGCCACTGAAAGGCGCGGTGGGGCGGCTGGCCAACAAACTACAGCGCCGCCTGCAGGCCCAACAAAACCGCAGCTGGCTGTTTGACATGGAAGAAGGCATCTTAGACGCTGGCCGCTTGGCGCGTGTTGTGGCCAATCCCACCACCCCGCTTAGCTTCAAGATCGAAAAAGACACCGAATTCCGCGACACCGTGGTGACGCTGCTGCTGGATAACTCTGGCTCGATGCGCGGGCGCCCCATCTCGATTGCGGCCATCTGCGCCGATGTTTTGGCGCGCACGCTGGAACGCTGCGATGTGAAGGTGGAAATCTTGGGCTTTACCACCCGGGCATGGAAAGGCGGCCAAAGCCGCGAAAAATGGCTGGCCGAGGGGCGCGTGCAGCAGCCGGGCCGCCTGAACGATTTGCGCCACATCATCTATAAATCCGCCGATGCCCCATGGCGGCGCGTGCGCCCGAACCTTGGGTTGATGATGAAAGAGGGATTGCTGAAAGAAAACATCGACGGCGAGGCGCTGGAATGGGCGCATCGGCGTATGTTGGCCCGCAGCGAGGCGCGCAAGATTTTGATGGTCATCTCCGATGGCGCCCCGGTGGACGACAGCACATTGTCGGTAAACCCGGCGAATTATCTGGAAAAACACCTGCGCGACGTCATCGCAATGGTGGAACGTCGCAAGGCCGTTGAACTGATGGCCATCGGCATTGGCCACGATGTTACACGCTATTACAGCCGTGCGGTCACCATCACCGATGTCGAACAGCTGGCAGGCGCCATGACAGAACAATTGGCCGCGCTGTTTGACAAAGACCCGCGCGCGCGGGCGCGCTTTACCGGGATGAAGCGGGCGGGCTAGGCCGCTCACATCTGCGTGACATGGGGCGGCTTGGGCCACTTTTCTGGGGCCCAAGCTGGCGCTGGGCCTATAGTTGGTCAAGACCACAGCGACAGGCCACCATGATGAAAACCGCCCACCCATCCCAGCGCCCTGCCCCGTTATCCCAGCGTACATCCC
>RFQY01000009.1 GCA_009924775.1 Paracoccaceae bacterium | reverse complement strand
ACTGCCAATATTGGCAGTGATCAGCTCGACAGCGGTCACACGGGCCGCGCCAACAAAAAAGGCGGTGGGTTTCCCCACCGCCTTTTTGTTTCCAGAAACTGGAAAATTAGTCAGCTGCAAATGCCGCAACAACGGCCAGAACCAGCAGCGGAACCAGTGCACCGCCCGACGAGCTTGCAGTTTCTTCAACAACAACCGGTGCTTCCATTACGGGAGCCGACATGTTGCCAGCAAATGCGGTCGAAGCAGCAGCGGTCAGGGCAGCAGCCAAAACAAGTTTATTCATAATATCCTCCAGATATCCGCCTACCACTTCAGCGTGACAGGCACCCAAGACTTACCTCGTAACATCGGATAAAGCAGTATCAGCGCGGAAATGCAAACCCAAGTTTAGTGGATTTCAACAACTCGCGTCATCGTGTCGTCAAATTAGCAACACCTGTGTGCCCACTTTGGCCATGCTGAACAGTTCAGCAATATGTTCGTTATACAGGCCAATGCAGCCATTCGAAGATCGGCGGCCAATTTTGCGCGTATCATGGGTGCCGTGGATACGGTAATATGTCCAAGACAGATACAATGCATGGGTGCCCAGCGGGTTATCGGGGCCAGCTGGCACGAAATCGGGCCATTCTGGGTTGCGCTGTTTCATCGCCGGGGTTGGGCGCCATTCTGGCCCCTCGACCTTGCGCACCACCTGCGTGCGCCCACGACGGGTTAGATCCTCGGTCATGGGCACAGACGAGGGATACAATTTATAGGTTTCGCCATCGGCCGACCAATAATGCAGCGCGCGCGAATCAATATCGACCAAGATGGCGCCTTTGTTCAGGTTGCTAAAATAAGGCCGCCAATCCAGCGTGCGAAAACTGGAAATGTTGCGCCGCACCGCTTGGGTGACGTCTTGTTCAACTTCGATGGTGGTTGCAGAGTTCACATCGCCCGTTTGGCCAAAGGCAGGCGCCGCAACTAATGCCGCCGCCGAAGCAAGAAAGGCACGCCTGTTGAAAGGCGTGGTTTTCGATTGTGTCATCATGCTCTCCAAATGGAATGGCCCCGGATTGATGCGCAGCATATGGCGCGAAAGCCGCAGTCGCAAATCAAACAGCCGTTAGGCAACAATGTAACAGCATAGTGGGTTGGAAAAACCACGCCATTCGGGCTAAAGCAGAAGGAATGGCAATTCAAGGTTTCAAAAACATGCGTTTGGCCGCATTTCTGGTTACTGCAGCGCTGGCCCTGGCGGCCTGTACCACCACCGAACCAACGCTGGGGCCAGATGGCAAACCCCTGCCGCGGGTCTACCGCATTGCCCCGTCGGATAATGGGAAAATCCAGTTTCGAATGCTCGATTCGGTGAATTCGCTACGCCGTGCAGCCGGCTTGGCGCGAATCGAACTGGATGCACGCCTAACCGCAGCCGCAGCCACGCATGCGCGCGATATGGCGGTGCAAAACCGGCCATGGCATTTCGGCTCGGACGGGTCTTCGCCCATAGATCGGGTGCAGCGCGTGGGCTATGACGGGCGATTGCTGGGCGAAAATATCTCGGAAACCTACGAGACCGAGCTGGAAACGCTGGCCGCATGGATGGAAGACCCAACCACACGGCGCATCATTGTAGACCCTGATGCCGCAAAACTGGGCTTTGCATGGCACCAAGAAGCGAATGGCAAAATCTGGTGGACCTTGATCACCGGCACCTAGGGCCCGCACAGCAGGCCATTAGGGGTTAATCGTTACCGGCGTGCCATTGCGCACCATGGCGTAGATTTCCTCGATATGGCGGTTGGGCACGGCAATGCAACCTGCGGTCCAGTCGCGCCCACCTTTGCGGTTTTTCCATGGGCGGCCGTGGATAAATATATCACCCCCCGGGCTGCGCCCACGCGCCTGCGCATAGGCCCGATCGCGGCCATTTGGGTAAGAAATGCCCAAAGATAAATGAAATTCGCTATTGGGATTGCGCCGGTTGATCACATAGGTGCCTTCGGGGGTTTTGCCATCACCTTCGAATTGCTTGTGGCCTTCGGGCGCAAAGCCAAGGCCAATATCGTAGCTGCGCAAAACCTGATCTTCGTGCATCAGGTACATTTTACGCGCCCCCTTATTCACCACAACCCATGTAACCGCAGGCTCGTCATAGCTGCGAAACTTGCTGGCGCAGCCCGCAAGAGAAAAAACCGTCGCCAATATCAGAATTACCCGCAGCATCCTACAACCTGCCTGTTCGTTTGGCGCAGCCCTACACCAATTTTGCCCAGCGCCATAGACCCTGCGCCATATGGTTACATTTGCGTGATCAGTCGCGGTTCAAACAGGCAACCAATTCAACATGCGTCGACCACCGAAACTGGTCGATCACCTGCACCGGGCCCAAGCGCCACCCTGCATCCAGCAACAGCTTTGCATCCCGGGCAAAGGTGACAGGGTTGCAGGACACAAAAGCAATTTTACCAATCGGGGCAAGGGCCAGCTGCGCAACCTGTGCCTGTGCCCCGGCGCGGGGCGGGTCGATCACCACGGCATCAACGCCGCGCAATTCATCCGGCATCAGGGGGCGGCGAAACAGATCGCGGGCCTCGGTGGTGATACGTTTCAACCCCGGCGTTTCGCGCCAGGCCCGGTCCAGCGCTTTCAGCATCTCGGCGTCCCCCTCGACCGCATGCACAGCAGCCGTTTGGGCCAAGGGCAGCGCAAATGTGCCACAGCCAGAAAACAAGTCGGCCACGCGCGCGGCCCCTTGCACCATGTCGCTGACGGCGCGCACCAACGCCTGCTCGCCGGCGGCGGTGGCCTGCAAGAAGGCGCCGGGGGGCGGCGCCACATCGGCCCGGCCCATCCGCTGCAGCGGGGGCAAGCGGGTGGCCACCACCTCGCCCTCCCAAGACAGCCGTGCCAATTTGGCCTCTTCGGCAAGCTGTGCCAGCGCCATGCGCAATGGGCCATCCAGCGGCTTTCCGCCGGTTGCCGCCAAATCCAGCCCATGGCGGGTTAGCGTGGCCTGCACCGCCAGCTCGGCCTTGCGGCTGGCACCCAACACCGCCAAACGCTGCGCCACATCAAAGGCAGGCTGCAGCCCCGGGTCGATCAACTGGCAATCGGGAATTTCGACAATGACCCCAGATGCGCGGCCATGAAACCCCGCCAAAGCGCCCTTTTTGGTGCGCCGGGCAGAAATGCCCATGCGCCGCCGGCTGCGCGGGGGCGAGGTGTGGATAGGCAAGAACTTCGCCTCGATACCCTGCGCCTGCAGCGCTTTGCGCACCACATCCACCTTCCATTCGGCCACAAATGCATCGCTGGCATGTTGCAATTGGCACCCACCGCAAGATTTGAAATGCCGGCAGGGCGGGGCCACGCGGCTGGCCGAGGGCGTGATCACCCGCATATCGGCCAGCTGCTGGCCTTGCAGCGTGCCCTCGACCACCTCGCCGGGCAGGGCAAGGGGCACAAATAGCGGGCCATCGGCGATACCATCGCCTTGGTGGCCCAAACGGTCGATTGTTATGCGTGTCATATCCGGGCCATACCGTGCCGCGTGCCGCCGGAAAAGCCCCCGCAGCACGGACGCGCCAAAATTGCGCTGCATCATGGCTTTGACGCCGCGCCCCGCGCCCAGTAGCCTGCTACAATCATGGAAAGGACGCGCGCATGAAATCTGTTCGTCTACGCCTGCTGATCTTGGCGTTGACCCCGCTGATCGTGCTGATGCCGCTATTGCTGTTGATCGGCATGACCCGCTGGACAGCAGATTACGACAAGGTTTTGATTGCCAATGTCGAAAGCGATCTGCGCATCGCCCAGCAATACCTAGCCCGCCTGATGGTGGAAACCGGCGATGAACTGGCAGGCGTGGCCGATTCAGCCGAATTTGCCGCCGTTTTACAGCGCACACCCACGCAGCAGGCCGCCTATTTCGCCCGCAAACGCAAGGTGCTGGAACTGGATTTTTTGTATTTCCTGCCAGAACATGATGCCATCGATCAAGCTGCACGCTGGCCCATCATTGCCGCCGGACTAAACGGCAGGCCCTCGACCCAGATCGATATTTTCAGCGCCGATGATCTGGCCGTTTTTCCCGAAAACTTAGCCACACGCGCCCGCATTGCGCTGATTGAAACCAAAGCCGCCGTTCCAACAGAACGCACCGTAGAAGACCGGGGCATGGTTATTCACGCCGCAAGCCCGGTAAAATTGGCGGGCCACAGCGGCGTTTTGGTGGGCGGGGTGTTGTTGAACCGCAACCTTGATTTCATCGATACCATCAATACCCTCGTATACCTGAACGCCATCACCGGCGGCGATAGACAAGGCACCGCCACCCTGTTTTTGGATGATGTGCGGGTATCTACCAATGTGCGCCTGTTCGAAGATGTGCGCGCCTTGGGCACGCGCGTATCGGCTGCGGTGCGGGGGCAGGTGCTGGGTGCCGGCAAAACATGGCTGGCCCGCGCGTTTGTGGTGAATGACTGGTATATCTCGGGCTATGTGCCGCTGACAGACAGTTTTGGCCAGCGCGTTGGCATGTTGTATGTGGGCTTTCTCGAGGCGCCGTTTGCCTTGGCCAAGCGTGACGCGCTGATCTGGATGATGGGGGCCTTTGCGCTGGTTTTGGCGGTTTCCGTGCCCATTTTGCTGCGCATGGCCGAAGGTATTTTTGCCCCTCTGGAACGCATGACAAACACCATGCGCAAGGTGCGCGAGGGCGATTTATCCGCGCGCAATGGTCAATTTGGAAAAGCCGATGAAATTGGCCAAGTGGCCGGGCATTTGGACAACCTGCTAGATCAGGTGCAAGACCGCGATCAAAGGTTACGCAGCTATGCCGACCAGCTTAACCACCGGGTAGAGGAACGCACCGCCGAATTGCGCCGCGCCAACGAAAAGCTGGAACAAACCTTCAAACAGCTGGTGATGAGCGAGAAATTGGCCGCCATCGGCGAAATCACCGCCGGTGTGGCCCATGAAATCAACAACCCGGTCGCCGTGATTCAAGGCAATATCGACGTTATGCGCGAGGCATTGGGCACAAACGCCGAAATCGTGGAAACCGAACTGTCGCTGATCGACAAGCAAGTGGCCCGCATTCAGGCGATCGTTGGCAAGCTGCTAAAATTTGCCCGCCCAAGCGAATTTTCCAACTACGAAGAGGTGCTAGACCTGCAGCCAATCGTGGCCGATTGTCTGGTGTTGGTCGAACATGTTTTGGCCAAAGGCAGCATCGTGGTGCATGCAAGCTTTGCCCCGGCACCGCCCGTGCGCGGCGATGCGGGCGAAATACAGCAAGTGGTGGTAAACCTGATCGTCAATGCCGCCCAAGCAATGCAGGGGCAGGGGCAGCTGTTTTTAAGCCTAGCCTCGCACACGAAAGATGGGCAAACCGGCGCGGTTTTGGTGGTACGCGATACCGGCCCCGGCATTTCGCCAGAAAATCTGGACACGGTGTTTAACCCGTTTTTCACCACAAAAACCGCCGAAGGCACCGGGCTGGGGCTGTCTATTTCGCAAACGCTTATTCAGCGTTTGGGGGGGCTTATCAGCGCCGCCAATGCCCCAGACGGCGGGGCGGAATTCACCGTTTGGCTGCCAGCGGCCACGTAAACCATGGCCCTTGCCCCCCAGCCAACAGCCTCGGCGATAGCCGGGACTGGGGCTGGGGGAATTAGCTGGTAAGGGGTGCAACCCTTACGCCGCAGTGACGCGCACGGCGGCGTATTTGAATTCCGGGATTTTACCGTAAGGGTCCAGCGCCGGGTTGGTTAGGATATTCGCCGCCGCCTCGACATAGGCAAAGGGCAAGAACACCATATCAGGGGCCACGGCACGGTCTTCGCGGGCCATCACCACCACCGCACCCCGGCGCGTTTCCAGCCGCACCATACCACCGGGTGCAACACCCAGTTTGCGCAAGGTCGCAGGGTGCAACGAGCAATTGGCCTGCGGCTCTACCGCGTCCAGCACCACCGAACGCCGGGTCATCGAGCCGGTATGCCAATGTTCTAACTGGCGGCCCGTGGTCAACACCATTGGATAGTCGCTGTCGGGCTGCTCGTCTGGGGCGATCACCTGCGCCGGGGCAAACCGGGCGCGCCCATCCGCGCGGGGGAAGCCATCGCCAAATACAATCGCTTGGCCCGGATCGGTGGGTGAAAGGCTGGGGTATGTCACCGCGCTTTCCTCCATCAACCGCGCCCAGCTGATATTGTTCAGCGATTTCATGCCCTGCTTCATTTCGGCAAACACGTCGCTGGGGTGGCTATAGGCCCAATTCAGCCCCAAGCGCTGTGCCAAGGCCACGGTAATGGCCCAATCCTCGCGGGCCTCGCCCGGGGGTTGCGCCGCCGCACGGCCCATTTGCACCTGCCGGTTGGTATTGGTCACAGTGCCGTTCTTTTCGTAAAATGCCGCCGCGGGCAAAATAACATCGGCATAGTTGGCGGTTTCGGTCAGGAAGATATCTTGCACCACCAAATGCTGCAGGCTGGCCAGCGCTTGGCGGGCATGGGTAACATCTGGGTCTGACATGGCCGGGTTTTCACCCAAGATATACATCCCCTTGATCTGCCCATGATGCACCGCATCCAAGATTTCAGTGACCGTCAGGCCCTTTTCATTGCTGAAATCACCCGAAGCCCAAATTTCAGAAAACACGCTGCGCACGCCGTCATCTGTGACGCTTTGATAATCGGGCAAGAACATCGGGATCAGCCCGGCATCCGAGGCACCCTGCACGTTGTTTTGCCCGCGCAGCGGGTGCAGCCCACTGCCCGGCTTGCCCACGTTGCCCGTCATCAACGCCAGCGAGATCAGGCAGCGCGCGTTATCGGTGCCATGGATATGCTGCGACACGCCCATACCCCAAAAGATCATCCCCGCCTTTGCGGTGGCAAAATCGCGCGCCACAGCGCGGATATCTGCGGCGGAAATGCCTGTCAGCTCTTCCATCTTTTCGGGGGCAAACCCTGCCAGATGCTGTTTTTCTGCCTCCCAGTTTTCGGTGTAACGTTCGATATAGGCTTGGTCATACAGGCCCTCTTCGACGATCACCGCCATAATCGCATTCAACAGCGCCACATCCGCGCCGGGGCGGAATTGCAACATATGTTTGGCATGGCGTTTCATCGCCGTGCCGCGCGGATCCATGATAATCAGCTTGCCGCCACGCTTTGCAAATTGCTTGAAATAGGTGGCTGCAACGGGGTGGTTTTCTGTGGGGTTGGCCCCAATCACGATGGCCACATCGGCATGTTCAATCTGGTTGAACGTGGCCGTCACCGCGCCCGAGCCTACGTTCTCCATCAACGCTGCCACCGACGAGGCATGGCACAGCCGCGTGCAATGATCGACGTTGTTATGGCCAAAACCTTGGCGGATCAGCTTTTGGAACAAATACGCCTCTTCGTTGGTGCATTTGGCACTGCCAAACCCCGCAACCGCAGGCCCACCATGCTGGCTGCGCAAATCCGCCAGCCCTTTGGCGGCGAAATCCAGCGCCTCGTCCCAGCTGGCCTCGCGGAAATGGGTAAAGGGGTTGCCCGGGTCTACGTTTAACCCTTTTGGCACGCCCGCGCGGCGAATTAGCGGCTTGGTCAGGCGGTGGGGGTGGTGGATATAGTCATAGCCAAACCGCCCTTTGACACACAGCCGCCCCTCGTTTGCCGGGCCATTGATGCCCTCGACATATTTTATTTTGCCCTCTTTCAGCTTTAGCGACACTTGGCAGCCCACCCCGCAAAACGGGCAGACCGATTTCACCTCGGCATCGAAATCGGCGCTATCGCCTTTCTGGTCCTCATCCAGCACCGTGGCAGGCATCAACGCGCCGGTGGGGCAGGCCTGCACGCATTCACCACAGGCCACGCAGCTAGAGGCGCCCATCGGATCGGCAAAATCGAAGGTGGGATAGGCATCATGGCCGCGCCCGGCCATGCCGATCACATCGTTAACCTGCACCTCGCGGCAGGCGCGCACGCACAGCCCACATTGAATGCAGGCATCCAAATTCACCCGCATCGCCACATGGCTGTCGTCTAGCAGGGGAATGCGTTCAGCCTCGAGGGTGGGAAAGCGGCTTTCGCTGACACCATTGGCCTGCGCCATGTCCCAAAAATGCGCGCTGGCATCATGGGCGGCCGCGCGCTCGGGCTGGTCGGCCAGCAGCAATTCCATCACCAGCGCCCGCGATTTTTGCGCGCGCGCGCTGTCTGTGTGCACCGTTAGCCCGGCGCTGGGCGCGCGGCAGCACGAGGCGGCCAGCGTGCGCTCGCCGTCGATTTCCACCACGCAGGCGCGGCAGTTTCCATCAGGCCGATAGCCGGTTTGGTCTTTGTGGCACAGATGCGGAATATCTTTGCCGTGGCGCTTTGCGACATCCCAAATGGTTTCACCCTCAAAGGCGGTCACATCTTGGCCGTCCATCACAAAAGAAATTTGCGAGATATTGTTACCGTCCGCCATATCAGACCTCGTCGCCAAAATGTTGCATGGTCAGCTTAATTGGGTTGGGCGCTGCCTGCCCCAAACCACAGATCGAGGCATCGGCCATCACTGTGCACAGATCGCTTAGCAAATCGCGGTCCCATTTCGGGGCCGACATCAGCTTGACCGCTTTTTCACAGCCCACGCGGCAGGGCGTGCATTGGCCGCAGCTTTCCGCCTCGAAAAACCGCAACATGTTAAGCGCGGCATCGCGGGCGCTGTCAGCATCCGACAAAACCACCACCGCAGCCGAGCCGATAAAGGTGCCATGGGCCTGCAGCGTGTCAAAATCCAGCGGCACATCATTCAGGCTGGCCGGCAACAAGCCCGACGACGGGCCACCCGGCTGATAGGCCTTGAACACATGGCCCTGTGCCATGCCACCGGCGGCCGCGATAATATCGGTAATCGTGCTGCCCGCAGGCAGCAAATATACGCCGGGCTGGGCCACGCGCCCCGAAACCGAATAACTGCGCAGCCCCTTGCGGCCATTCAGATGCACATCGGTAATCGCTGCGCCTTCGCGGCAGATGCGGGCCACCCAGTGCAGGGTTTCCACATTGTGCACCAAGGTGGGGCGGTTAAAAATGCCAACCTGCGCCACAAAGGGCGGCCGCAGGCGGGGCACGCCGCGCTTACCTTCGATCGATTCGATCATTGCGCTTTCTTCGCCACAGATATAGGCGCCCGCGCCGCGGCGCAGATCGATATAGCCGGGGGTAATAATTTCGGCCGCTTCCAACGCGGCAATTTCTTGGCGCAAGATCTGCAGCACGGCGGGGTATTCATCGCGCATGTAGATAAAGCATTTTTCCGCCTCGACCGCCCAAGCGGCAATCAACATGCCCTCTAGCATCAGATGCGGCGTCCGCTCTAGGTAGTAGCGATCTTTGAAGGTGCCCGGCTCGCCCTCGTCGCCATTAACGGCCAAATAGCGCGGGCCGGGGTTGGCGCGCACAAAGCCCCATTTCTTGCCCGATGGGAACCCAGCACCGCCCAACCCACGCAAGCCGGCCTGCAACAGTGTCTCTTGCACCTGCTGCCAATCGCCCGAGGCGCGCAATTGGGCCAAACTGGCATAGCCACCGGCGCTGCGATAGGCCTGCAGATCTTCGTAGGGCGGGATAACGGGGTGAAAATGCCCCTCTGCCACCACCTGCGCAATGGCATCTGGGGTGGCATGATCAACATGGCGGTGGCCCACTTCGGCCACGGGCGCAGTATCGCAACGCCCCATGCAGGGCGCACGCAACACGCGAATCTGCGCAGGGTCATGGCCCGCCTCTAGGGCAGCGGCCAGCGCATCGGCCCCGGCCAATTCGCATGACAGCGAATTGCACACCCGGATCGTCAGCGCGGGCGGTGGGGTGTCATCCTCGCGCAGCGGGTCAAAATGGGCGTAAAACGTGGCCACTTCCCACACTTCGGCCATTGAAAGGCGCATTTCTTCGGCCAAGGCCCGCAGATGTGGGGCCGACAGGTGGCCATAGGCATCTTGGATCAGGTGCAAAAACTCTATCAAAAGATCGCGCTGGCGCGGGCGGGTGCCCAACAGCGCCTGCACATCGGCCAAGGCCGCATCGCTGGCCTGCCGGCCCTTTGTATGGGCGCGCCCACGCTTGCCGCTGCGCCCCGATGTCCAGATGCCGTTTTCTTTATCAAGTGCCATGATCGCCTGCCAAATTTGCCGGTTTCGCCTGCTTTTGCGGCGATCTTTCATTCATGGTCAATATCGAGATATCGTTGATCGATAGATTTTTTCTATTAAACAACCAAGCCATAGACAGCACCCCGCCTGCGCCCTATCTGTTGGCCATGACTTGGGATAACGAATTAGACGCATCGGGGCTGTTGTGCCCACTACCCGTGCTGAAGGCACGCAAGCGGCTGCAAGCCATGCAGCCGGGCCAAGTGCTGCGCATGCTGGCAACCGACCCGGCCGCCATTATCGACGTGCCGCATTTTTGTGCCGAATCCGGGCATGAATTGGTGCAAGCCAGCGAAGAGGGCGACACCCAGATCTACCTGATCCGCCATAAATAGGCGCTAAATGCCAAACCCCGCATAGGGCATAAACCGCACCATTGTCCCGGGGCCAATATCGATTGCTGCGTCGGGCAATTCTACCAGCCCGTCAGCCCAGCTTAGCCCGCTGATGCGCCCTGACCCTTCGGATTGAAACACCTCTGCCGCGCCATCTGCGTTCAGGCGCGCGCGCAAATATTCGCGCCGCCCGGGTTTTTTGGCCTTATGAAAGGCCGCTGGCACCCAAAACCCCTGCGGCTGGGTCCAGCCCGCACCAGCCAAAAGCGACAATGCCGGGCGCCCGAAGATGAGCGCGCAAACCAATGCCGCCACCGGATTGCCCGGCAAGCCCATCACCGGCACACCCTGCCACATTGCCAAAACCAAGGGCCGCCCCGGTTTCAGCGCGATACGCCAGCTAGACAACGTGCCACTGGCGCGCAGCAACGCCGAAACATGGTCTTCGTCGCCCGCCGAGGCCCCACCCGAGGTGAAAATAACATCCGCCTCTGCGGCCCCTTGGTTTAGGCGCTGGGCAATAACCTGGGGTTGGTCGGGCGCATGGCCCAGATCCACCGGCTGATAGCCCCAGCTTTCCGCCAAAGCCAGCAGCATGGGCCGATTGGCATCGTAGATCTGATGCGGCAAGGCAGGTTGATTGGGGCTGCTGATAATTTCGTCGCCGGTCGATAAAACCCCCACACGCAAGCGGCGGTACACCGGCACTTGGGCAATGCCCACGGCAGATAGCAGGGCCAGATCTGGCGCGCGCAGCCGGGCGCCCATGGGCAAGACGGGCGCAGCCGCGGGCACGTCTTCGCCCGCTTTGCGGGTGTTGGCGCCGGGCTTGACCGGCCCATCAAAGACCACAGCCGCGCCATCCAGCGCGGTGTCTTCCTCTAGCACCACGGTATCCACACCGGCAGGCAAAATCGCCCCGGTTAAAATGCGCACCGCCGCGCCCAGGGGCACCACCCCCGGATAGGGCTGGCCCGCCGCCGCACGCCCCGCAACCAAAGGCAAACGCTGTGGCCCAGCGCCGGTGGCTGCATGGGCAAACCCATAGCCATCTACGGCCGCATTGGGCATCGGCGGATTTGGCCGGCGGGCAAAACAGTCTTGGGCCAAAACCCGGCCATGGGCGCGGGCTATGGGGCAGGTTTCGGTGCCCGTCACCGGGTGCAGCGCCCCACGCAACCGCGCCAGCGCCTGATCGACTGGCACCCAATTCACCCCTTGCGGCATGGCAAAACAATCGTCGCGCAGGCGGGGGGGCAAAACCCCAGCTGGCAGGGCCGCGCGCAGGGCAATGTGATGGCCCAGGCCAAAAATCCAGCCCTCTACCGGTGCCATAGGGTGGGGCTGGGCAAAAAGTGGCGCCAACTGCCCGGCCTTTGCCAGCCCCTGCAGCGCCTGCGCCAACATCTGCACCTGCAGCGCATCGCGCACCAAGCTGGGGTTGTGAGCCAAGGCCGCCGCAACATCTTGGTCCAACAGGGCCGGGTATACCTCGACAATCACGATGGGGGCGGTGGCTTGTTCAAACGGCCAAACCGCCACCTGCCCTGCAAAGGCATGGCGCAGCTTTTCCAGCCAGTGTAGCCCCACCATCGCCTGCGCCCCAACCGTCCCGGCACCCGCCAGTTGCCAACAAGATTTGGGCCGCAGCCCAGCCTTTTGCGCCGCAATTTCAGTGGCACGAAATTCAGCCAATCCCGCGATAAGCTGGGGTTTTTTACGGGGCAGGCCGGGTATGTCGGCCTTGGCGCCATTGCCCCAAAACGGGCCATCCCCGGCAAAGGCGGCATTGGCCTGCGCCGCCACCATGCGCAGATTATGGGCATTGTTGGGGCTGTCGGTGATCTGCGCCGCCATCCAGCCCCACAGCGCCAGCGGGCGATCATCGCCCATCAATGCCCGGCCAAACCCCTGCGGATAGCCCAGCGAGAAATCGACCCCCAAAAGCAGGGTTTCCCCCGCCGCCAGCGTATCGGCCACCAAGCGGTGTAGCGCGTCATAGGCGGCGGCACGCGTGGCATGGTTTTCGGCCTGCACCTGCCCGTTTTGGGCCACGCCCAGCCAAATGGAATCTTTCCCAAGCTTGGGAACACCAGACGACGACCAATCAAGAACTGCCACGCGATCCATGGCTAAAGCCCCAGATCGCGCAAGATGAAACTGGCAATAGCGGCAGTATCATCCAAGCCCAGCACTGGCAGGCCATGGGGCGCCTGTGGGGGCTGATCGGCGGCAATGGCGCAGATTGTGGGGTTTTTTTCGGCCAAGGGCGGTTTGGCATTCACCGCGCGAAACGCCTCGATCTTGGGGTGGGGCGCGGCCTTATAGCCCTCGACCAGAACCAGATCGACCGGCGCCAGCTGTTGCAGCAACTGCGCCAAGGCAGGTTCGGGCTGATCGCGCAATTCGTGCATCAAGGCCCAGCGCCGGGGCGAGGCCAGCAACACCTGCTGCGCACCAGCCACGCGGTGGCGATAACTGTCGCGGCCGGGCTGGTCAACATCGGTGTCGTGATGGGCATGTTTGACCGTTGAAACGGTATAACCGCGGCGGGTGATTTCGGCCACCAAACGCTCCATCAGCCCGGTTTTTCCAGCGTTCTTCCAGCCTGTCACGCCGTAAATATTCATATCATCGCCTCGGCCATCTGCAGGTCTTCGGGGGTGTTGACGTTGAAAAACGGGTCAATCGGCTGGTCGGGAAACACCGCCAAACGGCCATCGTGGCGATCTGTCCACAGCACCACCTTTTTCAGGCCCGCGTTCAAGGCGGCGCGCAGATCATCGCGCAAGGCCACGGGCCAAAGGCCAAATGTCGGGTGGCGGATCACACCCGATGTCATTGATTTCGTCTCGATATCTGCGCGGCGCGGCGTGGCGGCCAGCACCAAAGGGTGGGTTTGGCCCTGCGCCTGCGCCACCAACTGCGCCACCAGATCGGCAGGGAAAAACGGCGTGTCTGCTGCCACCGTGACAATGGCATCGGCGTCTTGGCTTGCAGCCCAATCCAGCCCCGCCAAAACCCCGGCCAAGGGGCCAGGATAGCCTGTAATGGTGTCTGCCAGCACCGGCAGGCCATAGCTGGCAAAGCGGGCGGCATCGCCATTGGCGTTCAGCGCCACTGCGCCCACTTGGGGTGCCAAACGGGCCAAAACATGCGCCAACAGGCTGCGCCCCCCCAAGGGCAACAGCGCCTTATCGCCACCGCCCATGCGGGTGGCCAACCCCCCCGCCAACACCACGCCAAGCGGCCTCATTGGCCCGCACCTTTGCGGCGGTGTTTGCTGTCTTCTGGCGGCACGCTGGCCGGGTCGATATCGCGCAGCAGGCGGTCTTCGCCAGACAGGCAAATAAACCGCTGTCCGCGCATGCGCCCAATCAGCGTTAGCCCCAGTTGGCGGGCAATTTCCACGCCCCATGCCGTGAACCCCGAACGCGAGGCCAGCACTGGAATGCCCATCATGGCGGTTTTGATCACCATCTCCGAGGTAAGCCGCCCGGTGGTATATAAAATCTTATCTGCGGCGGGCACGTTGTGGCGGAACATAAAGCCAGCGATCTTGTCTACTGCGTTATGGCGGCCCACGTCCTCCATATACACCAACGGTTGGTCTTGGTGGCACAAGACCGTGCCATGAATGGCCCCCGCCTGCAAATACAGCGATGGCGTTGTGTTAATTTCGCGGGCCAGCGCATAAAGCCAGCTTGTGCGCAGCTGGGCGGGGGGCAGGGTTACGCCCTCTAGCCCCTCCATCATATCGCCAAACACCGTGCCCACAGCGCAGCCGCTGGTGCGGGTTTTCTTTTGCACTTTCTCCTCATACGAGGTTTCGCGCTGCGTGCGCACAACCACGGTTTCGATCTCGTCGTCGTAATCGATGCCCGTTACCACATCATCGGCCAGCAGCATGCCCTGATTGCGCAAAAACCCCAGCGCCAACAGTTCGGGGTAATCGCCAATGGTCATGGCGGTGACAATTTCTTGGCGGTTCAGATAAATCGTCAAAGGCCGCTCTTCGACCACCGAGATCTGGGCCTGCGCGCCGGTGTGATCTGTACCCTCAATCAGGCGCGTCAGCCGGGCATTGGCAGGATCGGGCAAAATCGGGTAGGTTGGGCTGCTCACATCGGTGTCCTTTTGCGGTGGCTTTCCAGCGCTGGGGGCATGTTGTATGCTTCATCGTCTGGTTTCAAGGGATTGCTTATGCTGGGATATATCGTGGCAGAGGGCCGCGGAAAGGCCGACGAGCTTATCCGCGATGTGGCGCTGAAACTGCAAGCGCAGGGGCTGGCCATGGCTGGTGCCGTGCAGGTGAATATCGAAACCGACCCGGCGCGCAAATGCCAAATGGACCTGCATATTTTGTCGGGCAACGCCGTGGTGCGTATCAGCCAAGATCTGGGCCTGCTGTCGCGCGGCTGCCGGCTGGACCCAAACGGGCTGGAGAGCGCGGTGGGCTTGGTGGGGGCAGCGCTGCAGCAAGGCGCACGGCTGTTGGTGGTGAATAAGTTCGGCAAACAAGAAATCGACGGCCGCGGCTTTCGCCCCCTGATCGGCGAGGCGCTGGCGATGGGCGTGCCGGTGCTGACGGCGGTGAACGCCGGCAATTTGCAGGCCTTTGAAACCTTTTGCGACGGGTTTGGCGAACAATTGCCCGCAGACGCCCAGGCCATTCACGCCTGGTGCCTGCGCCACAGCCAATTGGCAGCCTAAAGCCCCCCGCCATGGCGCTGGGGTTTTCAGGCGTCCCACAGCGCCATTTTTCTATCGATGGTTTTGCGCGAAACGCCCAAACGGCGCGCGGCTTCGGCACGGTTGCCATCGCAGGCATCAAGCACATGCATGATGTGGCGCTGTGTCACCAGTTCTAGGTTTTCGATGGCTTGCACCCCTGTGACCGCCCCGCTACCGGCGAATTCTTCGGGGAATTCCCCCAAAATAACCGAACGTTCGATAAGGTTTTTCAGCTCGCGCACATTGCCGGGCCAGTGGTAGCGGCGCAGCTTTAGCAGCGTTTCTTCGTCAAGGTCCAACACCGGCATGCCCAACGCTTCGGAAAACTGGCGCATGAACATTGATGCCAATTCGACGATATCATCGGCGCGGTCCTTTAGGGGCGGCATATCAATGGTGAACCCATTGATGCGATGATACAAATCGGCCCGAAACGCCCCGGCCGAAACCGCGTGCTGCAAATCCGCGTTGGTGGCGAACAGGAACCGCAAATCTAGCGGCATTTCGCGTTGCGCGCCCACCGGGCGCACGCGCCTGTCTTCCAGCACCCGCAGCAGCGCGGCCTGCACCTGCAGCGGCATTTGCGCCACCTCGTCCAGAAACAATGTGCCGCGGTCGGCCAATAGCAACAAGCCAGGTTTCAACCTGTCGCCCTGTTCCACCACGCCAAACAGTTCGGCGGCAATATGGTCGGGGGCGATGGCCGCACAATTCACCGCCACAAAGGGGGCTTCGGCGCGATCTGACAGGTCGTGCAGGTGGCGCGCGGCCAGTTCTTTACCGGTGCCACTGGCCCCGGTAAACAGCACGGGCGTGGGCAACGGCGCCACGCGTTTCATCACGTCTCGCACCGCCTGCAAAGCACCCGACGCGCCCAGCAGCTGCCCCCGCCCAATATCGGCCGACAGCTCGCGCCGCAGCAGCGCATTGTCGCGGCGCAGGTTTTTACGATCAAGCGCGCGTTCCACCGCGCCCAAAATCTGGTTGGCACGAAACGGCTTTAGCACGAAATCGCTGACACCTGCCCGCAAGGCGGTGATGGCGGTTTCCAAATCTGCATAGGCCGTGATCAAGATTGTATCGGCGTAAAACCCACGCTTGCGCTGGTTTGCCACCCAATCCAAGCCCCGTTCGCCCGGCATCAGATTGTCCAAGATCACCAGATCGAAATGCGCCTCGTCCAGCCTTCGGGTCGCCTCTTGCGCCGAAGCGGCCTGTTCCACCCGACGCGCCCGGGGCTGCAAAATTTTGGTCAGAAAATTGCGCATGCCGGGCTCGTCATCGATCACCAGTATCGATGCGGCGGACAGGCTGCGGTATTCTTCGACCGCAGCAATTGGTGTGGCTGGGCTAGTCACTCGATGCGCACATTGCTGCCCGAGAACATATTTTGCGACGACAGCCCCAATTGGCCCAGCGCATACCACGCCCCAACGGAAATAACCGCCGCGGCCAGAACTCCTGCAATCATTGGCTTCATTGTGTTCACTCTTTCTTGGTGGCTTGTTTCAGATAAGCAATCAAATCGGCACGGTCGTCGGCGCCTGCAATCACTTGCATGGGCATCTTAGACCCTGGGATATAGTGGTCGGGGCCCATGTCGAACAGGGCATTGATGGTGTCTTCGGTCCAAACGATCTGCGCATTACGCAGGGTTGGGGAATAATAATAGCCCGGAACGCTGCCAGCCGGGCGGCCAAACACCCCATGCAGCGTAGGCCCCGCCTTGCGCGAGGTGCCGGGCCCCAGCGCATGGCAGATCGAACATTTGCGCATGAATTGCCGTTCGCCATTGGGCATGGTTTCCACATCGCGCAAGAAGCTGCGTTGGCCAGAAATGCTGGGCGTAAACGCATCCAGCAGGGCCACAGGCCAGCCATAGGCCACATCATCCAGCCCACCGGCGTAAATGCTGGCGCCATCTGGTGAAAAGGCCAAGGCCCATACCGGCCCCTTGCGCGTGGCCTTGAAATCGCGGGCAATGCGCCATGTGTTGGTGTCCACCATCATAATATACCCATGGCCATCGCCCACGGCCAATTGCGCGCTGTCGGCATGATAGGCCAAGGCCAGCACGGGGCGGCGGTCTAGCGAGAAATCGGCCAGTTGCGCGCCTGTCTCGGCCCAGACCACGCGGGTGCCACCATCGACCGCGCCATAGGCCAACCACGGCCCATGGGCCACAAGCCGCGTAACGCCAAACCCGTGCTTCACCAAGGGCAGCGGCGCGGCATCGGCCTGCCGATCAAAGCGCAAGATTTGGCCATTCACCGTGGCGACGAAAAAATGCCGGCCTTCGGGGCCAAAAATGGCGGCGTTGATACCGGTGCCCGGCACCCGCAACACCTGCGCCGCCCCACCGGCCAGCGGCCACAGGCGCAGCGTGCCATCCCAACTGGCCGACAGCACATGCTGGCCATCAGGCGATACCTGCACTGATGTAACCTTGCCTTGGTGCTGGCCCAAAATTTTGGGCGCAGCCCCCCAAAGGCGCACCGTGAAATCATCGCCCCCCGTCACCAATTGGCCATCAGGGCCAAAGGCCACTGCGGTAACAGCAGCCTCGTGCCCTTCTAGCCACGTGGGCCCATCGGCAGACCAAAGCCCCACGGAATTGTCAAAGCTGGCCGTGGCGATCTGCCCCGCAGGCGACATGGCAAGCCCCATGATGGGCCCGCCATGCCCCTTTAGCGTTGTAAATTCCTGCGCCCCCAGCGTGGTGGCGCAGACACTAGCCAGCACAGCAAGCAAGCGCCGCATGCTGCCCTACTCCGCCGGGGTTTTCGCACCTTCCACGCCGGTGCCGCCCTGTTTGGCCCGCACCTCTTCCAGCCACAGCGAATGGTGCTGGCGGGCCCAAGCCTCGTCTACCTCTCCCGAACCCATGGCATCAAACGCGCCCTCCATACCGACCGAGCCGATATAGATATGCGCAATAATGATCGCCATCAGAACAAAGGCCACGATCGCATGCCATGCCTGCGCCAGCTGCATTTCCTCTTGCGGGGCCAATTCGGTGGGCAGGGTGCCCATGCCCAGCATTTCGGGAATACCCCAGCCGTTCAACAGCTCGAACGTATGGGCAAACAGCGGCATCTGGAATGGAAACAGCAGCGACAGCCCCGACACCGAGATCGAGCCACCCAGCACGATAACCGACCAGAAAATAATCTTTTGACCGGCGTTAAACTTTTTCGCGGGGGGGTGCTTTTTGCCGATAATCCCGCCTGCCTGCGCAAACCATGTCAGGTCTGTGCGGTTGGGAATATTGTGCCAGACCCACAAGAAAAACACAAAGACCAGCGCCAGCATAAAGGCCCAAGCCACGTTGTTGTGGATATATTTTGATACCAGCAAAAGCCATGCATTGACGTCTTTGCCCAAATAGGGGGCAATAAAGCTGCGCCCAAACATGGTTAGCAGCCCGGTCAGGCCCAGCAAGATAAACGAGCTGGCCAGCAACCAATGCGAAAACCGCTCGAACGCCTTAAAGCGGGTCACTGTGCGGCCGGTTTTTTCATAATCCAGCTTTACCCGGCCCCGCAGCGCCAAAAACACCACCAACGCTGCGATTGTGCCCAACAGCAGCCAGCCACCATAGCTGGCCAATGGCCCTTGGCGGAACTGATACCACCCCATGCCGCCGTCTTGCACCAGCACGCGGCCCACTTGGTCGCGGGTGCTGACTGTGGCCTCTAGGGTGTTGTAGCGCAGCGCGCGCCACAATTCCGGGTCAGATGCCGAACCGTGCGGGCCCAGGCCCGGGGCAGGCAAAGCACTGCCTTCATTGCCTTCGCGGCGGAATGAATCGTCGATTTTCTCACCACGCTGACGGGCAAGAATGTCTTCCAAAGTCTGTGCACCGCCCGTAGCAGAGCGATCGATGGGCGCGGGCGCCTCGGCTTGCTGGGCCTGCACCGCGGCGGGCAGCGACAGCAATACCACGGCGAGAAAGGCCACCATGTGACGCAGCATGGTTTATCTCCTTGATAAGAAACAGATAACAGCATGCAGCCCGGGGGGCTGCATGCGTTATTCAATGCAGGGCGAGGGCGGCACAAAGCCGCCCCGCTCTGGGCGGATTAGCCGCCTTTCTGGTCGTAGGCGGTGCCCCAACCCCATGCACCCGAGCCAAAGCCACGGGCGACAACACGCTCGCGGTAGATGGCCGATACAACATCGCCATCACCCGCCAGCAGCGCCTTGGTCGAGCACATCTCGGCGCAGATGGGCAGTTTGCCTTCGGCAATCCGGTTGCGGCCGTATTTTGCGAACTCTTCTTTCGAATGGTTCTCTTCCGGGCCACCGGCGCAGAATGTGCATTTGTCCATCTTGCCGCGCGAGCCAAAGTTGCCCGCTTGCGGGTATTGCGGCGCACCAAATGGGCACGCGTAGAAGCAATAACCGCAGCCGATGCACAGGTCTTTCGAGTGCAAAACAACGCCTTCTTCGTTCTGGTAGAAGCAATCCACCGGGCAAACGGCCATACAAGGCGCGTCTGAACAGTGCATGCAAGCCACCGAAATCGAGCGTTCACCCGGCTTACCATCTTGGATGGTCACCACACGGCGGCGGTTGATCCCCCATGGCACTTCGTGCTCGTTTTTACATGCGGTAACGCAGGCGTTGCATTCAATGCAGCGCTCGGCGTCACAGAGAAATTTTGCTCTAGCCATTCTCTATCTCCTTACGCTGGCATGATTTTGCAAAGAGTCGCCTTCGTCTCTTGCATCTGGGTCACACTGTCATAGCCATAGGTTTGCGCAGTGTTGGTGGATTCGCCCAAAACATAGGGGTCTGCACCATCGGGGTATTTCCCGCGCTGATCCTCGCCTTGGAAATGGCCACCAAAGTGGAAGGGCATAAAGGCCACGCCTTCACCCACCCGTTCGGTCACCATGGCCATCACCTTCACCTTGCCACCTTCTGGCCCTTCAACCCAAACCTGCGCGCCGTCCCGCACGCCAAGGTTATTGGCATCGCGCGGGTTGATTTCGACGAACATGTCTTGCTGCAATTCCGCCAACCACGGGTTCGAGCGCGTTTCGTCGCCGCCCCCTTCGTATTCAACCAGACGGCCCGATGTCAGAATGATCGGGTAGTCTTTGCTGAAGTCCTGCTTTTGGATCGATGCATACATCGTGGGCAGGCGATAGAACTTGCGGTCTTCGTAGGTGGGGTAATCGGCCACCAGATCGCGGCGGTTGGTGTAAAGCGGTTCGCGATGCACCGGGATCGGGTCGGGGAAGGTCCACACCACGGTGCGGGCCTTGGCGTTGCCATAGGGCGCACAGCCGTGCTTGATGGCCACCCGCTGGATGCCGCCCGACAGGTCGGTTTTCCAGTTGGTTTTCGGCCCGGCAACCGCATCGATCGCTGCGCGTTCTTCTGCGGTCAGGTCACCATCCCAGCCAAGATCCATCAACATCTGCATGGTAAATTCGGGATACCCATCCTGAATTTCCGCCCCGGGGTTTGAAACCCCCTCGGCCAGCAGGTTTTCACCATTGCGCTCTACGCCATAACGGGCGCGGAAGGGCAGGCCGCCATCGGCGACTGGTATGTTGATGTTATACAGGTTGGGCGAACCCGGATGGCGCATTTCCGGCGTACCCCAGCAGGGCCATGGCAGACCGTAGTAATCGCCATCGGCTGGGCCACCAACGGCGCGCAGCGTTGTGCGGTCGAAGGTGTGCTGGTTGGCCATGTGCAGCTTTAGGCGCTCGGGCGATTGCCCGGTATAGCCCACAGTCCACATGCCGCGGTTAATTTCGCGCAACGTATCTTCGATATTCGGCGTGATGCCGTCATCTTCGATCTTGATGTTGCGGAACATCCGGTCGTGGTAGCCAAACTTTTTCGCAAACAAGCCGATGATCTCGTGATCGGGCTTGGATTCGAACAGCGGCGCCACCACTTGCTCGCGCCATTGGATCGAGCGGTTCGACGCGGTAACCGAGCCGTGTGTCTCGAACTGGGTGGCTGCGGGCAGCAGGTAAACACCATCTGTGCGGTCATGCAAAACAGCCGAAACGGTTGGATACGGGTCGATCACGACCAGCATGTCCAGCATTTCCATGGCTTTTTTCATTTCCACCATGCGCGTCTGCGAGTTGGGCGCATGCCCCCACAAAACCATGGCGCGCACGTTGTTGGGCTGGTCGATGTTTTCGGCGTCTTCAAGGATACCATCGATCCAACGCGAAACCGGAATACCAGTTTCATACATCAGGTCTTTGTCCTTGCCGTCGGCGCCTTTCATCTTGGCGAACTGGCTGTTCAGCCAGTCAAAATCTTCGCCCCAAACACGCGCCCAATGGCCCCACGAACCCTTGGCCAAGCCGTAATAGCCGGGCAGGGTGTGCGACAGAACGCCAAGGTCGGTTGCGCCTTGCACGTTGTCGTGGCCGCGGAAGATGTTAGTGCCGCCACCCGACACACCCATGTTGCCCAGTGCCAGCTGCAGCACGCAATAGGCGCGGGTGTTGTTGTTGCCGTTGGTGTGCTGCGTACCACCCATACACCAAATCACGGTGCCGGGGCGGTTGTTGGCCATGGTCAGGGCCACGCGGCGCAGCTGGCTGCCGGGCACGCCGGTGACGCGCTCGGTTTCTTCGGGGGTCCAGCGGGCCACTTCCTCGCGGATTTGGTCCATGCCCCACACGCGGGTGCGGATGAACTCTTTGTCTTCCCAGCCATTTTCAAAAATGTGCCACAAGATGCCCCATACCAGCGCCACATCGGTGCCGGGACGGAAACGCACATATTCATCGGCATGCGCCGCCGTGCGGGTAAAGCGCGGGTCGCACACGATGAGGGGGGCGTTGTTTTGCTCTTTGGCCTTCAAAACGTGCAACAGCGAGACGGGGTGCGCCTCGGCAGGGTTGCCGCCGATGATGAAGATGGCCTTGGAATTGTGGATATCGTTGTACGAGTTTGTCATCGCACCATAGCCCCAAGTGTTGGCAACACCTGCAACCGTGGTCGAGTGACAAATACGCGCCTGATGGTCCACGTTATTCGTGCCCCAATAGGCCGCGAATTTGCGGAACAGATAGGCCTGTTCGTTATTGTGCTTGGCCGATCCCAGCCAATACACGCTGTCCGGGCCACTTTCGCCACGGATTTTCAGCATGTTGTCGCCGATCTCGTTGATCGCCTGTTCCCAGCTGATGCGCTTCCACTCGCCACCCTCTTTTTTCATCGGGTATTTCAAGCGGCGCTCGCCATGGGCATGTTCGCGCACAGAGGCACCTTTGGCGCAATGCGCACCTAGGTTAAAGGGGCTGTCCCAGCCGGGCTCTTGCCCAACCCAAACGCCATCGGCCACTTCGGCCACAACGGTACACCCAACCGAACAGTGGGTGCAGACCGATTTTTTCAGCTCTACCGCACCAGTTGCGGCCGAGGCTGCATTGGCCTGGGTTACGGTGCCGCCAGTGGCAGCAACAGCCGCCAGGCCCCCGATTGCCAGACCAGAGCCGCGCAAAAACGCACGGCGGTCCACCGAGGCGTTTGCCACCTCGGAAAGGATACTTGTCCGCTGGGGGCGTCGCGCAACCCCGTTGGTCTTTTTCCTCAACATGTTGTCATCTCCCTTCACGCGCACCATGCGCGCTTGGCCTCGAAACGGCGGAACGGTCGGGCCTCACGCAACCAGTTGTTCCACCACGATGCATCGTCCAGTTAGAACCGGGCGCTGCTGTAATATGCGCGCGTATGCGCGGTGTCTTGGATCTTGTCCAAGCTCAGGTCAGGCGCCGCGGCTTCTGCCTCGGTGCCTGCGCTGGTGGCCACGGCCAGCGCCGCAACGGGCGCAGTTGTGCCTGCCAGCTTCAGAAAATCGCGGCGGCTTGTGGCCTCCTCGGTTTTTCTGGTCATTTGAGAGCCTCCTCTCTGGTTAAGGCGGTTGACCGCCAGTTTTGCAGCCCTTTCAGGCCGCGCTCATCCGAAAGGCTTCCACCTCGACATCCATAAACAACCGCCCGACAGTGCCGACCGGCGCATAGAAAACCGAGTTTTTGGCGCCTTCCAAATCTGAAAAGAAATGCCCCGCCCATGGGCCAATATGCTTGTTGAAAAATGTTTTCTGGGTGTTCAGATCGGCGGGCGTGCCAAAGCGGCCCACAATCATTGCGCCCATCATTTCCATCAGGCTGGCGATATTATCTTCGGGTTCAAACACGTTTTGCGCCCGCGCCAGCCCTTGGGCTGTCATGTCTTGGCGCAGCAGGGACAGCGGCTTTTCGTTCAAAAACCCCGTCAGGTAATAGCTGGCATAGGGCAGCAACTCGCCCCGGCCCAAACCAATGAAAAGCCGGTTATATTCGCTTTCCACGGTTCTGGGTTTGGTAATACGGGCCATTTTGGCCAAGGTGCTTACCGCTTGGCCCAAATCGGTGCTGTCACCTTGCAACCCAGCGGTTTGACCCAAAAGCATTTCATCTGGGGGACCAGACAAGATAACGCCAAGAAAGTTATACAGGTCAGCGCGCAGTCTGTCTTCTTCGGCGATTTTGAATTTTTCGGCGGCGGTCATCGGCAGTCCTGTCATGTGTCAAAATGAAAGCGCATGCGGCGCATGGTGGCCGGCAGGGCCACAGGCGCATCTTCGTCGCTGTCGTAATAGGCGGCAAAGGGGGCAGGCTGCGGGCTGTCGGGCATGTCGCTGGCCAGCTCTGGCTGCGGAGCTTGGGCATGATTTTGGGGGTCATTGCCTGCATCATTGCCTGCATCTGCACTGTCGTCTTGGCCGTCGGCACCTTCGGCCACAAGGGCGCCCATATCATCGGCACCATCGGCTGTGTCTTCTGCCTCGGCCAAGGCTTTTTCAAAGCGGGTCAACATGCCCTTACCCACAACATAGGCGGTTTGCATGTTTTCGATCACGCGGGCGCTGTCGGTGAAATCTTCGCCGTAATCCACCAACCCATCAAGTTGCGCAAAAATCGGGTTCAGCCGCCATAAACGCCGTAAAGCACGGGTTTTCAGCCGCTGCGGCAGGGCCGATTGCAAGAATTCGCGCACCTGTTCGGGGCTGTCCAGCACCTCGGGTTCGGGCAGGCCCGCATCAGCCAGCAATTCTTCGTCGGTCTTCTCGGCCAGCTTCGCCTCGTGCTCGCGGACCAGCTGTGCCTCTATGGCCTGCTGTTCGGCCAGCTGCTCTTTTTGCACCTCGGCTTTGCGGCGCTGCCAAAAATCGCTCATTGCAGGCGCCTCCGCTTTAACGCGGGCGAGGCATAAACATCTTCGGCCTTGCCAATGCGCGGATCACCGATGCCGTCTTCGCGCAAATCAATGTTTTTCTTGTCGCGCTTGCGTTTGATGAAGGCCTCTTCTTGGTGAAACTCTTCTACAAATTCGCGCACCCACGCCACCAGACCATGCGGCATGGGCACCTTTTCCACGATTTCTTCGCCGCTATCGGTGTAGTCTTGCGCCTCGTAGGGCGAGGCGGTCACCAGCACAATGTCCAGCGGCACATCGCCCTCGCCTTCGCGCATCACCACGTACAGGCTGGGCACTTCGGCTGTGAGACCATGCAAATAAGCTTCGGTATCGGCGCCGTGCAATTCCAGCACCTTGGTGGCGGCGTGGTATTCCACCGCCTCGCCCTCGCGCCGCAACTCGCGCCAATCGGCAGGGCCTGCACCGGGCAAAATGGCGCTGGCGGTCCAGTGCCATTTCACCCAACGCGTAATGCCCGGCGCTTTGCGCAGGACAATGCCCACCGGCATGGTGCGATACATCTTTGGGTTATGGATCACTGTTGGCCTTCCTCCGTGGGAAAGAATGCAGTGGTACACCGGCTTGTGAAAAGCGGTTTTTCCCTTGGCCCGGCAAGTTTGCCGCATCTCGGACAAAATGGACAAAGCGCACCCGCCCACCGGCCCAGTTTGGACGAAATGTCTAAACCGATTCTTTTTGTCAGAAATGCCAAGGCCCGGCCCCCAGCCAGCCAAAACCGAATCAAAGGGTGATTCGGCACAGCCAAATGCCACGCTTTGCGCCCACCCCAAGGCAACAAACCGGTTGTCGGCCCCCGCTTTCATGACTAGCTTTTGCCAGCACCAAGGGAAAATTCTGCTGCAAAAACAGCCCTTGGACCGGAGGGGAACGATGACCAAGACATTGATTACATGCGATTGTTTGGGGTCAAACCCCATTGACGCGCAGGCGCTGTCGCAGGCCACCGGCCTGCAGGTGCGCCGGCCCTGTTCTGCCCTATGCACCACCCAAATCGACCAAGCGGTCGCCGCTGTTTCGGACCCTGATGCAATTTTTTGCTGCACCCAAGAAGCCCGGCTTTTCGCCCAGTTGGCCGAGGAATTGGGCGCCGATGCCCCCCACGTGCTGGACCTGCGCGACAGGGCTGGCTGGTCGGCTGACCCGGCCTCGAAACTACCCAAAATGTCCGCATTGGTGGCCGAGGCCCTGCTGCCCGCCGCGCCAGAAAAATCGGTTGATGTCATTTCGCAGGGGCTGTGCCTTATCCTTGGCCCAGCCGAAACCACCCTGCCCGTCGCCGAACAGCTAAAAGGCTTTTTGGGTGTCACTGTATTGCTGGATAGTGCCGAAACCCTGCCCGATACCCGCGATTTCGACGTGGTTATTGGCCAGTTTCGCCGCGCCAAAGGGGCCTTGGGCCAGTTCGAAGTGGTGATCGACGCCCTGCAAACGGTGCAGCCCGGCGGGCGGGGCGCCTTTGCGCTGACCACACCCCGCGATGGCGGCATCACCCAGTGCGATGTTTTGCTGGATTTGCGCGGCGCGCAGCCGCTGTTTCCAGCCCATGAAAAACGCGAAGGCTATCTGCGCGCAGATCCCAGCCACCCCCCCGCTGTGGCAGCGGCCGCGCTGGCCGCCTCGCATCTGGTTGGCACCTTTGAAAAGCCGCTTTACGTGCGCACCGACCCGCTGCTGTGTGCCCACAGCCGGGCCGAACAAACCGGCTGCACGCGCTGTTTGGATTTGTGCCCAACAGGGGCGATCATGCCAGCGGGCGAATATGTTAGCGTTGATCCCATGATTTGTGCGGGCTGCGGCGCCTGCTCGTCTGCCTGCCCATCGGGCGCAATCAGCTACGATGCGCCGCCCGTGGCGCAAACGTTTAGCCGTGTTCAGACACTGGCAAAGGCCTTTTTGCAGGCCGGCGGCACCGCCCCGCGCCTGCTGGTGCACGATGCGCATGGCGGCGAGATGATCGCGCTTGCCGCGCGGTTCGGCAATGGCCTGCCTGCCGATGTGATCCCCATAGAAATGGGCGCCATTGGTGCCTTTGGTCATGCTGAAATTGTGGCCGCCTTGGCGGCGGGCTTTGCCAGCGTTAGCATCCTGCCCGGGCCCAGCGCCGATCTTGATGCGCTGCAGGCGCAGGTGGCCTTGGCGCAGGCCATTTCTGCGGCGGCAAATGTGGCTCTGTTAAGCGTAACAGACCCTGATATTCTGTCTGACATGCTGTTTCACGAAACCATCCCCACACCGGTGGCAAACCCGGTGCGCCCGATGGGCCAGCGCCGGCAAATCACCCGCCAAGCAGCCCGTGCCCTGCACCCCGGCACCGAGGTTCTGCCCCTGCCCCAAGGCGCGCCCTATGGCGCGGTGCTGGTCAATACCGACAGCTGCACCTTGTGCCTGTCTTGTGTGTCTTTGTGCCCCTCGGGCGCGCTGGGTGATAACCCAGATTTGCCGCAACTGCGGTTTCAGGAAGATGCCTGCCTGCAATGCGGCCTGTGCGCCACCATTTGCCCCGAAGATGCCATTACCTATGAACCGCGGTTAAACCTGACCGACGCGGCGCTGACGCAAGAGATTTTGAACGAGGAAGAGCCATTTGCCTGCGTTGAATGCGGCGCGCTGTTTGGGGTGAAATCAACGATCGAGCGTATTACCGAAAAACTGCAAGGCCATTCCATGTTTGCCGATAGCAGCAAGCTGCGGATGATCCAAATGTGCGACGATTGCCGCGTGAATGCGCAGTTTCATTCCGAAGATAACCCCTTTGCCAGCAAAGAGCGGCCGCGCCCCCGCACCACCGAAGATTACTTTAGCAAGCGGCGCGATCACTGATGCACCAGCGCCCCGCCCAGATCTGCAGCCTCGATACTGGCGGCATAGGCCAGTATGGCCTCAAGCTCGTCCAACGACAGGGTTATGGGCACGATGGGCGACGGCCGTTGGGCGGTGAACGCCGGGGTAACATCGGGAATAATCGTAAAGGCTGGGTGCGGGTTCAGCGCGAAAAACGCCGCGAACCGGCTGTCCCAATCGGGCAAGCTGCGCAAAACAGCAAAGCTGGGTGTAGAGCCTATGCCGCTCATTCGGGTCTGATTATCCACCACATGGCAGCGGCTGCATTTTTCGCGCGACAGCCGTTGGCCCAGAACTGCATCGCCGGCAAATTCCATCGCTACCGCCGCGGTCTGGGCGGCTGTGGGCGGCTGGAACAGCGCGGTGCCCTGCGGCGCATAGGCCAGCACCGTGCGCTGGCCAATGTCAGAGCGCAGCCAATCTGCCAAGCGCTGGCTGGGGGCATGGCCGGGGCTGCGCAGCTGCATATGCCATTGCTGGCCCACCCCCTGAAACAGCGCCTGCCCTTCGGCGCCCAAAACAACGTCGGCGCCATCGGGCGTATCAGCCAAGGCAACGCGCACTTGGGTTTTCAAGCTAAAGCGCGGCAGCATATACCCAAGCAAGCCGGTGTCGGCCAGACTGGCCGGCGCGAACAAACGCACCATCTTATCGTCTGCGGCGGCGGCAAAGGGCACAGCCACCAGCAGCCAAAGACCAAAAATAATGCGCCACAGTCCCATGCAGAAAAGCTAGATCTGTTTGGCCTCGCGCGTCAACCATTCTGAAAGGACCGCCAATGACCGAAGATTTCAACATGTCGATGCGCAAATTCCTGAAACAGGTGGGCGTCACATCGCAACAGGCCATCGAAGAGGCGTTGCGCAATGCCCAAGCCGGCGGCAAAACCTATCAGGTAAAAGCTCAAATCACGATCGAAGAGCTGGGCATGACCCATGAAGTGACAGGCCAAATCAAGGCGGGGGAATAACGTGGCTGCTACGCGTGACCAAGTATTAGAATTGCTGAAAACCATCGCCGACCCGGTGGCTGGCAGCGATATTGTTGCCAGCGGCGTTGTGCGTGCGCTGGCCGTTGACGAGGACGGGGCGGTGCGCTTTGTCATGGAAATTCCGCCCAGTCAGGCGCAAGCCTATCAAGCGGTCAAAGACCAAGCCGAGGCACTGCTTGCCAGCGCCGATGGGGTGGCCAAAGTGGCCATCGTTATGACCGGGCACAGCGAAAAGGCACCGCCGCCCGATTTGAAACTGGGCCACCCAGCCCAGCCCAAAGGCCCAGAAACCATTCCCGGTGTGAACCACATTATCGCCATTGCCAGCGGCAAGGGTGGCGTGGGCAAATCCACCGTTTCGGCAAATTTGGCCTGCGCATTGGCCGCCCAAGGGCGCCGCGTGGGGCTGCTGGATGCCGATGTTTACGGCCCCAGCCAACCGCGCATGTTGGGCATCTCTGGCCGCCCCGCCAGCCCCGATGGCAAAACCATTCTGCCAATGCGCAATCATGGGGTTACCATGATGTCGATTGGTTTGATGACCAACGAAGACCAAGCCGTGGTTTGGCGCGGGCCCATGTTGATGGGCGCGCTGCAGCAGATGATGATGCAGGTGCAATGGGGCGCGCTGGATGTTTTGCTGGTTGATCTGCCGCCCGGCACCGGCGATGTGCAGATGACCCTAAGCCAAAAAGCCAAGGTTGATGGCGCGATTATCGTCTCGACACCGCAGGATGTGGCGCTGCTGGATGCCCGCAAGGGCATTGATATGTTCCAACAGTTGAAAGTGCCAATTCTGGGCATGATCGAAAACATGAGCACCCATATCTGCAGCAACTGCGGCCACGAAGAACATATGTTTGGCCATGGCGGGGTGGCAAAAGAGGCGGCCAAGCTGGGCGTGCCGCTGTTGGCCGAAATACCTTTGGATCTGCAAATTCGCCTTGCCGCCGATGGCGGTGCGCCGATTACTGTCAGCCAACCTGACAGCAAACAAGCCCGCGCCTTTGCCGACGTGGCCAATGCGCTGGTGGCGATGGGGGTGGCCTAAGCCGTGCAGAACGATATCAGCTTTCCACCCCTGATGTGGGGCGAGGCCACGGTTGCCGATGCCGTGGAACACGCCCGCATGCGTGCCACCATGGGCTGTGATGCTGGCCTTGTGGCCTATAACCTGCTGGGCCACGAGCTGCAGGCAGGGCTGGTTCTGGCGCCCGAGGTGCCCTTGGCCAAGGCCATGGCGATGCTGCCACTTTGCGGTATCGGCTTTCAAAACGCGCTGGGCGCCATTGCCCCGCCCGAGGTTGCGGTGCACCTGCAATGGGACGGGGGCCTGCGCATCAATGGCGCGCGCTGCGGTGGGTTTGTGGTCTATGCCTCTGGCGCCGATGTCAGTGCCGCCCCCGATTGGCTGGTGATCGGCCTGCGTTTGCCGCTGTATCCGCCCAGCGAAAACCCCGGCGATACGCCCGACCAAACCGCGCTTTTCGCCGAAGGCTGCGCCGATGTATCGCCCGCCCAGCTGCTGGAAGCATGGGCACGTCATAGCATGAATTGGATCACCCGCTGGGAAGACGAGGGCAACCGCCCCCTGCATGCCGAATGGCGCGGGCTGGCCCATGGCATGGGCGAACAGACCAGCTGTTTTGGTCTGTCAGGCACGTTTTTGGGCGTAGACGAAGATTTCGGCATGCTGCTGCGCGATGACACAACCACACACCTTGTTCCGTTGACCCGCTTGCTGGAGACAGACATATGAAACTTGCCCGCGCCGTTCATTTCGACGAAAGCGATCAACGCGTTTTCGCCAGCCCAGCCCGCACCGGTGAATGGTGCATTTCTGGTGGATTCGAGTTTTCAAACTGGGGCGAGGGCGATTTGACCGGCAAAGCGCGGCAAGCCTTTTCCAATGGCTGGCTTGGGCTGGAAACCGGGGGGCGCGCCACATTTGTGGCTGTCACCACGATTGAACAAAGCGAGGTAGAAGTGCTGACCGGGCTGTTGGCGCATCATTTCGTTACCTATTATGGCGCCCCCTCAGTCGAGGCGGCGCAGCCCGTGGCCCAAGAAGAGCTGGCGCAGATGATCGACCTTTGCGAAGATCATGCGCCCAACACCCTGCTGACCGTTGCGCGCGAACTGACAGAAAGCGGCGTGCGGGAATCTTTTCGGGTGATACAGCCGCAAAATGCCGGGATCGAACAATTTGCAATTCACGGCAGCCTAGACGAAGACTAAGCGCCTATTCTGCGGCATCCAGCCCCATAAACCCGCCCGATTGCCGCTGCCAATAGCGCGCATATAAGCCCGATTTGGCCAGCAACTGGTCATGCGTGCCCTGCTCTACAATGCGGCCCTGATCCATCACTACAATCCTGTCCATCCGCGCGATGGTAGACAGGCGGTGGGCAATCGCCAGCACGGTTTTGCCCTGCATCACCCGCTCTAGCGCTGTTTGAATGGCGGCCTCTACCTCGGAATCCAGCGCCGATGTCGCCTCGTCTAGCACCAAAATGGGGGCATCTTTCAAAATGGCCCGGGCCAGCGCAATACGTTGGCGTTGCCCGCCCGACAGCTTTACGCCCCGCTCGCCCAAATGCGCGTCGTAGCCCCGGCGCCCCTTATGATCTTGCATAGAGATGATAAAATCATGCGCCTCGGCCTTGCGGGCGGCTTGCTGGATTTCGGCATCGCTGGCATCGGGGCGCCCATAGGCGATATTGTCACGAACCGAGCGGTTAAACATCGCTGTTTCCTGCGTGACCATGCCAATGGCCCTGCGCAGGCTTTGCTGGGTGATCGATTGGATATCTTGGCCCGCGATCGCAATTTGCCCCGCTTCGGGCTGGTGCAAGCGCAACACCAGCGACACCAGCGTTGATTTGCCCGCGCCAGAGGCGCCCACAATGGCCAGTTTCTCGCCGCTTTTGATGGCCAGCGAAATGCTATCCACACCGCCCGCCGCCTGCCCATAGGCAAAAGAGACATCCTGAAACACAATATCGCTTTGGCCATCATTCAGGCGCAACGGTTGGGCATCAGGGGCATCTTCCAACCGGATCCGCGGGGTCAGGGTGCGCATACCGTCTTCGACCTCGCCGATATTGGAATAGATCGTCATCAGCGTAAAACTTACCCAACCTGTCATCTGGGCGATACGAATTGAAACAGTGCCCGCCGCCACGATATCGCCGGCGCTGGCCTGCCCCAGTGACCAATCGTGCAGGGTAATGCCAATCAGCAACACCGGCAGCACCCCAGCCAGCCCCATCAAGACAAACCGAAACCCCGCCGCCAAGCGGCCAAAATGCAGGGCGGTTTGGCGAAATTGGCCCAATGCGCCCAATGCCGCGCGGTCCTCGTGGGCATCATGGGCAAATAATTTCACGGTCTTGATGTTGGTGATTGTATCTACGATTTGGCCAGAAACATGCGCGCGCGCGCCAGCGCGTGCTGCGGCCCTTTCGCGAATGCGCGGTAAATACCAGCGGATCGCCACAAAATACGCCACCAACCACAGCAAAAACGCCAAGGCCACAGTGCCATCGATCGCCACCAACAGCAAAACAGATCCCAGCAGCGAGGCCAGCGCAAAGGCCACCACGTTGATCACCTCTACCACCACATCGGTTAAGGCACGCGCCGTTTGCATTTGCTTTTGCGCGATACGGCCAGCAAAATCGTTGTCGAAAAACTGCACCGCTTGGCCCAATGTCCAACGGTTCAGCCGCGACAGCACCAGCGGGTTCACATTGGGCGCCACTAAAATAGAGTTTGCCGCCGATGACAGGCCAAACGCCAAAGGCCGCAACACCATGAAAAATGCCACCGAAGCGGCCAAAACCACCAATGTTTCGCCCGTAAAATACGCCTCGGGGCTGCGCGCGGCGGTGCTATCGATGACCAATCCCATGATCAGCGCTGTTGCCGCCTCCATCAGGCCCGCCAAAGCCGAAATAAAGGTGGCCAAACCCAGTGCAGGCCACGAACCACGCAGCGCCCAGCGCATAAATGGCCACAGGGAATGGGGGGGTGGCCCTTCGGCCGCAGCGAAAGGATCAATCAATTTGTTCATCCTGCTAAGCTGCGCCGCAGCGCTGCAATGTCAACCGCGAATGCGCGCACCCTTAGGCCAGCGCCAGCAATTGCGCGCGGCTTAGCGTGAAATCTGATTGCACCCAAAGCCCCTGTAAATGGCGCAAACGTTGGCCCAGTTCGGGCCCGCTGTACCGCGGCATCAAATCGGCGGCAGACAGCGGGAACCGCGCCTGCGCCCCATGTTCTGCCTGCGCAAAGGCTTGCGTGTCAAAGGGCTGTTCAAACACAGCAGCGCGCAGCAGCGCGACGGAAACAGCCATCTCGGCCCCATGGGTAAAGGCCAGTGTTGCAATCTTTTCTTGTGTCTCTAATGCGCCAGTTAGGGCCTGGAATTCGCGCGCTTGCACCTTGGACAGGCGCAGAATATCGCCGGTGTTTTCCCCCCCCAACAGGGCCAAACGGCGCAATGCGTTTGGGGCAATACCGGCGGTTTCTTCGTGGTGCACAAGTAACCTCAAGCTTTGATCGTTGGCGCCGGGTAAAATCTGGCCCAATACACCGCAGGCCCGCATGCCCGCCACGGCCTGCGCAGGGTTTGGCGCGGCCAGCAGTTTCAGCACCTCGGCCCCCACCCTTTCGCGCGACAGCTGCGCCAAACCGGCCAGATTTTCGGCAATGGCCGCCAGCCCCTCGGCGTCTAGGCCGCCCTCGGGGTTGCCGTACCACGCGTGAAACCGGAAAAACCGCAGGCTGCGCAAATGATCTTCGGCGATACGGCGATGTGGGTTGCCAATAAACCGCACACGCCCCGCCCGCAGGTCGGGCAGGCCCAACAGCGGGTCTAAAACTGTGCCATCAGCACGGGCGTAAAGCGCATTCATGGTAAAATCGCGGCGGCTGGCATCGCTTTCGACGCTGTCTGAAAAGGCCACAACCGCATGGCGCCCATCGGTTTCAACATCGCGGCGAAAGGTGGTTACTTCGTGTGGGATGCCCTGCCAAATCAGCGTTACAGTGCCATGCTGCAGCCCTGTTGGCACCACCTTGAACCCATGACGAACACCCAGTTTAGAGACTATTTCTGGCCGTGCATCGCTACTGATATCAATATCTGTCACCGGCTGGCCCATCAGCGCGTTTCGCACGCAGCCGCCCACCAGCAAGGCCTGATAACCGGCCTGTTCCAGCATGGCGCACAGGCGTTGCAGCCCGGGTGCCTGTATCCAGCTATCGGTGATCTGCATCGTCTTGCATCCGCTGCGCCAAGCCGCGCAAAATGCGCGCCGTTGCACCCCAAATGTAATAGGGCCCCCAAGGCACCGCAAAATAATGGCGCATGCTGCCGCGCCAGCGCCGCGACTGAACACCATAGCGCGCCGGGTCTGCCAAATGTGCCAGCGGCACCTCGAATACCTCGTCCACCTCGCCGGGTTCCGGGCGGGGGGTAAAAGGCGCCAGAACACGCGCAACAACCGGCGTTACCGTAAAGGCTGTTACGGTTTCATGGCTGGGCAACGTGCCCAAAACCTGCACGTTTTCGGGCTGCAGGCCAATTTCTTCTTGTGCCTCGCGCAGGGCGGCGGCG